>JAISWZ010000149.1 GCA_031270945.1 Clostridiales bacterium | reverse complement strand
ATGAGACCGGCATTCACACTAGAGAAGAATTTCCAGAGATACTTCTAACGAATGAAAAGTGCTGAAAGGAATTAGCTTAAGCAACGAATATCTCAACTTATATCTTGATGAGGCAAATCCAACTTAAATCAGCATGGTCTAAGCATTCAGCAAAAAATAAGCTCTGCTGTGTTTGAGGCAGAGCTTATGTCGCTAAAGCAGAATGGTTGCTTGAGAATTACCCAGAGGCGGATGAGCTTGAAGAGGATATACCAAGAAGGCCTTGGGCTCCAAGCCCAAGGCCTTCTTGTATACCAATTTACCTTTGAAATCAGCCAGCCGGCTAGTTTCACATATTTACATTTCACCCTGAATCTTACAGGTCGTCTTTTCCTTGCAACGCGGCGTAGCCCTGCTCGCCAGTGCTTATCTTCACTACGTTGGTGGCCTTGTAGACGAAAATCTTGCCGTCGCCGATGTGGCCGGTGTGAAGGATCTTCTGAGCGGCTGAGACAACAGATTCTACTGGAACAGCGCTTACGACTATATCCATCTGGAGCTTAGGCAGCAAGCTCGGAACCTCGATCTTGATTCCGCGGTAGTAGTCTGTGCGGCCCTTCTGGAGGCCATACCCGAGAACGCTTGTTACAGTCATTCCCGTGATTCCGATGTCGTTCATGCCCTTCTTCAGGATGTCGAGGTATTCAGGCTTGAAGATGATTGTGACTTTCGTGAATTCAGCATTCTCTTTGTTTGATCCAAGCGGAACAGCCTTTTCTTCTTCAACAACTTCTACCGGAATAGTTCCAGAAGCGGAAACTGCGCCAGCGGGAGCGGAGAATACGAAATCTGCGTACGAGGAAACCAAGCCATGCTCGGTGACATCGAGCCCAACGATTTCTTCGTGCTCAGAAGCGCGAAGACCGATGGTCTTCTTGATGATGGTGAAGATAACAAACATGACAACAGCAACATAAAGGGCAACTACTGCAACTCCAAGGAGCTGGATTCCGAACATTGCGAATCCGCCGCCGTAGAACAAGCCGCCATCAAGAGCGAAAAGCCCGGTAAGTATAGTTCCAAGAGCTCCGCAGACGCCATGTACGCCGATAGCTCCAACAGGATCATCAATCTTAAGCTTCTTATCTATGAACTCAATGCCGAAGACTACAGCAAAACCAGCGATTATGCCTATCACTGCAGCGCCGAACGGAGATACAGCGTCGCAACCAGCGGTTATGGCAACTAGTCCAGCAAGTGAGCCGTTTAATGTCATGGATACATCAGGTTTCTTGTAGCGAACCCAGGTGAAAATCATAACTGTGCATGTCGCTACAGCGGCAGCCAGGTTGGTTGTAACGAAAATGGTTCCAGCGGAAACAATAGCGTCGCCTTCCATGCCAACAGTTGAGCAGCCGTTAAATCCAAACCAGCAGAACCAAAGGATGAATACGCCAAGAGCTCCAAGTGTCAGGCTATGGCCTGGGAAAGCGTTGGCTGATCCGTCTTTGTTGTATTTTCCAAGTCTCGGCCCGAGGATGATGGCGCCTACCAAGGCGGCTACGCCTCCGACCATGTGAACAGCAGTTGATCCAGCGAAATCATGGAAGCCTAATTGCGCAAGCCAGCCGCCGCCCCATATCCAGTGCCCGGAAATCGGGTATACTATCAGGCTTATCGCGGCGCTGTAGAGGCAGTACGCAGAGAATTTCGTTCTCTCAGCCATGGCTCCGGAAACGATTGTGGCAGCAGTCGCGCAGAACACGGTCTGGAAGATGAGGAATGCGTACAGCGGAACCCCTGAGGGAAGGATAGCTGAATAATCTCCTCTCACCATCGGGTCAAGCGAGCCGAATATCGCTCCGCTGCTCCCGAACATGATTCCGAATCCGACCAGCCAGTAGAGCGGCGAGCCGATGCAGAAATCCATCAGATTTTTCATTATGATGTTGCCAGCGTTTTTAGCTCTTGTGAATCCAGTCTCGACCATTGCGAAACCGGCCTGCATGAAGAACACCAAAGCCGCTCCAAGGAGCACCCACAACGTGTTGATTCCACTAAACTCCATACTCTACCTCCTAATAGAAAATAGTTTTCCAGATCGAGCTGCCCTAATCCTGGGCGCTGGGGCTCTGCCGTCCTCCCCAATAGCTTCGCTGGCGTGAACCAGGTGAGGCATATATCAACCGCCAAGGCTAAGCCCGGCAGAAGGCCCCGAAAAAAGAGAAAAGGCGCAAACCAAATGGTTTGCGCCTTCGCATGAATAGATGATAACAGATGGCAAAACAAAAGTCAACAGTCAATCGGCACGAAATCTGGTTGAAATTTATGGAACAAGATTAAAGACGCATTAAAAGATCATCAGCAAATCCGGTTTATGATCGCATATATCAGGTATAGGCCCTAACCCTGCTTGTCTTCTTCTAGCTAAAAGCGACAACCAGGACAGCAAAATTTCTAAATGTTTGTGCAGAGTACCGAAAATGAAACTCTTTTATTTTCTTTCAATCTTCCCCACTTCAATGCTGGCGCCAGCACCCTCAAACCAGTGGCAGAATTGAGAAAAAGCCTATTGTATCAATCTTTTATGCGCCCAGGGGCGCTTATTATGAGCGCCTCTTGCGCGATATGAGCGCCCCCCTGGGCGCGTAAATGGGTGCCTCTTACGCCCTTGAAACGTCCGCCCTTTCTAAAGCTAAAGGCCTAAAGCAAAACAGAGGGGTGGGGCGAACGCGGACCCCCCAGTTTTAAAAACAAAATAAAAAACGAAAGGGGATATTCACCCCCAAAAACAAAACCCCGGGGGGGGGCCCCCCCCCCCACCCCTCTGTGATCAAGCGTCATTCCAAGCCTAAGGGCTTAATGCCCCGCATCTCAACTCGTTCCAGAATCGCCTCCGGCTTAAAGAAAGTTTGAGAGCAGCTCCTTTGACGCTTCGTAAGCCGCGTAAGGCACGAAAAACTGGTAGCTCTCAAACATGTACCCCAACTTCATTATGGCGCCTTCCCCTATCATGCCCCTTTTCAAGCATGGGATGCCGTTTTGCTTCAGGATGTCTTCTATCCCTGAAGCGGCGACAGTGTCCTGGGTAAGCAAGTACACAGGATCATTGCCGCTTAGCTCGCGAAGCTTCTTGTTGCCGCAATACTCGCACTTATTGCCTTCAAAGAACCTCATGCAGTCGCTGCAGTATTTCACAAATAGGCCTCCTTTCTGTTTTTTGAGAAGCTATAAGCCTTTCAAAGGATCAGCGCTAGCCAAGGGCTAACGAAATCACACTCGCTCAAATTTCCAGAGATGCCGTATTTGCCTAACTGCTTACGATTCAAGCCGGTCTCAAGCTCTTATTATTTTGACTATCTATCTTGATTATTTTGACTATCTATCTTGATTATAATGTAGGAAAATCATATTGTCAACATGCGAATGCTAAAATGCCTAGAATTGAAAGGTTTTGCAATGCTGCCTGGGCGTCTGTTGCCGAGCTGACAAGGAGGTTGAAACTACAGTATTTGCCTGCTTCTCCAGTAGTGCCAGTCCTCTATCGCTTCAGCAGTGTCGTTGTCTTCATCCTCGTCATCGTCAAAGTATTCGTCTATGTATTCCTCATCCTCGTATTCCTCGTCTTCGTCGTATTCATCATCCTCGTCGTATTCATCATCGTCGTCGTATTCATTGTCTTCCATGTATTTGACTGGATCAACGGCAACTGGTTTCAACAGCAGGAGCAGGACATCAAATATCCGGCCATTCCACTGCACAGTAACTCGCATGTCGTCTTCATAGTCATCCGACATGTACAGCGCTTTCACTTTCTCGCCCAGCTTTAAAGGCGATCTGTGCCCTTCTGATATGCATTCTGCCGTAAACGGAAACTTGATCTTCTCTGACAGGTATGAATGCCAACACTCGGCCTTCTCGTACTGGCCATAAGCGTCGCACAGAATCTCGTCTCTTATTCTTCTTTCCCGTGCTGGATCTGTTTCAGCCATGTTAACCCTCCAGTTTTTTGATTGCGCTGAGAGAAAAGATCTGCTCTCCCCTCTCGTGGAGCTGGCTCGCTGCGAAAACCAAAGAATTGTTTTTTAGGATGTTTTCGCTGCAAGCATACGCCTTGCATGCTTTAATGATACCATAAAATCTTTTTCTTGTCCATATATCTTGGCAATCCAGGAACAGTTTAGGACAGACGAACACTAGCCCCCTCGCTTCGCGAGGGGGTTTTGTCTTTTTATTTTTTTGTTTTTTTATTTTTTGTTTTTTGCTTTCTTTTTGTTTTTCCTAGATCAGTCCAGCCTCGGCATAGCGCTTTCTATCGCTCTCGTAGCTTGCTTTCGCTTTTTCATAAACAGTTGCCCTTGCTTCAGTGAAGGCGCGAATCAGGTATGTCTTGTCATCTACTATGGCTATTGGGGCGCCTGTGCCCAGGTAAGTGACACCGTTTTTGTCAGCGGCATCAGTGATGCGCTTGAGGGCTTTTAACACTTCGGGATGCTTGTCGTCATTGGGATGCCCCATGTCCATGGCAAGATCTCCAGGCCCTAGCCACAGGTGGTCGATGCCGGGAACGGCCATGATCTCTTCTACATTCTCAAGCCCTTCGAGATCTTCTATCTGAACAGCCAGGGTAACCTCGTCAGCCGCTTGCTTGGCGTATTCGGCAAAGGGCATCTGGCCATAGTTATGGGCGCGTCCAGCGTTATTGAAGCCGCGTCGGCCTACAGGCCTGTACTTAGTTATTTCTACCAGCTCTCTTGCTTGGGCGGCGGAACGCACATGGGGGATGGCTACTCCTGCCAGGCCAAAGTCTAAAAGCGGGAGAATTTTTGCCTTATCCGCAATGCGGGCTATGGCGGCAAGTCCGCAAGCGTCAGCAGTTCTGATCAGGTCGCAAACTGTTTCAACGCTATACAAGTGATGCTCCAGATCGAGACTTACAAAGTCAAACCCAGCCAGCGCCGCATACTCGATGATATACGGGCTTGGGATGGTGACCCATACGCCTACAGGCGGAGTGCCGTCAAGCGCTAACTGTTTCAGGTTCTTGTGGCGCGGTTTTTCTGTTTGGCCATAGTGGCCCAAGTCACTCATTTATCTTCCCACCTATGCTTTGAGTTGCAGATCCCCTGAGAAGCCGGATCTGGTGTTGTTTTTGGTATATCCCGCTTTAACGCAAGGCTGGATACTATAGTTTTGGGATATGTTTTATTTTACCCCTCTAGCGCCGGCGTGTCAACAAATGGCACTGGCACATGTGAGCGGGTTTTAGCGCTGCGATCTGGTTGGAACAAGTGAGTTCGGACAAGCCTCAGCAACGGCTCCAAGCATATAAAACGCGATTTTTGGGTATATCACGACACGATGCGACAAATAAATTCAAAATTTACCTGTTGAAATATGCCGAACCATGATTTATTATTGAATCATAGGGAGGTGCAACGTGAGAAAAACAGATCCGTTTGTCGTGACTACTATCCTCCAGTTTCACGAGGCAGGCTACAGCTCACGGCAAGTTGCCAAAATGTCCGGCTATTCAAGGGCCACAGTGCTAGAAGTGGCTAGAAGGGCTCTGAACGCTGGCATTACATACGCTATGGCGCTGGAACTTGGGCACTTGAAAACGGCAGAATTACTGTATCCACCCAGGCCATGCGACGCGGCTGTAGCCGAAAAGCACAAGGCGCTATGCGCGGACAAGCAGCTCAACATGAAAAAGCTTTGGAAGGAATATATTCAAGAGAACCCAGACGGCATACGGTATACGCAGTTTTGCGCGACGATGAACAAGCTAGGCAAGCCTGAGCATCGCAAGAGCAAAACGGCGGAACGGACGTAGTGCAAAGAAAAAAGGCGCGTGGTTACGCGCCTTTTTTCGTGGTTTTTTGTTTTGCTTTGTCTTTAATCAAATCCTCTTGCGCAGCGGTGCGAATGCCATTCGCGCATTTTTTTATGCTCTGCCTTTTGTCTTTGCCTTGTCTTCTATCAATGTCCTTTCGCAGCGGTGCGCCTGCCACCCGTTCTTCTGGCTAAGGCGAGGGAAGCACTTCTTAGGAATGCCGCCCCCGCTCTCCCAAGGCATGTCCAACCCTTCGAGGTCAATGTCGGGGGCATACTCAATCTCAGCCGCGATCTCTGCCTTCAGCTCGTCTGGCTACGAGTGCTTCTTCAGATCATCGAATATAGGGTTTTCTTCCAGATCGAGCGAGTGCTTCACTTTTCTGAGATAGACGCACTCTGCATGGGCCAGGAATGCGCCGAGGCTCCTGAAGACGCTTATGCCTTCAACATCCGCCAACGAATGGATATGCTACATTGGATGGCCTAAGTTTTTGGTGCGGCTATGTTTGGGACAAGGACTTTGTGCCTATGATGAGTCGGATGTACGGGACAAGGATTTGCGGCCTGGGTTTTGGTATATGGCTGGGTAAGATCGTAAGTTCTGCAAATGGTTAAATTCCATGGCAAATAATACTTGCGTAGGGCTATCGCATCCCATAATGCACCATGGAATTTAACCATTCTGGCCAAGCATCTCCTAGCCAAGAAAAGTGAGCTCGTCTTCCTCCTTTCGATATGGACGAGCAACATCGCAGGAATTGCAAAAATGGTTAAATTCCATGGTGGATATTTCATTCTAAGGGATATTGATTCCCACATATTAACATAGATCGTTCGACACGGTAAGGATGTTTTTACGAAACACTTCTATTAGCGCCTCGATCTCGCCATCATCTGGCAGTCTGCCGCCATATGGAGCCGCGAAGTTCAAAAACGCGTAGGTTTACGCGCCCTTTTTACTTGTCTTAAATCAAATCTTCTTGCGCAGCGGTGCGCATAACATTTTCACCTTTTAATGGTTGCCTTGTCTTCTGCCAATTCCTTTCGCAGCGGTGCGCACGACACTCTTGCCTCTTATAGGATGTCGGATTCCATTCTTTGCGAACAACGCCTCATCCGGTTATGACGTTGCGCCGCAGACGCAGAGCCTTTTTATGCTCTGCCTTGTCTTCTATCAATTCCTTACGCAGCGGTGCACCTGCCATTCGCACATTTTTTATGCTCTGCCTTATGTCTTTGCCTTGTCTTCTATCAATCTCCTTACGCAGCGGTGCACCTGACATTCGCGCATTTTTTATGCTCTGCCTTTTGTCTTTGCCTTGTCTTCTATCAATCTCCTTTCGCAGCGGTGCGCCTACCACACGCACTTCTGGCTAAGGCGAGGGAAGCACTTCTTAGGAATGCCGCCCCCGCTCTCCCAAGGCATGTCCAACCCTTCGATGTCAATGTCGGGGGCATACTCAATCTCAGCTGCGATCTGCGCTTTCAATTCGTCTGGCAACGGGTGCGTCTTCAGATCCCTGAAGACGCTTATGCCTTCAACATCCGCCAACGAATCAGGATCCTGAAGCGCGTTTAGCAATACCTCTTTCCCTGGGCTACCAGTACGGCGCGAAAGAACTTAAACTCTTCTTCTGAGCACTTCCGCAATGACATGGGCCGCCAGCTTCAAGTAAATGCGGCTGGGTGAGATCGTGTTACAAGCAAAAATGGTTAAATTCCATGGCAAATAATGCTTGCACTGGGTTATCTCATCCCATAATGCACCATGGAATTTAACCATTCTAACCAAGCAAACAGTTTGAACTGGCCAAGGTCCTGGAAAATGCTATTTGTTTCCTAGCCAAGAAAAGTGAGCTCGTCTTCCTCCTTTCGATATGCCCTAGCAAAATCGCAAAAAATGCAACAATGGTTAAATCCCATGGCAAATGATGCTTTCTGCGGCAATTTCATTCCACAATGCACCATGGAATTTAACCATTCTAACCAAATTTCTCGCCATTTCATCCGCAAACAAAAGAGACAGGATCCAAACTGGCCTCCTGTCTCGCTCGCTTTAAACTACCAGCACATACCCGCGTTTCACCCAGTAGTGCCAGTCGCCTACTATCTCAGTTGTGTCAGCGTCAGCATTCACTGGCTCCAAGACGGAAAGCGGCACCGATAGTGTTTTGCCTCCCCATTTGACATCTACAAGCATGTCATACTGGCAGTTATTCTCGCCTGCCATGCCCTCAACCGTTAGTTCTTCGCCGAGCTTCAACGGGGTGCGCTTGTCCTCAGCTATGCACTTTGCTTTGAAGGGGAACTTCACCTTGTCATCCAAGGAATAGTACCAGCCCATAGCCACTTCTTCGGGCTCGGCGTCCACAACTATCTCGTTTGCGATCCTTTTTTCTCTTGCCATTTCTTTTTTAATCACTTCAAGTCTCCTTTTTTAGCCAAAATCAAATATATTGTGCTCAGCATCGATTTCCTCATTGTCATCTTCGTTATGTGGCACTTTGTACCAAGCGCTTACTACGTCATCCAAGTGCCCCTCTATCCAATCTTCCAAGCACCTGACAACTTCGTTGCAACCATCGCTCTTTTTGAGCCCTTTGATGAATCCGAGGCAGTAAGCCTTTGCCGACTTGGACGAGCCATGCTTAAGCACCTCGCTGAATTCTACGAAAAACGGCTCTATTGCATTTTCAATCATCTCGTCTGCCGCTTCCCATATTTCAACAAAGCCCTTCTTTTTCTTGCCTGAACGTCTGTACATCTCATCAGCTCTCAGCGAGTAAATCGCCATGTAGACCTTTTCAGCCACATCATCTATATCGACTGCCTTTGGGACCTTGGCAGCTGTCTTTGGGCTCTTGGTAACTTTGCGCTTGCTGGCTTCAGCAACCTCCAGCGCCAGGTCATATATCTTTTGGGTGAGGCGAGGCTCCTTTTCCATTAGAATGTCCAAAACTTCCAGCCTCTGCCCTATGCTTAACTGATGAATATACTCTCGCTTTTCGGAATTATCCATGTCTTTCCCCGCTCCACTGGATTCCCAGGGTTCCCCGCCAGCTTTATGCCTCGTCCTTTACTTCTTCCAAATCCTTCTCGCTTGGATTTGCGCTTTCCCATAACCTTACAACGTTGTGAATATAGTCATTTATTGAGTCCGGCGAATACTCCACTACAGTATTGCAGTCATCACTCTTCTTTAGCCCTCTGATAAGGCCAATGCAATAATCCTTTGCTGATTTGTCAGGACCAGCGGCAATCCTTTTTTTAAGCTCATCAAAAAACGGTTCCACCGCCTCTTCTAGCATTTCGTAAGACGCATCCCCTATGTGAACATACCCGTATCTCGTTCTGCCAGAACGGCTGTACAGCACATCTTCGTCCAATGAGTAAATCTCTGAGTATATCTCTTCAGCAACCTGATCTGCATCGACTGCCTTTGCAGTTTCGCCAACCTCTATCGCCAGATCGTATATCTTTTTCGTGAGACGCGGCTCTTTTTCCATGAGCAGCATCAAGACCTCCATCCCCTGGCTATCGCTAAGCTTGCCCACATGCTCTTGCATGGAAGAAATGCTCATGCCGGTCTCCTGCTTCAAAATTTCAGCCCCCCTCAGCTTGCCGCTTCATCCTTTACTTCTTCCAATTCCTTTTCGCTAGGATTCGCGCTTCATCCCTTACTTCCTCCAAATCCTTCTCGCTTGGATTCGCACTTCTCCACAATCGTCTTTAAGAGCATATCCCAAAATTATATCCGAGGCACCGGAAAATCCGGGTGTTTGCTCGCAGAAGCCCGAGCAAACTAGTTGAAGCATTCGCCAGGATTTTTCCAGGTCTATTCGGAGTTTTGGGATATGCCTTAAATGGCTCTAATTTTTCCGACAGCATTTCTGACACTACATCCCTCGCTGCAGTATATCCGAGCCCTATCACTTCCTGAACAACAGGCTTGGCCTCTCACCCTTACCCAGCGCCATGCCCTCTTGAATCCAACCAGTACATTTTATC
The DNA here is from genome assembly GCA_031270945.1 of Clostridiales bacterium. Classification (GTDB taxonomy): domain Bacteria; phylum Bacillota; class Clostridia; order Lachnospirales; family WQUN01; genus JAISWZ01. Next base: position 1,095 of record JAISWZ010000149.1, on the reverse strand, counting down.
ATAAACCCAAAAGCTTGGCCAGCGCTTTTGTTTCCGAAAAGCGCTGGCATTCCGCTTTCCAGGTGCCGCTGGCATGGCAGGCTTTGGCGCCTTTCGCTGTCGACGCCTAACGTATTCCGTCTGTTATTGCAATTTAATAACAAATGTGCTATGATTATAGCTATGCTGACGAATGGCATGTTTTTTAAATTTCTTGTCGTTAGCGGAGCGTCCCGACTGGGTTCTGAGGCGGGCAACGATACAAGTGTTCGTCAGCAAAGGATAAGTTTTAGCGCCAAAGCCAGCTTTCCGAAACGAAGCTCCCTTTTTTCGGGCTGTCTGAGCACCTTATGCAAACGCGCCGCATTGCGGCCAATCTGCCTAGCCTCATGCCAACGCGCCGCATTGCGGCCAATCTACTAAAAGGAAGAAGTCTTCAGATGAAAAACATGTTCAAGTTTCTCTCTCAATGGGAAGCGAACAATAACAGGGAATGGCTCCTTGAAAACAAAGAGCTGTTCATGCTGGGCTATCATGAGTTCGAAATCATCGCAAACACCATGATGCGCAGAATCGAGAATTTCGATCCAGAGAGCCTCGACAGGCTCAGCATGGAGAAGGTTGTCGTCTTGGACTCTGATCCTCGCTTTGACGGATCGCCTAAGCGCGCTCAATACTTGGCCGAAGTGATACCCCACGGAAAGGTGCTTGGGTATTTCATCAGCGTTTCGCCTGGCAATCGCTCCTTCATAGGAGGCGGCCTGTTTCCAACCAACCTAATGGTGGCCACCAAATTGATCCGCGATTACATAGACGTAAACGGGAAGGAACTGGAGGCTATCCTCCAGAACCCAAAATTCGCCGCCACCTATGAGCTCAAGGGCGTAAACCTCAAGTATGTCCCTCGCGATTACCGCATGAAGCATCCGTATTCGGCATACCTTAAGCACAAGAGCTGGTTCGTGGATTTCCAGGTTTCGGACAGCCTTGTCATGTCTCCAAGCTTCCCTGGCATTATGGAAAACGCCTGCAGCACAATGAAGCCATTCCTGGACTACCTTAACCTGGCCCTGGATGGGTATGAAAAGCCGAAAAAATAGAAGCGAAAGCATATCC
>JAISWZ010000109.1 GCA_031270945.1 Clostridiales bacterium | reverse complement strand
CCTAAAAAACGCCAACCAGGTGGTGCCAAATGGAATACAAGATAATAATAGCGGATGACGAGGCTGATACCAGAGAGGGGATAGTCAGCCGGATCGACTGGAAGTCGCTTGGGTACAGCCAAGCGATAGAAGCGGAAAACGGGCAGGATGCCTTGGAGAAGGCAGAGCTGGAAAAGGTCGATGTTGTTCTGACTGACATAAAGATGCCGTTCATGGATGGGCTGGAGATGAGCAGAAGGCTTGCCCTGCTGTGCCCTGGAGTGAAAGTTGTGGTTTTGAGCGGATTTGACGAATTCGAATACGCGCAGGAAGCGATACGCCTGAATGTAGTCGAGTATGTCCTAAAGCCCGTGAATGTAGCGGAATTATCCGAAGTTTTAAGGCGAGTCAAAGACATACTGGACGGAGAGATCAACCAGAAGAGAAACATCGAAGGGCTGAGAGAGAGCTATCGGATGGCGCTGCCCTTAATGCGGGAGCGGTTTCTAACAGAGCTAATGTGGGGAGCGGTCCCTGGAAGCCAGATCGAAGCCCAGGTGGCAAAGTTCGGGCTTGAAATGAAAGAAGGCGATGTCAGGGTAGTTGTCGCTTTTGAATGCGAGAAAAACCCGAAAGCCGCTCCTGTTGTCTCCTGGGAGCTGGTTCCCCTGTCCATTAAGCAGTTAGTTGAGGAAAGGCTTGAGCGCAGGTGCAGACATGAGGTTTTCATTTCCAGCTCCGCTATCATAGCCGTAACCGCTTGGGACAATCCTGATCCGATAGCGGAGCTTGCAAGCGTTGCTGATGACATATGCGCCTGGTGCGCAAAAGCCCTAAACGTAACAGTGACCGCAGGGATAGGCCGAAGCAGACGAAAATTGGATGAGATCCACGAGTCGTTCCAAGAAGCCAGATCTGCACTCGAGTACAAGGTAGTGGCTGGCGGAGGAAAGGCCATATACATTCAAGACATGGAAATGCTTAAAATCAGCCAAGCCGCCTTTGGCGCGAGAGAAGAGGAAAGCCTTCTCTACGCGATCAAGTTCGGAGGAGATCGCGCGATCATCAACTGCATTGACGAACTTCTGGAAAAAGCCAAGGAATTAGGGGGCTGGCAGAGAAAAGCCCATATTCTTAGCCTGCTTAGCGTCTTATGTAGAATAGTCGAAAAGCATGGCCTCGAAGAGGCCACAGACGAAGATCTGGGAAGCTTCATGGCTTCGATTGGAGACTTCGGGGAGGGCACCAGGGAAAGGCTTTGCCGGATCTGCCTGAAGCTTGGCGCCAGCCTGAGCGCCCAGCGAGAGACTGTTCCAAAGTTTTTGGTCGAAAAGGCCAAGGTCTTTATAGCAGAGCATTTCTCAGACCGGGATCTCTCGGTGGAGCGGGTCTGCGAGCACCTGCACGTGAGCAGCTCCTACTTTTCGACCATATTCAGGCACGAAACCGGAGAAAGCTATGTCAAGCACCTGACAGGTCTTCGAATGGCCAAAGCGGTGGAGCTCTTGGGCCAGTCCGGCATGAAGACCTACGAGGTGGCAAGGCTTTCAGGATATGATGAGCCCAACTACTTCAGCTACGTCTTCAAGAAGTGGTTCGGGGTCTCCCCGACACGGTACCGGTCGGGTTCGTGATTGAAAAATGGGCTTTTAGAATGTATAATAGAAGTAGAGAAGAAACAAAGCGTATCCCCAATATTAAGGCTGGGGCTTGAAAACATGCCCGCCTGAAAGCGGGAAAGAGCGATAAAAAAGGGCAAAAACCGGGCTTTGGCCCTGCGTTTGCCACAAAATCATGAAATAAAAATCATGAAATCAAATTCATGAAACCAGTGCGAGAGGAGGCGGGGCCTTGGTCAAAAAGCTTCTGAAAGCCTTGGGCTTTGCCGGCCTCTGGTACAAGAATTCCAGCATCCACTACACGATATTCATCAGCTTCACCGCCAGCGCACTTATAGCCATAATAATGACCGGCGTAACGTTCTACCTGCGGTTTTCGGCCCAGATCACGGATACCATACATTCAGAGAACCAGAACATGGTGGAGTTCATAAACAGAAGCCTGAACTCCTATCTGGCTGACATGATCCGGCTGTCAAATTCGGTGAGCTTCTACGCTATAAAGAACGCGGATCTGGCAGACTCGGGAGTCCGGGAAGAATTGCAGCTCTTGTATGACGCCAATAGCGGGTACGTAAAAAACATCACTGTCTTCTCAGCTGACGGCCAGATTCTGGCAACCGCGCCTCCAGCCATGCTAAAGCCCGGGGTTGACGTCACAAAAGAGCCGTGGTTCAGCAAAGCCTTGTCCCAGACAGAAAACCTGCACTTTTCCTATCCGTCTGTCCAAAACATCTTCATGGATACGGAAGGGCAGTATAGCTGGGTCATATCCCTGTCTTGCGCTGTGGAGATCACTGAAAACAAGACAGCCAAAACAGGGGTTCTTTTGCTGGATCTCAGGTATAGCGGGATATCGGAGCTGTTCTCCAGCATGAGCCTGGTTGGGGGCGGATACATATGCCTGGTTGATGACGCGGGAAAGATCATATACCACCCATGGCAGCAGCTCATAGCCTCTGGGCTCAGGGAGGAAATGAGCGACGAGCTGGCAGGGTACAAAGACGGATCCTACACTGTCAACAGAGGCAGTGCCGCAAGCGACGTGATAGTCAGATCAGCGGGGTATACAGGCTGGTCCATTGTAGGCGTCATACCAAAGACGGGGCTGAGCCTGGACGCTTTCCAGAACGTGCAGTTCTTGATGTTCATATTTCTGCTGTACTTTGGGATCATTATCCTGGTCAACTCGACTCTCTCCGAGAAGCTCACGGATCCAGTGAAAAAGCTTGAGCAGAGCGTCCAAGAGCTGGAGCAAGGCCATGAAAGCGCCCAGATCTTCATCGGAGGGGCCAACGAGATACAGCAGCTGGGAAACAGCATACAGCACATGGTTGACATTATGAGGAAGCTGACAGCGGACATTGTGGCGGAGCAGACCCAGAAGCAGAAGAGTGAGCTTAACGCCCTCCAGGCCCAGATCAACCCCCACTTCCTGTACAACACCCTGGACATCATAGTCTGGATGATCGAAAAAGGCCAGCCTGAGGACGCCTTGAAAATAGTCAGCGCCCTGGCCCGCTTCTTCCGGATCTCCCTCTCAAAAGGCAAGAATATTATTACAGTGGCAGATGAGATCGAGCACGTGCGCAACTACTTGATGATCCAGAGCATGCGGTACAAGAACAAGTTTACGTTCGAGATCAAATCCTCTGACGAAGCTTTAAAAATGTCAACGCTGAAGCTGGTTCTCCAGCCTGTGGCCGAAAACGCCATCTACCATGGGATGGACTTCATGGTAGACGATGACGGACTAATCCAGATCAAGGCCGAGATTCAGGACAATGACCTGATTCTTTCAGTCACGGATAACGGCCCCGGCATGCCCAGGGAAAAAGTCGAAACTCTCCTGATCGAGAACTCCACTTCCCTCCCGGGCCGGGGATCCGGCATAGGGCTTAGAAATGTCCACGAGCGAATAGCGCTTTACTTTGGGAGCCAGTACGGCATCTCAATAATAAGCGAGCCTGACGTAGGAACCACTGTCAGCTTGAGAATGCCGTGCGTCCCCCATGGCGAGGTGAAATGATGAAAGAGTTTTCTGTCAGGGCGGTTTTTGTTTCCCTCTGGGCCGTCGCCGCCATTATCCTGGTCGCGATGATGGCGCAAAACGCAAGCGGGCGAAGCGGAAAAATTTATAACATCTCGGTTCTGATGAGATCTCCCAGTGATCGCTTTACAAAAGGGATGGATCAAGCGGCCCTGGAGTTTAACGCAGATCTGCACATCCTCTCCGGCTACGCCGACGCCCAGTCCCAGCTGGAATACTTGGACAGGGAGATAGCGGCAACAGACGCCGTAGTAATGTTTCCTGAAGATCCAGCCCTGGCCCAGGATTACCTGGATCAGCTCCGCCAAAGGCCGCCCTTGATCACAGCAATGCAACCCCTGGGCGGACGCCAAAGCGCCCACGTAGGGCCTGATGACGAGGCGCTAGGAAGAACCCTGGGCGAATGGATAGCCCAGGACGAAAACGAAGTCTGCCTGATCCTTGAGCCAGAAGAAGTGATGCCGTACCATGCGAAGAGAAAAGACGCGCTAGCAGATGCTCTGACAAGCGCCGGCTTGGCCTGCGTCATAGGCCAAGCGGCGCCAAATCCCGAAAGCGTCAAAGCCGCTTCCAAGTCATTTACGTTGATAGCTGTCATAGACGAGTCTCTCCTGGTCCCCCTCTGCGAGGTGGCGACTGTCAACTCAGCCCTTTACGGCATAGGCTATGACTCATACGCCCGTCAATACTTGGAAAGCGGCCGCCTCTCAGGCCTTGCCGTCTACAGCGAGTACGACGCGGGATACCTCAGCCTCCGAGCCGCAGTTCTCGCAGCCGAAGGCAAGAATACCGAATCAGTCATGCTTTCGGCTCTTCGAGCCAACGCCTCGAACATGTACCAGGAGCCAATAGTCAATATCCTGTTTCCCATAGGATAGGGGGATGAGAGTGAAGCGCAGGAACTGGGCAATAGTTGCGCTGGCGGCAGTCATAGCCGCAGGCGCGGCGGGATTTGCAGCCTATGACGCGGACACTGGAACCCAGGAAGGGCAGACCCTTAAGATCGGCCTCTTTGCGTATAGGGGCGACGACACTTTCATCTCCAACCTGAACAACTCCTTCAGAGATCTTGTTAACGCCTCGGAAAAAGAGCAGAGCAAGAACATATACCTAAGCATCCAAGAAGCCGGGATGAGCCAGGCGACGCAAAATAGCCAGATCGAACGCGCCATAGCCTTGGGCTACAAGATCCTCTGCGTAAACCTTGTAGACAGGACAAGCGCCGCCTACGTCATAGACCAGGCGATGGAAGCTGATGTCCCAATCATCTTCTACAATAGGGAGCCAGTCCAGGCGGACATGAGAAAGTGGGACAAAGTGTTCTACGTAGGCACAGACGCGACCATGAATGGGGTGCTGGAAGGGCGCATTGCCGCCAACGCATGCAAAGCCTCCCCGGAATCCATGGATCTAAATAACGACGGAATTATCCAGTACATCATGATAGAAGGCGAGTTCCGGCACCAAGACGCGATCCTCCGTACCGAAGGCTCGATCCAGGCCATGCAGGAAGCCGGAATAGCCGTGGAAAAGCTCGATGGCGGAGTCGCCAACTGGGAACGCAGCCAAGGCGCCGCCTTGGCCAAGGAATTCTTCGCCAAGTACGGAAGCCAGATCGAGCTATTTATCTGCAACAACGATGACATGGCGCTTGGAGTCATAGACTACGTTGACTCCGAAAACCTCAACTTCACAAACATCGTAGGAATAGACGGCACCCCACAAGGGCTGGACGCGGTAGCCAAGGGAAAAATGCTTGGCACTGTCGTCATAGACTACGAAACCCAGGCCCAGCTAATGTACGATCTGGTCAGGCGCCAACTCTCAGGCGAAGCCCCCGAGGATTTCGAAGACCGCTACGCCAGAGCCCCAATGAGAGTGGTTGAAAGAGAAAGAAGGGTCGCGGCGAAGCCGGGACTGCCCGAGAGAAGCTTTGAGAATATGGAGAAGTAATTCTTAGTGCATATCCCAAAATTCCGAAATGGCACCGGAAAAATCCTGGCGAATGCTTCAACGCCGGATTTTTCCGGTGCCTTATACCCAGCTAGGTATAAGGCACCTTATCACTAGCTCAGTATTATCACCACTTGAGCTCGGAACCTCAGAAACTCAGGATTAATAAATTATTGCTTGGATTAAAAACAGGGCAAAAAATTACCATAATCATCCACTTGCATACCATATAATTACTTTCGCGCCTGATACGTGTCTGTTTCTCTCCAGGCGGATTTAAAGGCTTCCTGCCAGTTTTTCAGTAGTTTCACGCTTCGTTTATCGCCTGCAAGCCCAGCGAAGGATACCTTCACGTTTCCGCAACGAACCTGTGCCAAAGG
>JAISWZ010000365.1 GCA_031270945.1 Clostridiales bacterium | reverse complement strand
GTTTGCCCGATGTTCATGGGCAAATCGCCAAAATCCTGGCGAATGCTTCAACTAGTTTGCTCGGGCTTCTGCGAGCAAACACCCGGATTTTTCCGGTGCCTCGGATATAATTTTGGGATATGCTCTAGCTGTCCAAAGCGCCAGTTCTCCACTATCCGCGTTGCCAAGCGGCACATCCCACGGCGCAGGAAAGCCAGCGCTGCATACTGGATGCAGCTTCAAGAAACCGCCCAACCCAGCCAGAGTCGCGGCCAGCAACACACTAAAGATCAGATCAATCGAACATATCACAAGAAGCAACGTAATCTTTATCAGAAGACCCTCCCCTGCCAAGAAAACACGGTATCGCGATAAGTTTTTCGAGAATGTTTTCTCTCCAAGCCCCGCTCACATATATTCAAGCTTGCTCTAGCAATAAGAGCTAAAATCTGATATACTCTAGATCTGCTTGGGCAAAATCCAAGCATCAACAATCACAAGCGCCCAGCGGGCGTTCAGGGAGCGAATGACTTGAAGACAGTTGACATGTTCAAGCGCAGGCAAGTGGTTTCATTTGAAGTGTTCCCGCCAAAGCGGAACGCTGGCCTAGACGGGATCTACCAGGCCATATCCCAGCTCAAGGCTTTAAGCCCCGATTTTGTCAGCGTAACATACGGCGCTGGGGGAAGCGCGGGAAGCAGGGCCACTATAGACATAGCGTCTGCCGTGAAGAATGCCTACGGAATGGAAAGCGTCGCGCATCTGCCTTGCGCCGGCTTGTCGAGGGAAGATGTCTGCGCCTTCCTGGAAAGCCTGAGGGAAGCGGGCATCGAAAACATACTGGCCCTGCGTGGGGATCTGGCGCCAGGGGAGACGAACACAGGGGATTTCTTGCATGCCAGCGATTTGGCCGCTTTCATACAGGAGCGCGGCAGCTTCAACCTGATAGGAGCATGCTATCCTGAAGGGCACCCGGCGGCTGAAAGCAAGGAAGAGGATCTGAAAAACCTTAAGACAAAGGTGGACGCGGGAGTAACGCACCTGATAACGCAACTTTTCTTTGACAACGCCTTTTTCTACGACTTCCTTGACAAAGCCAGAGCTCTAGGCATAAGCGTTCCCATAGAAGCTGGCATCATGCCTGTGGCCAACAGGAAGCAGATAGAGCGGATGACCTCCCTATGCGGAGCGACTCTTCCAGCCAAGTTCCTTAAGATGATGGAAAGGTACGAGTTCAACCCCATAGCCATGCGAGACGCGGGCATAGCATACGCGGTGGATCAGATCGTGGACCTCCTGGCCCATGGAGTTGACGGCATACATCTGTACACGATGAACAATCCATATATTGCAACGAAGATATCCGAGGCCATTGCGTCCATTGTTTCAGCATAGCGGCGGGCTGGGCAATCCCAGCCGCTTTCGCGCGCGAAAGCGGCTCAGGATATACATAAGTCATGGTTCGCTAAACCCAGCTCATAGTTCGCTTTAAAAAACTCATAGTTCGCTTGCAACTCATAGTTCGCTTTAAAACCAGCTTATAGGTCGCGCTTGCTTCTCAGCGCGATCCCATTTTCATTTTATTTTCATGATTCGCGCAAATGACACATTCTTCGCCTTGAACTAGCGCGCCCCTTGGAAATAATCGCAAACGTGTTCGAATTGGCGCTTTTCTTGGTTGCCACTTTATGTTATACTATTACCGCTCGGTATCATGCGAGTGAAATCACAAACAATAAACACTCGCATGCCACGAGCGCAATGGCAAGGCAAGCAATGCTATTGCGGGAAAGCCAAGCGCAGGATTTGGCAATCCAAGCCCCAAATGCGCTTTTTGCATGCGCTTACAACGAAAACATTGTTAAATTCAATCAATGTTTTTGCATGTGACAAGTGTTGCCAAAGGAAAGGTTCCAAGACCAATGCATGTCCTGAATTGGTTTACTTGCCAAAATTTCCAGGATGCGCCGCAAAATGCTTCTTTATCCGACCTCGTTAGAGTTCGCGAATCAGAAAGGGGGAAGCGCTTTTCCCAAAGCCTGGCAAGACAAGTCAAGCCTCGACGCCTTTAGGTGCATATTCAGTGCTTTTCCGAGCCCTTAATTATTTTGGGGGATATGCGCTAAGCATAAAGCCGGTTTATCCTTGAGCATGTGTCTAAGCGTTTGTTCCAAAAGCTCGAACAAACGCTCTTTGCAGCGCCATATGCAAACTGTGCCTAAAAACTAAAGGCAATCCAGGCAAATCCGGGCATATTTTCCCCATTGCCAGAAAGACTAAAGTCATGTCCCGAAATGTTTATTCAAGCGCTGGAAGGCCTGAACCCAGGCTTTTCACGTTCCAGGCGGGATAGCTCAGTCTTTTGGCGGGGGTGCCCAAGCGGCTCTGTCTGCCATGGCTTTTGAAAGCGCATGATACATGACAAACTTCATCATGCTGGACAGCAAGACTCTGCAATTGCCGTCAGGCGTTTTCGGCGGCGTTTCAAACGTCTCCTGCTTTGCAACGGGGGAGTTGGAAGGGATACGGCTGACTGAAAAGAACGTGCTCCCGACGCAAGCAGGAGGGCTCATTCCCGCCTGCACCGAAACAGCACGGCGCAAGAACAAGTATTCCGTGGAGTTTTATAAAAGCGGGATGGTGAAGGCTGTGGCCTTGGATGCCCAACAGGAGATCAAGACGCCTATTGGCACATTTCCTGCTGAGCTCGCCACCTTTTATGAAAGCGGAGAGCTGAAAAGATTCTTCCCGCTAGACGGGAAAATCAGCGGATTCTGGACTGAGGCGGAGGAAAGAAAGCTGGCTGAGCCATTTTCCTTTGACTTGGGGTTCACTCGCTTTAGCGCGCTGATAAACGGCGTTGCCTTCCACAGAAGCGGAGCGCTGAAAAGCGTGACATTGCAACCTGGAGAACTGATAGACGTCAAGACCATATACGGAACAGTCTTGGTTAGAAACGGCTTTTCACTTTATGAAACCGGAGAGCTGGACTCCTTGGAGCCAGCGTATCCAGTGCCGATAGACACGCCTATAGGCAGGATCTGCGCTTACGACCCCAGCGCTGTTGGATTGTCAGCTGACATTTGCTCTTTGGCCTTCGAGCCGGACGGGCGGGTCAGAAAGATCGCCACCAGCTCAACACGGCTTACTGTTACAGGGGATGACGGCCCAAGCGTATTTGAGCCAATCGAAAGGCCAGATCCGATGGATGACGACAGGACAGTGGTCGAAGGCTTCGAGATCCGCTTCGACTACGAATCGGAGTTTGCAGAGATACTATCTGACGGGATATCTTCAACATACCCCATGGATCCATCTTTGTACTCTTGTGTAGACACCGGGCTAAGCTCGCTCGGGTGCTCTTCAGGCAACTGCGCCTCATGCGGCTTGTGCCCTGAGGCTTAAGCTTTCGGCCTTTCGTTTTTTGGGAGTGAAGAAAATGATAAGACGCCTAGCGCAATGCGTCAGGCAGTTCAAGCTCCAGTCAATCTTGGCGCCACTCTGCATGGTTGGGGAAGTTACAATGGAAGTCCTGCTTCCTTTCTTGATGGCCCGGCTAGTTGACAACGGAATAGACAAAGGCGACATGAGCGTCGTCTACAGGATGGGGCTATATCTGGTTTTAGCCGCCTTTGGCTCCATGATCTTCGGCATTCTTTCCGCGTCTTTCGCCGCGTATGCGTCGGCTGGGTTCGCCAGGAACGTAAGGACAGACCTTTACAAGAGCGTTTTGGGCTACTCTTTTGAGAACGTAGACAAGTTCTCCGCCGCAAGCCTTGTGACAAGGCTGACAACAGACGTGGCAAACGTCCAGAACGCCTTTCAGATGATCATACGCATGGCGGTTCGAGCGCCTGCCATGCTTGTGCTCTCCTTTTCCATGGCCATTGGCGTGAGCTTGCCGCTAGCCTCCCTTTTCCTTGCTGTGGCGCCCGTGCTTGGCGTTGGGCTGTTTCTTATAATAAGGGTTGCCCATCCCATATTCATCCGGGTTTTCAAAACATATGACCGATTGAACAACGTGGTCAGAGAGAACGTGCGCGGCATGAGGGTCGTAAAATCCTTTGTCCGCGAAGATTTTGAGATAGAGAAGTTTTCCGGGGTATCCCAGAAGATATACGACGACTTCAGCGGCGCGGAGAAAAGGCTTGCCCTTAACGGCCCTTTGATGATGATTTGCGCTGACACCTGCATACTTTTAATCTCCTGGATAGGCGCCAGAATGATTACTGTCGGCACCCTGTCCACTGGAGACCTGATGAGCCTGGTAAACTACGCCATGCAGATCCTCATGAGCCTCATGATGCTTTCCATGGTATTTGTCATGATAATGATCTCCAGAGCCTCGGCTGAGAGGATAGTGGAAGCCCTGGTTGAGAAGCCAAGCCTTGGGGATCCAGAAAACCCAATAAGCTCGGTTTCTGACGGATCGATTCAGCTCAAGGACGTGTGCTTCAGCTACACTGGCAACAAGGATAAGCTCTGCTTGATTAACGCAAACCTGGACATAAAGTCCGGAGAGACCGTAGGAATCCTGGGCGGAACCGGAAGCTCAAAAACAACGCTGGTTCAGCTCCTGCCAAGGCTTTACGACACTACTTGCGGAGAAGTCATTGTTGGCGGGAAAAACGTGAAAGATTACTCCCTTAAGTCCCTGCGCGACGCGGTGGCTGTGGTTCTTCAGAAAAACGTGCTGTTTTCAGGAACAATAGCAGAAAACCTCCGTTGGGGCAACGAAAGCGCCTCTGACGATGAGCTTGTCCATGCTTGTACGCTGGCGCAGGCTGACGGATTCATAAGAGACTTCCCCAAAGGCTATCAAACCATCATAGAGCAGGGAGGCTCAAATGTCTCCGGCGGGCAAAAGCAAAGGCTTTGCATAGCCCGCGCCCTTCTGAAAAAACCAAAGATCCTTATATTGGACGACTCAACCAGCGCTGTTGACACAAAGACAGACGCGGCCATAAGACAATCCTTCAAAGAAGACCTGGCAGGGGTAACAAAGCTGATCATTGCCCAGAGAGTGGCGTCAGTGATGGACGCTGACAAGATCATTGTAATGGACGGCGGAAAGATAGAAGCGGTAGGCAACCACTCCGAGCTTATGCAAAAGAGCCTAATATACCGCGAGGTATACGAATCGCAGACCGGAGGAGGTGACTTCGATGAAGCCTCCCAAGCCTGACGGAAAACCCCGCGTCAGCCTTTCAACCGCGAAGCGGCTTTTGCTGATGATGTGGAAGCGGTACAAATGGCTGCTTATCCTGGTTTCGGCATCCATAATTTTGAGCTCGATCACAAACGTAGCTGGCGCGAGCTTCATGCAAACTTTGATAGACGACTTCATCCAGCCCCTCCTGCTCTCGGGGTCAAGGGACTTTAGCGGACTCCTTATGGCCATACTGCGGATGGCTTTGATCTACGCCGCTGGAATCATCCTTAGCTACGTCTACAACAGGGTTATGGTAGTCATCTCACAAGGCATGCTCAAGTCAATTCGGGATGACATGTTTCGGACCATGCAGTCTCTTCCAATCAAGTACTTTGACCGGAACTCCTTTGGCGATGTCATGAGCCACTTCACCAATGACGCGGATACCCTTCGCCAGATGATGTCCATGAGCTTGCCTCAGGCGTTCTCATCGATTATTATGATTATTGCGGTCACTTGGGCCATGCTTCGGATAAACCTGGCGCTCTCGGCCTTGGTCTTCGCGTTTGTGGCAGTCATGCTCATAGTTATGAGAGTGATTGGAGGAAAGTCAGCGACCTACTTTATTGGCCAGCAAAAGTCGTTGGGCGAGATAAACGGCTTTATCGAAGAGATGATAAACGGCCAGAAAGTGGTCAAAGTCTTCAATCACGAAAATAAAGCCGAAAGCAGGTTTGAGGAGCTTAACACAGAGCTCTTCAACCAAGCCTCTTCCGCCAACAAGTACGCCAATATTCTGATGCCTATAATGGGGAACCTGGGAAACCTTCAATATGTTGCCTTGGCTATAGTAGGAGGATTTTTTGCCCTCTCCGGGATTGGCGGAGTCACGCTTGGCGCGATTGCGGCATTTTTGACGCTTTCAAAAAGCTTCGCAGGCCCCATAGGCCAGATCTCAATGCAGATCAACGCGGTCATAATGGCCTTGGCAGGCGCTGAGCGAATATTTAACCTTATGGACGAGAAGCCTGAGGAAGATGAAGGCTATGTGACGTTGGCCAGAGTCAAAGAAGAAAAAGGCGAGCTGGTCGAATGCGTCGAATGCACCGGCCAATGGGCCTGGAAGCATCCCCATGGAGACGGATCGCTTACCTTCACCAAGCTCAACGGGCTGGTTGAGCTTTCTGACGTGGATTTCGAATACGACGAAGGCAAGCCGGTTCTTCACAACATCACCATTCACGCCAAGCCAGGGCAGAAAATCGCCTTTGTTGGCGCGACTGGGGCAGGCAAAACCACCATCACAAACCTGCTAAACAGGTTTTATACAATAGCGGACGGCAAGATCAGGTTTGACGGCATCAACATCAACAAGATCAAAACAGCCGCCCTAAGGAAATCCCTTGGCATAGTTCTCCAGGATGTAAACCTGTTCACTGGGACAGTGATGGAAAACATCAGGTACGGAAACCTTCAGGCAACAGACGAAGACTGCGTGAACGCCGCAAAGCTCTCTTACGCGCACGACTTCATATCCAGGCTTCCAAACGGCTATGAAACCTTGATTGAGGGGGACGGAGGCAACCTGTCCCAAGGCCAGCGCCAGCTATTGTCCATAGCCAGAGCGGCCGCCGCAAACCCGCCAGTCATGATACTCGATGAAGCCACCTCGTCAATCGACACCAGAACCGAGACCATTGTCCAAAAAGGCATGGACTCCTTGATGGAAGGCCGCACGGTCTTTGTCATAGCCCACAGGCTCTCGACAATCAAGAACGCCAATGCCATAATGGTTATGGATCAGGGCAGGATAATTGAGCGGGGAAGCCATGAAGAGCTAATGGAGCAAAAAGGCAAGTACTATCAGCTTTACATGGGAACTTTCGCGCAATCGTCTTGATAGGCAAGGCTTTCCACGCATACAAGCCTGGGCGGCCAGCCGCCCAGGCTTGTATGGCAAAGGTTTTGCATGCAGACCTGCGAGCGGCATGCTGGATTTTTGCGGAATCCCCGAATGGCGTTTTAACTGCGGGCAGTATAAAACGACAAAAAGCCCAAATCTAAAAAGTTGTGAATCTCACTTGTTTTTGCAAACGAAACTTGCTATACTGGTGAGCGAAAAAAGCATATCCCAAAATCAATTCCATGGCTTGAAAAATTCCGGGTGTTTGCTCGCAGAAGCCCGAGCAAACTAGTTTAAGCATTCGCCAGGAATTTTTCTGCGCCTTAATGGAATTTTGGGATATGCACTAAAAGCGCTTTTCGCTCGAACTGAAGATTGCCGCAAGCGAAAGAAAAAATGATTTTAATGATTATAATAATGTTTTCGCTCGCGAGCATATCATAGCAACGCTATGTTTAATCTTGGTTTGCAGCGCGAAGCAAGCCCATATGTGTTCAAAGAGCACATGCGGCAAGCCCGCGCCTGGTGCTTTCAGAATGCACAATATACCGGCCATCATATTTTTGCGCCGGTACAAGAAAAAGGAGGACATTTATGGCAGAGTACGGAAAGTCTGAGCTGAAAGCGGCCCTCACGGCCAAAAAGGGCGTAGAGCTCCGCATGGTAGTAGGCGTTGACGGATTTGTTGACGAGATCATCCATGTAGTCTCCAAGCGCGAAAATTTCTCCAGCTACAAGAGGATTGACACAATCGAGGAATTCGGAAACCGCATAATCAAGGCGGCAGGGCTTTCAGCAAACATCGAGCTTGTCACAGCCCAAACCAAGCTTGGGGGAAACGGCCCGATACTTGCGAACGCCTTGCTTGAGTACGGCGCGAAGCTCACGTATGTAGGCGCCTTGGGAGATCCAATCCACCCAGTGTTCCAGCCCCTGGCGGAGAAAGCGGAAAACGCTTTCGCAATAGGCGAGCCCGGCCACACTGACGCTCTGGAATTCTCCGATGGCAAGCTTATGCTTGGCAAGCACGCCTTCCTTGGCATGATCAGATGGGAAGGGTTCAAGAAAGCCCTTGGCGGGTTGGACAAGACGATTGAGCTCATTGGATCGGCAGATCTCATAGGCATGGTCAACTGGACAATGATTCCTCACATGAACGAGATCTGGCAAGGGATCGTTGAGGAAGTCCTTCCCAAGCTCCCAGAGGGGAAGAGGCCTGTGGCATTCTTTGACCTGGCCGACCCGGAGAAGAGAACAAAGGAAGACATTCAGGCAGCCATGGATCTGATCGGCAGGTACACCCCGCTCACAAAGACGATCCTTGGCCTCAACAAGAAGGAGCTCTACGAGATCGCAGAGGTTGTTGGCGCTCCCTCATCAGATCTGGAACAGACAACAAAGGACACCTACGACAAGCTCGGCGTCTACTGTCTGGTTGTTCACCCAACCAAGGAAGCCTGCTGCGTGGCGGACGGCCAGTATTACCATGTGGACGGCCCTTACTGCGCAAACCCGGTTCTCACAACAGGCGCTGGCGACAACTTCAACGCCGGCTTCTGCCTTGGCCAAGCGCTAGGCATAGATCCAGGCAACTCTCTCCTGCTGGGCGTCTCGACCTCGGGCTACTATGTGAGAAACGCAAAGTCCCCGACCTATGATGACGTAATCAAATTTGTGGGAGACTGGCAGGACGGAAATATTTAG
>JAISWZ010000363.1 GCA_031270945.1 Clostridiales bacterium | reverse complement strand
AGAACTAAACAGAATGACTTCTATACGAAACACAAGTCTTTGCACGATCTGCTGTACACAAGATACTCGCAATATTAAAGCGGCGTCATTGCGGAATTTTGGGTTCTGCACTAATTGCTTGTCGCTAGCGGAAGCGGGTTCGCCTGGCTTCAAGACGTCAAGAATAAGCCTGGTTTGAAGCCTTGATGGCTTGTTTCCTCGCTAGACCCGCCGGTTTTATACTCGAAAGGAGATGTTGGCATGGCAAAGGTTAATGTAGTAATAGTTGACGCTACAGGCAACAAGGAACAGAAAGTCGGATTGCCCGATGACATAAAGTGCGGAATCATAATGGTTAAGCTGATAGAAAAAATCAGCATGCCATCCGTAGGCCCCGACGGAAACCAGATAAGCTACAAGTTCATCCATAAGGTTACCGGACGCCAGCTGCTGGAGGTTCAGACGCTGAGAGAGGCTGGAATACGTGATGGCGATGTCCTGAGGCTTCAGCCTGAGATAACTGCGGGGGCAGACAATGGCAAATAAGATCGGGCGGCTATTCAACATTTATTAGTGTTCGCTGGTTTCAGCGAAGGAGGACTAAACAAATGACAGCGAGATTGCGACGGATCGCTTCTGACTGGGAGCAGGTCAAAAAAGACTTTGCTGGGCACAAGAATATTGTTGTAATACCGGTAGGCGCAGAGCCGCCTGAAAAATACAACGTAACTTACTTTGTCAATGGCATCTGCCTGTTGCCCGACGGGCGCATTGAAACCCGAAGACGGCATGAAGTGGAGATAACCCTCCACTTGGAGTATCCACGGCTAAAGCCCATTTGCAAGCTCATGACTCCGATCTGGCACCCAAATTTCAAGGACGGCCAAATTTGCATAGGCGACATATGGGGAGCGGGTGAATCGCTCTCTGATATCATCATTAACATAGGAGACATGATTCAATACAAGTCCTGGAACTCATTCTCCCCTCTGTCTTTTGAGGCGGCGCAATGGGCCATGGAGAATAAGCACCTATTCCCTGTAGGAACCGTTGACTTGTATGTTGGCGATCCCTCATCCAAAGGCGAGACAAGCGCGTTTTCTTCAAAATCAATTTCTGAGATGGGGCGAGCCTCCGATCAGCCGATTCCGTCTACAGAATCAGAGACATCTAACGACACCTACTTTGAGATCACCGCTGAAGAGCTGGAAGGAATCGAATTCACGCCAAGCGCTGCCAGGATGAGAACGATATCTCGTCGCGGACTTGTAAAAGGCTATCGCATAAATTTTAGAACCATCTTTGTCAAAGGCATTCTCTGGGCGTTCATTGGCGCCTTGCTTGGCTTCGCGTTGTCTGAATCCTTGGATGGCCCCACAAGCAGCTATTCTATATTGAGATTGATGGGGCAGAACGAGCTCGCGGATGCGGAGCAGTTCGTCCAAGAGTATGATTACGGCACTGGATTGCTTGATGTAGAAGGCTTGAAAAAGTACAAGGAATTCATGCGGGATTACGAAAAGCTAAACGATAAAGTGGATTTGACGGCTGAAGAGCGCAAGGATGTCACAGCCACAGCCACAAAGGTTTCGACAGCTTTATTCGCTATGATCATAGCTCTGTCTTTGGGGTTGTTCTTGGGGATTGGCGAAGGCGCCTATTACGGATCTAAGGAGAAAACCGTCAGGTACGCGCTGATCGGCGCGGGCATTTCTGTTGTGATAGGCTTCGCTAGCGGCCATGTCGCGCAATCGATTTACACTGCATTGCTCCAAAAAGAGGCTTCCGCTTTTGCTAGCGCCATGGTCAGAGGCCTCGGCTGGTCGATCATGGGGCTTGGCGTAGGCATTTCAATAGGACTGATCAAGCCTGAATCAAGACGCCTCGTCTTCTGCTCCCTAGGCGGGCTTGCTGGCGGCTTCCTGGGAGGATTCGCCTTCAACTTCGCTGTCAACGCAGTCAGCTTTGGCAATAACGACACTGGCACATCTGGTCGAGCAATTGGCATAATCATGATGGGGCTCCTGATCGGCTTGGGCATCGGCCTCTTGGAGCAGGTTGCGAAACAAGCCTGGCTCAAAGTCGTCCGTGGCGAGTTCGAAGGCAAAGAATATCTCGTTTTCGCTGGCACGACAAGCATTGGAAAAGATGGCCAAAACACAATATCGCTGTTCAAGGACAAGCTCGTAGCCCAGCACCACTGCGATATTGTTCAAGAAGGAAGCAAATATATCCTGATTGACCAAGGATCGCAACCCGGCACTGTCGTCAACGGCATGAAGACAAGCCGCCATATGCTGAGGCAAGGAGATTCGATAGCGATAGGAAATTCGGTGCTGGTGTTCAATACAAAGTAAGAAAAGAACGCGCTTTGCTCTACGCCACGCCGAGATTGCCGCCGAACGCGCGATGAAGATGAACCCTGATGCCAAAGCGAAAGCTTTGACGATAAACATCATAGATGAATTTTGGCCTGGGCGGGCTAGATAACCGCGAGGCAAGGCTTGCCATAAATCAGTCCTGCTACCGGTAAGGAGGGCTCAAATGACAGCGAGATTGCGACGGATCGCTTCTGACTGGGAGCAGGTCAAAAAAGACTTTGCTGGGCATAAGAATATCGTTGTAACTCCAATCGGCGCAGAGCCGCCTGAAAGATATACAATAACATACTTTGTCAACGGCATCTGCCTGTTGCCTGACGGAAGCGTTGAAACCCTCGGACGGCATGAAGCGGAGATTCTCTTGCACTTGGAGTATCCAAGGCTGAAGCCCGTATGCAAGATCAAGACTCCGATCTGGCACCCCAATTTCAAAGATGGCCTGATTTGCATAGGCGACATATGGGGAGCGGGCGAATCGCTCTCCGATATCATCATTAACATAGGAGACATGATTCAGTACAAGTCCTGGAACTCGTACTCCCCCCTGTCTTTTGAAGCTGCCCATTGGGCCATGGAAAACAAGCACATATTCCCTGTTGGAACGCTTGACTTGTATGCCGGAGATCGCCCTCCCAAAGAAGAAGAAAAAATGGAAACCTTCGAGGAAGGCTGGACCGCCTCTCCCACGAAGCCGCAAAAACAAAATCCTGAAAACACTGACGGCAACGACTTTGAGATCACCGCCGAAGAGCTACAGGACATCGAATTCACACCAAGCGCAACACGAATGCAAACGATGTCTCATGGCGGGCTTGTCGAAGGCAACCGCATCAACTTTAAAACTATCTTGGTCAAAGGCATCCTCTGGGCGTTCATTGGCGCCTTGTTAGGCTTCGCCCTGTCCGAATCCCTGGATGGCCCCATAAGCTCCGTTTCCATGTTGAGATTGATGGGGCAGGAAGAGCTTGCGGATGCCCAGCAGTACGTGCTGGACTTTTATTATGACCCAGAGCAAATAGGTGACGACACAAAATATAAAAATTTCTTGTCAGAGCTCGAAGAGCTCAATAAAAAAGTCAACCTGACTGCTCTCCAGCGCGAGGAAGCGATCATTTCTGCCGCAAACGTTTCAACAGCCTTATTCGCAATGCTCATTGCCCTCTCCTTAGGACTTTTCCTTGGCATTGGCGAAGGCGTCTATTATGGATCAAAGGAGAAAGCCGTCAGATACGCCTTAATCGGCGCAGGCATCTCCGTAGCCATAGGCTTCGCCAGTGGCTATATCGCCCAAGCGATCTACATAGCATTGCACTCGGATGAAGCCTCCGCCTTCACCAATGCCATGGTCAGAGGGTTTGGCTGGTCGATCATGGGGCTTGGCGTTGGCATTTCTATAGGACTGATCAAGCCTGAGCTAAGACGCCTCCTTTTCTGCTCCCTAGGCGGGCTTGCTGGCGGATTCCTTGGAGGGTTCATCTTCAACTTCGTTGTCACAGCCAATGATACCGGCACCTTTCCCAGAGCGGTTGGCATCATCACCTTGGGGCTCCTGATCGGGCTGGGCATCGGCCTGCTAGAACAGTTCGCGAAACAAGCCTGGCTCAAAGTCGTCCGTGGCGAGTTTGAAGGCAAAGAGTACCTTGTTTTCGCTGGAACCACAAGCATTGGCAATGATGGCCAAAATACCATTGTCCTGTTCAAGGATAAGCTCGTAGCCCAGCACCACTGTGATATCGTTCTCGAAGGAAGCAAATATATCGTCGTTGACCAAGGATCCCAATCCGGCACTGTCGTCAATGGCATGAAGACCACCCGCCATCCGCTAAAGCAAGGCGACGCCATAGCAATCGGCAACTCCGTCCTGGTGTTCAACACGAAATAATGGCTACTAACCTTAACAAGAAATGCTCCCAAACAAAGATCCCCACCCTGCCCAAGGAGGTTCAAATGCCAACTGAACGAAGCTTAAATATAGACATTCGGGAAAGCACTATACCCGAATCAGATCATTTTCAGTTGCCCCTCAACTTTCTCACAGTAGGCGAGGTGGAGAATGATGACGTAAAGGTTTATATCCACCAAACCGCCTACTTGGCGATTGAAAAATTTGCTCGCTCAGATACATCCAAGGAGCTGGGGAGCATCCTGCTGGGAGGCTATTCCAACTACTCAGGCAAGACTCTCGTCATCATCTCGGATTTCATCGAAGCCAAGCATACCGACGCCTCAGCGTCAACCTTAACCTTTACCCATGAGACCTGGAACTATGTCCATAAAGAGCATGAGCGGCTTCACCCTGAACTGAGAATTCTCGGCTGGCAGCATACCCATCCCAATTATAGCGTCTTCCTGTCTAACTATGACATGTTCATACAGGAGAACTTTTTTAACCTCCCGTTCCAGGTAGCGTATGTCGTAGACCCAATCCAGAATATCAGAGGATTCTTCCAGTGGAAAAACAACAAAGTCGAGAAACTAAAAGGCTATTTCATCTACGATGAAGTCGGCAAGAAAATCTCAATCAAACCAGACGCAAAAAGCCAAAAGACTGCCAAAACCAAAACACACCCTCTCTTCTTGATTGCCACTTCGCTCATAGTCGCGGCTTCGCTAATGTTTCTCACATTTTTTCAGCTCAAGCAATCAAAACGCCAGGACGAATTGTCCGCGCTGATACTTGAACAAAGCAGAAACATGGCTTCCCAAGAACTTGTCCTGAAGGAATTGCAAAATGACCTAGCAAACGCCATGGTCGGCGAAAATCTCCTAGAAGCCGAATCCCTAAAGGAAAAGCTTGAGAGCCAGCAAACAAGGATTGATGAGCAGGAAAAGATCATAGCCGTTCTGCAGGAGCAGATTAACAATGATCCAAAACCAACAGAAGCTGTCAGTAGCAACGCCGTCTTTGTTGCCTACACTGTAGAGCGCGGAGACACCCTCTCCGAAATTTGCGAAAAACTTGGCATCGACTATCAAGCAAACGTTCGCATTATTAAAGCCTTAAATGGCATTGACGCTCAGAGCCGCATATACGTAGGGCAGGTGTTGTTGCTGCCAAAAAGGCTTGATTAGTGCGATGATGGATCCAAGCGCCAGGTTGTATCTGCATTTTCGACCCATAGCAAAAAGAGCCTCTGATCGCATTCAGAGGCTCTTTTTTCACCTGGATCAATCCCCGCAGAGCATGAAAGCAGAGATAGCTCCTGCAAAGCGGCGCGGCAAGCAGTTGAGACCCCTCCAACGGGACAAGCGTCGGGGGTTTACTATCCCTAAATTCCATGGTGGAATAAAGCAATTCGCCATAGTTATATCCAATTTTTGTCTCCGCTCAGGGGTGAAGGCCTCTTGGGAGGGGTTTCGTTGCTTGACCAACTTCTTCTCTGAGTGGTTGAGAATATACTCATTGCGTGGCAAGGGAGCGCTAGCGACCTGCCATTGCTTATGGGTTCAAAGTGTGGCGAGGAAGATTAGCGGTGCGGCCGAACTGAAAAGACGCCTTTTAGCAGTATAAGCTTTGCAAGGTTTGCTACTGCCCAGTCGGCCAAACGCTCAGTCCATCGTTATAATCCCAAAGTTGCCCAGATAAAAATCCTGTTGAAAGCGGTGCGGAAAGCAGTCTGAGAACCCCCAGAGGTATAAGCGTAAGGGTTTTTCCATCCCTAAATTCCATGGTGGAATAAAGCAATTCGCCATCGCTATATCCAAATTTTGTCTCCACCCAGGGGTGAAGGCCTCTTGAGGGGTCTCTATTGCTTGACCAACTTCTTCTCTGAGTGGTTGCGAATATACTCATTGCGTGGCAAAGGGAGCGCTAGCGACCTGCCAGTGCTTATGGGTTCAAAGTGTGGCGAGGGAGATTAGTGGTGCGGCAGAACTGAAAAGACGCCTTTAAGCAGTATAAGGTTTGCAAGGTTTGCCACTGCCTAAGTTTGCTACTGTTCTGTCAAACAAACGCTCAGTTCGCCGTAATCCAAACTTGCCCAGATAAAAATCCTGTTGAAAGCGGCGCGGCAAGCAGTCTGAGAACCCCCGGCGGTATAAGCGTTAGGGTTTTTCCATCCCTAAATTCCATGGTGGAATAAAGCAATTCGCCATAGTTATATCCAATTTTTGTCTCCACTCAGGGGTGAAGGCCTCTTGAGGGCGGTTTCGTTGCTTGACCAACTTCTTCTCTGAGTGGCTGCGAATATACTCATTGCGTGGCAAGGGAGCGCTAGCGACCTGCCATCGCTTATGGGTTCAAAGTGTGGCGAGGGAGATTAGCGGTGCGGCCAAACTTGAAAGACGCTTTTAAGCAATATAAGCTTTGCAAGGTTCGCTGCTGCCCAGATGGCCATACACTCAGTCCATCGCTGTAATCCAAGAGTTGCCCAAATAAACATCCTGCAAAAAGCGGTGCGAGCGAACTGGCTGAAGCTGCTAGGCAATAGGTACTAAATAAAGGCTTAGGCCAAGCATCAGAAGATTGCCAGAAGCCTTGCTTTGACTTCACAGTAATATTCGCCAAGCGTCCTGCCGATGCAAAATCCCAAATCCAAATTTTACTCACCGATTACATAGAATGTTAAGCATACAGAATTTACAACCAAGCACCACCTTGAGCAAAACATGATTCACAAGGTTCCTCCTCGCGACACCGGTGATTGCCCCGCCCGGGGAGCGCTTCCTCTTTTCGCTCTGCCAGTGCCTCTCCGATATTGAGAAATGGCATATTCCCAGGAAAGCCAGCGCCAAACCATCCGCCATTTTAGCGAAAAGCAGCAAATTCCATGGCAAATAGTGAGCGGCGCTCCATGGCTTGCGTGGATGGCAACGAGTCAAAAGGGCAAGGCGTATCAGGCCTTGCCCTTTTGGCGTTTGGATCAGCCAAGCACATATCCCTCCCTGTTTTATGAACGGAACCCTGCCCTAGCCGATTGCCGTTGCTTCTCGCCTCATATGTAACGTCCTAAATAACCCTGAACCGTTTCCACTTTCCGCCGCGAAGCCGAAAAGCCATAGCGATCCCTCGCGCGACCCAATCAAGGCACATTGCCCAAGCGACGCCCATGACTCCCATGCCAAAGACTATGGCAAAAAGATAGGAAAAAACAAGCCTAACGCCAATGGTGGAGATGACCGAGACTAGCGCGGTAAATCTCGCGTCTCCAGCGGCCCTCAGACCGCTGCTCAAAGCTCCTGAGAAGGGAAAAGCCACAGCATTGAAAATGTTGTGCAACAGCACGAGCAGAATAACCAGATGCTTGGTTTCGGGCGACAAAGAGTAAAAGAGCATGAATACCGGGGTAAGGGCAAAAACCAGAGCGTTCCAGGCAAGCGAGATCACAACCGTTATCTTGAGAAGGCGCTTGAAGTAGGCGTCGGTTTGCTTGAACTCACTGTCTTCGCTTCCGCCCATGCTCTGCCCGATCACAGTAATGAACGCTGGGCCCATCGATAGCCCGGCTAATGCCGCCAAAGACCAAATGCTTTGCGTCACTCCGTTTGCGGCTATCTGGTAGGTTCCAAAGAGCGCGGCTATGCTTGAAAGAACCACTTTCACAAGCTGGAAGATCCCGCTCTCTATACTGTTGGGAACCGCTATGCCAAGAATGCGCTTTATAAGTTTCCAGTTCCATTGGAAGATCCGCTTGGCATGATATAACGCCCCGTATTTCTCCCTAAAGCAAAGTATCGTGATAGCCACAGCGGAAAAAACGCGAGCCGCTAGAGAAGGCCATGCCACGCCAGCCACTCCTGCATGCAAGACAAAAACTCCAATGATGTTGCCGACAACGTTTATTATGTTGGAGTAAATTGAAAGACGCATGGTCACTCCCGTTTTCCCCAGGCTCCGGCAAGCGGCGGCGCCAGCGTTGTATATAGCCAAAGCCGGATAGGAGTAAGCCGATATTCGCAGATATGTAACGCATGACTGCATGACGGAATCTTCTACCCTGCCAAATACAAGGGTTAGCATCGCCTGGTTCCCGATTAGAACCAAGACAGCGATAATTATGGAAAACAGGGTTGAGAAAAGCAGAAGATGGCTAGAGGATTCTCCGGCCAGATCTGGATCGCCTCGTCCTATGTACTGGCTTGTCACAACCGCCCCGCCGGAAGCCAGGGCGGTAAAAAGGTATATGAATACGGTGTTGAATTGGTTTACAAGGGAAACCCCCGATACCGCCGCCTCTCCAGCGTAGCTTACGATAAGGGTGTCTGCCATCCCCACAAGCATGACCAGCAGCTGCTCAACAAATAGAGGGATGATCAGATTTTTAAGCGCCCTGTTTGAGAAGAATTCTTTTGGCGGCTGGCTTGGAGCATTGACTATGACGTTTTCCATCATTTGTGGTTGAAGCTCATGACGCCTACCAGCTTGTGCGGCAAATAGGGCTCTTCCAGAAAAGCGCTTTCCTCAGCTGTCAGAACAACTCCAACCGCGCTGGCCGCCTCTTCAATGTGCCTCAACTTTGTGACTCCTACTACAGGCGCTGTTACCCTCACATTCCAAAGTTCAAAAAAGGGGGGGTCCTTATTTCAAGGCCCCCCTAATTCCAGATGCAATAATTATGATTCTGCAGTAAGAACTCCCCAAAAGTCATGAAATCACGACTTTGA
>JAISWZ010000015.1 GCA_031270945.1 Clostridiales bacterium | reverse complement strand
AGCGCGGCGGAGCGAACCGAACTTACACTAATTATTGGAGCTGCGTCTTGATATGATACTAGAGCTAGCGCAAACCGCCGCCGCAGACCTTGGCATAATAAAAGAAAGCTTCGAAAGCGTCCCCCAGTGGATCAGACGCGTCACGCACAGCGTCATAGGCCTTCAGATGCTGACGGCGCTTCTGGACAACCATGACGAAGAGCTGGAATATGACGGTACCGTCTCCATACAGCGGGTGATAAGGCGAGGCGAAAAGCTTGCTGAAGTGTTTGACGCCCCTGAAATCGATATAAGCAAGATCTGCGACTCATACATCAAGGCCGGATACGTGCTTCACAAGAACAACAGGCTGGCCTGCCCCAAGACAACCATAGGCGATGCCGGATCCGCCTTTGTGGCAAGAGGACTGCCTCCATGGAAGGCGCAAGCGGCAAGCGGGCTGGGGCTTTTATTAAAAAAGGGAACAAAAGGCCAAGGCACCCCTGCCGCCAGAGGCGGCACCAGCAAAGCCGCCTCTGGCGGCAAAGTTGCTTTAAGCGGCAAAGCCGCCTCGGGCGGCAAAGCCGCCTCAGCCACCCAGCCAAATCTCCAGGATATAGCCATTGACATTGCCGAAATGTTCAGTCTCGAAGACATCTACCTGCAAAGGTGGGCGGACAGGTTCTTTGCCACGATCTCCTGGAAAACCGTGGACTCCGCGCCCAAGAACGTGGATTACCTGAACATATACGACAGCGCAACCGAGGGCTATTTTCTTCCCCATAGGCCCGCCGACGGGCTGACGGTTGTCAGAAGCAAGAATGCCGTAAACCGAAGCTACGGGCTGTTCCGGTTTAGCGAAAGCAAGATAGAAATGGCGGAACTGCCGCAATGGCGGTTTAGGAATGCGGAGTACTGCAGGATAGCTTTAGCCCTGCGGAGCAGGGCCAACAACCCTCCATGCGCCAGGATAACAAAGCATAACAGCGTGGCTTTGGTAGACATTGACTACTTCCTGCCGCCGCAAGAGCAAAACTTCTTTGAGCTGTTCAGCTGGAGCCAGGCAAATGACTACTTTTCGCCCAAGGGGCGGCTAAAGCGAGTCGTCTCTATAGAATTGGTGGATGTCTACAAGACGATGCTGCAACGCTTGGGGTTTGGCATAGAGGAGGCGCTAAAATAATTAAAAGCATAAAAACCGGATCTTCGGGTATTGGCAATGACGTCTCACCGGCCTCTTCTGGCTCTTCTGGTACTGGCAATAACTCATCTTCCGTCTCATTTGTTCACGAAATCCTGCGCCATGAGCTGTCCGCCTTTCTTAGAGGCCAGTACCTGGGCAAAAACAATCTTTTGCTGGAAGCCTTGTCGGAGAAGCTGGATGAAAAGGGAACGCTCTGGCAGACTCCCTTTGTGGAACTGCCAGCCAGCTATAAGCTGGAGCCGGAAGGGCTGGACGCGCTGGAGCTCCCGCCTTGGCTTAAAGCCTTTTTCAAAAAGTTATCAGAAGAGCGCCTGGGGGTGTTTAGCACCCCGTTCACGCATCAAGTCGAAGCGCTCCAGTTGGCTTTTCGCGGAGAGGACGTCTTTGTCTCAACAGGCATAGGATCAGGAAAAACCGAATGCTTCATGTGGCCAATAATAGGCAAGCTCGTGGATGAGGCGAAAAACAAGCCGGAAACCTATAGACAGCGGGGGATCAGGGCCATAGTCATGTATCCCATGAATGCGCTGGTTGCGGATCAGATCGGCAGGTTTAGGCGAATCATGGGCGCTGACAAATTTGTTGAGCTGTTTCGGGATTTTGCGGGAGAATCCGTACGCCGCCCCCAGTTCGGCATGTACACAGGCCGAACCCCCTATTCCGGCGACCAGGACGCAAAGTCGGACAGGGCTTTGGCCAAGTCGCTGTCAAACCTGTTGCCTTCAAGCGGGATTAAAAGCGATAAAAGCGGCATAACCAGCAAAACCGACATCACTGGCACAAGCGGATTGGAGCCCGAAGTATACGCCTCTCTGTTAAAAGAGGGCAAGATCCCGGCGAAAAAAGATCTTGGCCGTTTTGTCGAAGGCCTGAAAAGCAAGAAGCATGTGTCAGATCCAGAAGATGCAGAGCTCTTGACCAGGTTTGAAATGCAAAAGACCTGCCCTGACATCTGCATAACCAACTATAGCATGCTGGAATATATGCTGATCAGGCCCAGGGAGGACAAGATCTGGAGCGACACCAGGGATTGGCTGAACCTTTCAAAGGAAAACAGGCTTCTGTTTGTCATAGACGAGGCCCACATGTACCGGGGCGCCTCCGGCGGGGAGGTGGCTTTGCTCATAAGAAGGCTGCTCTACAGGCTAGGGGTTGGGCGAGACAAGGTTCAGTTTGTCATGACCACAGCCAGCATGCCTAATAACGTCCCGGAAGACAGAAAAGCGGTTCTGGACTTCGCCCAGATGCTGACGGCTGGAGATTCGGACTCTTTTCACTTTATATATGGAGATTTGGTCAACTGCAAAAGCGTAGGGCAAATAACAAAGGGCGCAAGCCTGGACACAAAGGATATCCTGGCTTGGAGCGATGAAAATCCTTTAGAAGGCCTAAACCAGATATTTAAAGATTTAAAAACTTTCGAATCCTTGCCCGAAGCCGAAGCCTGGCTTTACGACAACATAAAGTCCTTTTCGATCTTCTCCAGGCTCTACGAAATCTGCTGCGGCAACGCCGCATCAGTTGAAGAGATAGGGCAAAGCCTTTTCCCTGGCATAGATCTGGATCTAGCCACCGACGCCGCATACAAGACGTTGGCAATCGCCGCCCACGCGGTAAGCTTGGGAGGGGAGTCGCTGTTTCCACTGAGACTGCACATGCTCTTTCGTGGCATTAGCGGCATCTACGCCTGCGCGAACCCCAGCTGCCCCAAGGCTCACACCTTTCATGGCGTGACGCTGGGAGAGATCTTTGTAAAAGACAGCGTACTTACTTGCCCGGAGTGCGGAAGCGTAGTGTATGAGCTGATCAATGACAGGCGTTGCGGCGCTTTGTACTTGAGAGGATTCGTGGCAGAGACCAGAGGAAAGTCATACCTCTGGAGAACCAGCGACTCGCATATGAAAGAAATTCATCTTTTTATTCCGGAGAGGGACAGGCTCTACAGAAGGATCGGGGAAAATCCAGGCGTGGTCTGCTACCTGGATTCCAGAAGCGGCTTCATGCACTTTGACGATGACTCTTCCAGCAACCAAGAGGGAATGCTCAGGCTCTACTACAGCAGGCATGCGGATCCAATCCATCCGGATATCCTGACCTTCGCCACCTGCCCTCAGTGCAAGCATCTTTTGGGCAAGATCCCGCTCTCGGATTTTTCCACCAGGGGCAACTATCCCTTTTTCAGCGTAATAAAAGCCCAGTTCAACCTTCAAAGCCCGGTTGAGTCCAAGAAGAACAACCCCCTGTTTCCCAACGAGGGCAGAAAGGTTCTTCTCTTTTCAGACAGCCGCCAGCAAGCCGCCCGCCTGGCATTGGACATGTCCCAGGTCTCTGATCGGCAAGCGGTGACCCAGCTCTTCATGGAAGCCATAAGGGACATGGACAAAGATCTGACGCTCAATGATCTGTATGGCTATTTTGTAAAGCAGGCATCCTTGAGAGATTTGCCCTTGTTTCATAACGAGAGCCGGGCGAAGTTCTCGGAGCATTGCTTTGCCACAAAAGCTGACATCAAAAGAAAAGAGCGAAGAGGCAATACCTTTATTCCAAGGCTGACCTTCGACAACGCGCCGGATATAGCACAGGAGCACCTGATCCGGCTTTTCTGCAGCTCCCGCTACTCACTCTATGATTCCGCCCTGGCCTGGCTTGAGCCGACTGAAGAAAGCCTCTTCGGTGCCTTGAATGCCCTGAAGCGCGGAAATGTAGAGGTTAGTTCTACGGAATTCGTAGAGTTTTTCAATGCCTGGCTTCTGGACATCCTTCCCGAAACCGGCGCCATAGGACACCAGTTCTTGGATATCCGTCGCGAGGCGGTTTTGACAAAGTATAAATCCTTTGGCCTTGGCCAAGACTGGAAGTTTTCAAGGCTGATCAACACGGCCATGAACTGGAAGGACGGAGATCTAGTCACTGATCTCTGGAAGAGAGTCCTAACCCAAGAGTTCATGGACGGATCTGGAGACAAGTTTTACATCCAGCTAAAGAAGATAGTCCCCCGCTACGGGCTGGATCACCCCTGGCTAAGGTGCCGGGAATGCGGATCTTTGACTCCGTTTCCGTTTAAGGGAAAGTGCCCCGCTTGCCAATCCAGCAACATAGCCAAAGTCTTGCCCCAAGAGTACCAGGCCATGACCCTCAGATCCCAGATCCAGAAAAAGGTCAACGTCATAGACACCGAAGAGCATTCCGCCCAGATATCCCGCTTTGACCAGCAAAGCGCTCTCTGGTCCAGGTCTGAGCAATATGAGATGCGGTTCCAGGATATATTGGGGAAGGATGAATACCCAATAGATATCCTGTCTTGCACTACTACAATGGAGGTAGGGATAGACATAGGTTCCCTGGTGGCCGTAGGACTTCGAAACGTCCCTCCCATGAGAGAGAACTATCAGCAAAGAGCGGGCCGCGCAGGACGGCGCGGGGCGGGCTTGACCACTATCGTCACCTTTTGCGGCAATGAGTCCCACGACTCCCGCTACTTCAATGATCCAACCCCCATGTTTCGCGGCACCCCCAGACGGCCTTGGATAGATGTCAACAGCGAAAAGCTTTTGGAAAGACACCTAAATATCATAGTCATCTCGAACTACCTGAGGCAAAAGGGAGAAAGCCTTGACAAAGTGGAAACCCTTGTGTTTTTCAAAAGCCTCTACGAAGACTTCAAGATTTTCCTCAATAACTTCCAAGACTATTCAAATATCCTGATGCCGTCAACAACATTCGCCCTCTCCCATAAAGCCCATCTGCTTCAGAAGCTCGATAGCCTGGACGCCAAGCAGCAAGCGCATCCGGAGCTCTATGAGCCCAGGTACTACATGAGAGGCAAAAGCATGATGGATGCCCTCTTCGAAGAAGCCGCGATCCCGACCTACTCGTTTCCTAAAAACGTGGTGACTGTCTATGTCAATGACAAGGACGGAAACCTTCAGTACCAGGTATCCAGAGGGCTGGACATAGCCATCAGCGAGTACGCTCCAAACCGCAACATAGTAATCGACAAGAATACCTTCCAGATAGGCGGGCTCTACTATGGAGGAAGCGAATCCAGAACAAACCCCGCCAGAAGCTTCATGAATGATCCCAACTATGTAAAGCAGGTTTTCCATTGCCCCAACTGCGATTGGTTTGGCTTAAGCGATGATCTCCATAACGACCTCTGCCCTCTTTGCAATCATACTCCAGAACCTGACCTAAGCATGGTCAAGCCCTGGGGCTTTGGATCCATCAATGGCAAGCCGGCAGTCCAATCCCAGTTCTACAACGCGTATTCCAACGCGGGAGATCCGGTTTATTCATCGCTCCCTGATTCTACTGATATGCATAATGCCCCAAACTGCAAAAACCTGAAGACCGCTCTCCGAACAAACCAGAGAATCATAATGCGCAATAAAGGCAGCCAAGACAAAGGCTTTGTAATCTGCAAATCCTGTGGCGCCGCCATCGCTGGCGATGACCCAAAGCTATTCTATCGCCCGGATACAGGGCTGGAAATCGGCAGACCCTACCGTTCCAAGTATCCGCTCCAAAAGTGCTCCCATCAGAAAGCCGATAATTACGCCCTGGGTTTTGACTTCATCACAGACATGCTGGTCATGGAGATCCCCCTGAACCCTTCCTTTATTAACTTAGAAACTCGCTGGGTCGCAAGATCCGCCAGAACCCTTGCCGAAGCGTTCCGTCTTCAGACCAGCTTAATCCTGGATATCGAGATCTCAGAGCTAAACGCGGGCTTCAGGAAACGCGGAACACCTGACAAAAGCTTCATTGACATCTACCTCTATGATAGCCTCTCAAGCGGCGCTGGCTACTCATCCGGCATATCCAGACAGCTGGATCTCTTGCTCAAGCAAACAAGGCTTTTCCTAAAGTCTTGCACCTGTGAATGCGCCTGCCAAGAGTGCCTAAAGAGTTACGGGAACCGCAACTACCATCAAGACCTGGACCGGTTCGCCGCGCTCCAGCTCATGGACTGGGCAGAAAGCTCTGTCCGACCATCACCGTTCAACCTAAGCCAGCAGCAGGACATGCTGAAGCCTCTCACCAGAATCCTGGCCGATTACGGCGTTACTATTGTTTTCGAGGATGACGAAACCCACATCATTCCAAACGACAATGTGTCAAACCAGATGATCCTGAACATCTACCCCTGCATGCTAAAACCCCAAGTCCTGCCCGGCACGGTTTGCGTCTCCGATTACGACGTCAAGTACTCCAGGGCCTTCGCAGTGGACAGGATAAAGGCGGAACTTCAGGTGCATGGGCATAAGAGGCTGGTGTATGCGGGGGAGCGGTAGGCTAATAAATCTAGATTTGCGGTAAGCTAATGAATCGTTATTTGCTGTATAATGATATCAATGCCAAAAGAGGACTGGCGGAGCCAGTCCTCCTTTGGCATTGGCAGGTGTTGCCGTTTTGCCTTGAAAACCCGCCATTCCCGGTGTATAATAATACTTGTACATATAGGCGCTTAGCCGAAGATCGCTTCTGCAACTCAACCATCACGCTTCACAAAAGCGCCAAAATATGCGCTCGGATGAGGAGGGTTTGCTTGAAACATCTCAGGATGCTGGCCTTAGCCATAGTACTAATAAGCCTGGCTGGGTGCGCTACAAAAGAGACGTTTGCCATACTGGCACCGGAAAACTGGGAGCTAAGCGTTGGAGACAGCAGAACGCTTGACTATTCATTTCCCCTCGATGCGGACAAGGATCGAACGCTTTCGTGGAAGTCAACAAACGAGGCAGTGGCTGTTGTTGACAAATGGGGGCGGGTCACAGCAAAAGCCCCAGGGCAGACGTCTATCGTTGCAGCGCCAAATGATCTTAGGTTTGGGGCTGACACTGTATCCTTAACTGTCGTGGACGCCCCAACGTCCGGAGCGCCTCATGCAGGTGCGGTCAACTACAAAGGGATGCCGGAAGCGGAGTACAGCGGCCTTCAAAAGAGCGTGGAGCGCTTTGACCTGTCAGCGAGAAACAACGTTCCCAGACCTGACGACATTGTTTTAAAGTCTTTAACCACTTTAGATGGAGCGAGCTGGAAGATCACTGACTACGGGATATTGAGAACCCAGGAAAACGCGATAAATGAGCGGGATCGCGAAATGCGGTTCATGGGGGATCGGTGGTTTTACGACCTGGACGTCCCGCTAGGCATTTTGGGAGATGGGGATTCCGGGATCTGGACTCGAAGCGAGAACGGGATCACACACATAAGTTTTGTAGAGATGAGCGGAACTTCGAAAGCGGAAACCATGAGCGCCACTACCCAAGAGATAGTGGCAAGACACGGGCTTGTTTCTGAAGCAAGCTTTGATCCAAGCAATGGCTGGAAGCCGGTGATGACGGACAATGACGGGCTATGGACTGCCATGTATGGGGCAGGGGAACTGTTCAGATATGCGGTTCTAAGAGAAGAGCAAAAGGAGAACCCTGATAACGCAGATCTAAAAGCTTCTCTCCAAGCCGCCAAAGAGTCAGCCACCAGGGCTGTTGAGGCGGTGCTTCTCCTTAGCAACATCTCAATGAGAACAGGGGAAGTGGACGCGTACGTAAGAGCAAACCCGCCTGGGTTTGAGCTGAAGAGGGGTCTTACCCAAGCCGCCCTGGTTGAAAACGGGGATTACTCAAGGCTTGTCCCGAACTATAGCCCTGCCCTTTTCACCCAGCCCATAAATGGGCCGATACC
>JAISWZ010000354.1 GCA_031270945.1 Clostridiales bacterium | reverse complement strand
TTTCGACCTTGCGAATCTTGTAAACCGAGCTAATTGCGCCCTTGCCTATCAGCTTTACTTCTTCCCACTTTCCTCCGTCATACCTCTCAACAATGGACATTCTTCTCGCCTCTCTAGTGCATAGCAATTGCCATTTTTCTCTTGCAAAGCTGTGCATTTTTTGACTTTCTGAAAATCCCAGAACAAACATTTATTTTATATAAATGTTTTAATCCTCGCTGATATTATATCACCGCTCTCTCCATTTGTACAGTGCAATTGGCTAAAAAGCTCGAGTCCAGGGTTCGCCAATGAGCGCTGGCGGCGCTGAAAAGGCATGCGATGCTTTCACGCGTGGCTTTTAAATTGACTTTGGGATATGCCTTGCTGCGCCAGGGAGTTGCCCTACGAATTTAAATATTAAAACGTGCATTTAAGCGCTGACATAAATCAACATGTTTTGACATTTGCTAAAGATTGCCGTATAATTGCATTGATGGAGCAATTATGGCCAAACTATACACTGATGAGTGAAAACATTCGAGCGCATCCCAAAGTCGTTTTATGGCTTGCGCATTTTAGAATACGAGCAACTTCATAATTTAGAGCATATCCCAAAATTTATTCCATGGCTTGAAAAATTCCGGCGTTGAAGCATTCGCCAGGAATTTTTCTGCGCCTTAACGGAATTTTGGGATATGCTCTTAGGAGGATCACATGAATATTGTCTTGCTTTCGGGCGGCTCAGGAAAACGGCTCTGGCCTCTATCCAACGAGTCTATGTCAAAACAGTTCCTTGAGTTGCTTACTGATGATGACGGCAAAAAGGAGTCCATGGTGCACAGAGTGAGCCGGCAGCTGGCAAGCGCGATTCCCAAGCCAAACCTGCTTGTTTCCACGACAGCTTCTCATATCGACTCTGTGCATAGCCAACTGGGGAGCGACGTGGCAGTAGCGGTTGAGCCAGAGCGCCGCGACACTTTTCCCGCCATGGTTCTTTCGGCGGCTCACTTGCATTTCGAGCAGGGTTGCCCTTTAAGTGATGCGGTCACAATTCTGCCAATAGATGTGTACACCAGCAGCGAGTACTTTTTTGCCCTTCCGAAAATGGAGGAGCTTTTGCTATCCAGCTCCGTGAACCTGGTTCTTATGGGCATAGCCCCAACGCATCCTTCTGAGAAGTACGGATACTTGAAAATCACTGATGACCGAGTTTCTGGGTTCAAGGAAAAGCCTACCGAAGCTGAGGCGACCGCCCTCATTTCAAGCGGCGCATTGTGGAACAGCGGGGTTTATTGCATGCAGCTAGGCTATGTGCTTGGCCTTGCAAAAAAATACATCAGCTTTAACAGCTACGAAGATGTCCTGAGCTCATACCGCCAGCTTCCCAAGACCAGCGCTGACTATGAGATAGCGGAGAAAGAGCCTAGCATCGGCTGCATCATCCATCATGGAAGCTGGAAGGATCTTGGCACCTGGAACACTCTGACTGAGGAAATGGCTGGCACCATCCTCAGCAAGGCGCCAGTGATCGCTCAAGGCTGCGAGGGCACTCATGTCATCAATACTCTTGATACTCCTATCATAGCAATGGGAATACGAAACGCTGTAATCGTAGCCAGCTACGACGGCATTCTTGTCGCTGACAAGGATCAAAGCTCCTTCCTGAAGCCGCTAGCCGAGCAATTCCCATCGAGGGCTATGTATGAGCGACGCCGCTGGGGGCGGTACCGCGTACTGGATTATGTTGTCCGCGAGGATGGAAGCGGAGCGCTGACAAAACGCCTTGCCATAGAAGAGGGCAGAGGCATGGGCTGCCACATTCACCATAAGCGCACTGAAGTTTGGACAGTCATCTCAGGCTCCGGCTTAGTCCAGCTCAATGGGGTGCCGCAAAACATTGCGGCAGGAGATGTTGTCACAATCCCCAAGGATACGAAGCACTCCGTTTCTGCGACAACGGCGCTTGAGATAATCGAGGTTCAGTTTGGAAGCGAGTTGCTGGTGGAGGATATAGAGTGGTTTTAAGTTTTAAACGCCAAAAAGCCCAAGCGGACGCTTGGGCTTTTTGGTTTTGTCTTTTTTTACAGCGCTCTTACCTCAAACCTCTGCACATACCTCTTCCCTGCCTGTATGACATAGGGTGTTTTCAGCAAGCTCATGCCTGGCAGATCCCCGCCTACCCCGCATTGCAGCGCATCTAGCTGCAAATAAGTTTCCGAATGCTGGGGAAGCTCATGAATGTGTTCGCAAGCGTCCAGCTCATCCTGGCTGTATGGATGGGCTGAAAAGTTCATGTGCTCGCCTGTTGTGTCTGCCCAGATAAAGCCTTTGCCTTTATCGTCAATCACGCTCAGCCAGCGGACATCGGTGCGGTTGCCGTTCTCCTGGGGCCGCATGTAGTCGTGCTGAAGCTCAGCCAACGAGGCCTGGCAGAGAGAAACCGGCGCTCCAGTCTTGCGGTCGCAGTAAGTCTCATGAGGGCCTCTGCCATACCATTCAAACGAGTCAAACCCGGGTGGCAAAACTGTGGCCATGCCGATTCGATAAGGCTGATCCAGCGGTTCGGCGCTATGGCTCACTTCCAGCCGTCCGTCTCTGTGAACTGTGTACTCCAGAACTATCTCGCCCTTGAAGAGCTTATGCTCGTAGCGGCTGGTGAGCTTTACTCCGTCTTCTCCGGCTTCATCCCGTATAGTGCATTCAATAAAGTTCAGTTCGTCAACGACATTCTTCCATTTGAAGCCTTCCAGCATGGGCACCAATTGCTTGGGGCTGAAGCTTGCAAAGCTCCTGGTGTTGTCTGTCATGGCTCTGTAGTAGTTGGGGCGCAATGGCCCAGCCAGGACGGGCTGGCCTGAGATCGACAGCTCGGAGATGAACCCTGTCTTGCCGCTAGCGACAAGCCTGATGTTCTCATTTTCAACAACACTGTCTCCGCCATCGTCATGGATGCGCAAAGCGCTCAAATCGCTCTCGGCAGCCACAGGCCTGGGGCTGGGAGTTTTCAGGGCAAACTGCTCAGTTGCCACAACAAAGCCTTGCTCTGCCCAGCTGGTCTTTTCTTTCAACTCAAAGCTTATGTCAAGCATGCATTCTTCGTCAGGAAGCTCAAGTTCTTCAAGGGGCAAAGCGTAGATCTCTTCTTGCTGGGGCTTTAGAGACAGAGTGTCAATATAGCCTGCAAATATGGATATCCCTTGCGCCTTGACGTTATAGCTCAAGCGAAAGTCCGAGAGATCAGCAAACCTGTGACCATTTTTGACCTTGATCTTTCCAGAAGCCAGATCCACCGCTTCGACCTGGATGTTCTGGTACACCTTTTTAACCTCGAACAGCGCGGGGTGCGGAGTCCTGTCTCCTGCCACTATGCCGTTGGCGCAAAAGTAATAGTTGCTTTCGTCTTCGCCAAAATCTCCGCCATAGAGATATTTGGTTACGCCGTCTTCTTGCTTCCTTATGGATTGGTCAACGAAATCCCAGATGAATCCGCCAGCCGCATTGTCGTGCCTGTCAAAGACATCCCAGTATTCCTTGAAGTTTCCTAAGCTGTTTTCCATGGAATGGGCATATTCGCACAGAATGATCGGCCTGTTTTGCACCAGGCTGGCAGGGACGCTAAACATGGCGCTTGCCAAAGGAGTGCTCTGCATATTGGGCTCTCCGATATCCAAGCCGGCAAGGCTCATATCCAAGCCCCTAGCCAGCATATCCACCCCGTTTGGAGGAACGTACATCTTAGAGAACAAGTCGCTGCACTCCGGCCTGTTGTCGCCTTCGTAATGGATTGGCCTTGTGCTGTCCAGCGCCTTTATCCGCTCTTTCATCTTCACAAAAGCTTCCCCGTGGCCGCTTTCGTTGCCCAGAGACCAGAAGATTACGCATGCGTGGTTGCGATCCCGCAAAACCATGCGCTCAGCCCGATCTATCACTATCGGAAAGTATTTCTCGTTGTTTCCAGGAAACACGTCATGCCTCTGAAGAGTGGCCTGCTTCATAAGCTCATTGTCGCCGCTAAGCAGCGCGTTCATGTCCATGTGAGCGCCAATGCCATGGGTCTCCACATCGCACTCATCCATCACGTAAATGCCATGAATGTCGCAAAGCTCATAAAAGTAGGGATCGTCAGGGTAGTGGCTGGTGCGCACGGCGTTGATGTTGTGCCTCTTCATTAGGCGCACATCTTCCTCGTATACGCTCCTTGGCACAGCCCATCCGTTGTCAGGATCAAAGTCGTGGCGGTTTGTCCCTTTGAGCTTGATGTTCTTGCCGTTTAGAAGCAATATTCCATCTTTTGTCTCAACGCTTCGGATGCCGTGGCGAATTGCCTTGTACTCGGTTGAGCCGTCAGCCTGGGTGATTGCAAGGACCAGATCATAAAGGTTCGGCTTCTCCGCGCTCCAGAGAGCCGGGTTGTCTATGCTGGACTTCAAATTTATAGTTTCCGCTCCTCCAGGCACCAAAACGGCATGCGCCTCTCCGATAACAATAGACTCAGATCCTCGAACCAGCTCCGCCTGAATCGCAAGCTCCGCTTCGTTTTCCCCTTGGTTCTCCAGCTTGGCAAAAAGATCCGCGCCAGCCTTGGAAAAGTCTGAATTCAGCTCTGTCTTTAGCCAAAAGTCCCGAACTGCAGCTTTGGTTTCTGAATATAAGTACACTTCTCTATAGATGCCCGAAAGGGCCCACATGTCCTGATCTTCAAAATATGTTCCATCGCTGTAGCGGTACACGACAGCGGTCAACTGGTTTTCTCCCTCTCGAAGAAAAGGCGTGATCCTGAACTCAGCAGGGGTCATGGATCCCTGGCTGTACCCAACTTCCTCCCCATTGCAGAAAACGTGCAAAGCGGACTTTGCCGCGCCAAAGAACAGGTATGTCTCTCTTCCTTCCCAGGACTTCGGCACCTCGAAGCTCCTGGAGTAAATGCCTACTTCATTTTGCGCGTCGTCAATGTCTGGCACCTTGTCCAGGTCGATACCAACAGCCTTCGGAAATGACGCCGCCAGATAAATAGGCTTGCCGTAACCTTTCAGCTGCCAAACCGAGGGCACATCGATCTCTGCCCAGCTGCCGTCATCCGTCAGCTCCGTGCCGTATTGGTGCTTGAATCGCCACACTCCGTTCAAGGACAGCTTAAACGGGCTGTCCTCCCTGGCTAGCGCAGAATCTAGCGCTTGATGCGGCAGCGCCAATTCATGGGCAGCTTCCTTGTTCTTTGCTATTACTGAAAAATCCAGCCACATTTTATTCCCAGCCATCATTTGCCTCCTCTTATGCGAGCTTGACTTTAAGTTTGCACGGGTTTATCCTAAGGCATGAAGATTTGCTTTTTTAACGACATGCCCTGTTCAAGCATACCCCTGCCCAATCCCATTATCAATGTCCCACATGGGGTTTGTTTTGGCGCTCTGGTATCCACCGCAGACCAAGAGCTCTGTTCAATCGGAGGTATCCCCTATGTTCCTGTTTCCCGGCCCTCACCAGGAAGATCCCCTTGGGCCTCTCCTGGTTCCGGGCAAAAATAGCCATAACTTCAGTCTCACTCCACCTGGCAACACTGGTGACCGCCTTCGCAGCCTGAACGTGCCGTTTTGCATCAACATCATGGCTGGCGGGCGCTATAGCGCTGGACAGATGGTCTCATTCACCTCTTTGAGCGACAAGGAGCATTTTCACCTAGAGAAGAAAACCCCTGAAATGCCAGATGAACGCATAGAGATGCACCATCACGACTACTTCGAGCTGATGTACGTGTTTGAGGGAGAAGTGGAGCACCATATCGAAAACGGCTGCTTTCAGTACCAAAAAGGCACAGCCTGCCTGATGAACCGCAATACCCGCCACTACGAGGTTTTAGGCCAAAGCTATTTTCTTGTTTTTCTCTGCATGTCACATTACTACATCCGGGACTCCATTGCCAGCTACGCCACAACAGGGGGCGAGCCAACAGACGCGTACCGCTTTTTCACCAGCAACCTGGATGATCAAGCCCAGTACCAAAAGGACTATCTGGAGTTTATCCCCTTGGGCCCAGAGGGGCCAGAAAGCATAAACAAACTGATGGATGACCTGGCTCGAGAGCTGATCCTTCAGGAAGCTGGCTACTCACTCATGGTTCTTGGCATGCTCAGCCGCGTCTTGTCCTATTTCCAGGATACATCGCTTTACGCCTGCGCCCATGTAAAGCTGGACTCCTCCGCTGAAGCCTATCTTTTTGACAAGGTTACCCGCTACATGGAGAACAAAACCGGAAGAGTAAGCAGAGGCGAGCTGGCGGCAGAGCTTAGCTACAGCAGCGACTACATCAACCGGATCGTGAAAAAGCACTCAGGCATGAGCATATCTGAATACAACAAAGTCATATGCCTGAAAAAGGCGGAGCGCATGCTTACGGAAACAAACGCCAGCGTCAGCAGCATCATAGGCGATCTGGGCTTTGAAAACAAGACCCATTTTTACAAGCTCTTCGACCGCAAGCACGGCATGACGCCAATGGAATACCGCAAGCACAACCCGTCTCAACTGGTCTGAGCGGGATACTGTATTCAGAAGTTTTAACGGCAGGGGACAATGCCTCCACGATAAAAAACCTGTATGATGGTTCTACAAGGATATCTGGCCAGCGCTCTCAAGCGTCAAACTGGACGCTGGCCCAGAAAAAGGAGGCAGCAACATGGAAAACAGCACCTACGGGGTTGTCCCTGGAGATGTGAAAGGCAAGGAAATAGCTGGCCATGCTATAGCAGGCGTGGGGCAAAACCTCATCTTTGGCCTGTGGAGCAGCTACATGCTCGTGTTCTTCACAGACGTGTTTGGCATCGGCGGCGGCGTGGCAGGTCTTATCATGATGTTCACCCGCGTCTGGGACGCCGTGAACGACCCGATGATGGGCGTTATCGCTGACCGCACCAGGACAAAATGGGGCCGCTACCGCCCCTGGCTTATGTTCATGTCCCTGCCGATCATCATCTTTCTGGCGGCGAACTTCAGCACTCCCAATCTTAGCGGAGCTGGGAAGGTTGTTTGGGCCGCTGTCACCTACGTGCTTATGAGCATGGCTTTCACCGCTGTTGACGTGCCATACTGGACATTGCCAGCCGCCATGACATCTTCTATAAGCAAGCGTACAACCATTTACAGCGTTTCCCGCATGTCCACCACCCTCGCCAGCGTAGCCTTGGGAGTAGTGGTTATCCCCCTGGTTAACAGCTTCGGCGGCGGCGACATGGCAAAGGGCTATTTCACCACAGCCATTGTCATAGGCATTGCAGGCGCTATCCTCTACATTTGCGGATTCTCCTTGATTCGCGAGCATGTCGCGGCTACAACCGAAAAGTTCAGCTTCAAGCTCGCAGTCAAAGTCATAAGCACAAACAAGCCGCTCCTCATGGCCATACTTGCAATGATCGTCTCCTATAGCACCTCCTTTTTGCGCCAAGGCATGACCATTTACTTCGTCCAGTACAACCTGGGCTCATTGGATCTGGTTCCGCTTTTCTCTCTTCTCTCCCTGCCTGGCATGTTCATAGGCATGATTCTAGCGCCTATCATGGTTAAGAGGATGGGCGGCAAAAACGTGTTCATACTCAGCTCCCTGTTTGGCGGGCTCATGAACCTCATCTTCTTCTTCACTGGCTACGGCAGCACACCCCTGGTTATGGTGCTCTTCGTTATCACCAGCATTCCAACAGGCCTAACCATGGTGCTTGTTTCCAGCCTCATAGCCAACACAATAGAGTATGCCGAGTGGAAAACCGGCAGCCGAAACGAGGGGCTCATCTCTTCCTCTCAAACCTTTTCAGCGAAGATCATCATTGCTATCAGCGGAGGCCTTTCAGGCCTTGTTCTCTCAACAATCAACTACGCGCCTACCCCCGTTCAGCCAACCCAAGCGCTCTCGGCCTTCCACATGTGCATGTCATTGTTCCCGGCCATCTGCTCTTTTTTAGGCGTCATCCCAATGCTGTTCTACGATCTGACCGACAAGCGCCACGCCGAGATCGTTGCTGAATTGGCGGAACGCAAGAAAACGGCAGCGCAACACGCATAAGTTTGATCTTGAAAACCGATCCTGATCTAAAAGGCAGGTTGCGCTTGGCAAGCGCAACCTGCCTTTTTTTAGTGAATGGTTTAAAGAAAATCTGAGTTCGGTTTTACTTCTTGAAGTTTGGATGGAAGCAGCGTTTTATGTATGGATTTGGCAAGCAAGTGATAGAAGAATTATGCTTTCAAGTAAGGAAATGTTTGTTTTGAGGGAATGACGGTTTTTGGAGCCCCTATGTAACAATATGTTGCAGAATGTAAATTCACTAGGACT
>JAISWZ010000542.1 GCA_031270945.1 Clostridiales bacterium | reverse complement strand
ATGCAGGAGCAGGAAGCAGATCACGTCCGTTAACTCGACGCATGTGAACGCCACCGAGAGCTACGTTCCCTACCCGGTCGAGGTCACTGTCGGAGGGGCGACCATTTTCGTCCTTAATGTGGAAGAGTTCAAGAAGGTCTAGCGGCGGCATGGCCATCAAGCTGGAATCAGGCGAATTTTGGGCGAATCGCTCGGGGGAGCTTGGTTCCAGCTGCATTTAGGCATACTTTTGCGGTTCTCGCGCCATAATATAGGCATGTGAGAAAAGCTTGGAGCATATCCCAGTCGCGTTTGCGACGGCTTTTTAAGCGCCTTGGGATGCGCTCTAGCAAAGCGGCAGGAGTTGCCTATATGGAGGTCAAAATTTCGCAAGCGCGGCCTGTGGACACGGCGCAAAGAACTGAGGGCAGAAAAAAGGTCGAGGAGGGCGATTTCAGGTTCACGCTTTCCCGGCTTTCTGACGAAAACCTGGCTGGGCGTCTTGAGGCCTTAATGGGCGACATAGCAACGCAAGGCAAGCAGCTGGCTGATCATATGGACATAAAGGACATGCGCAAGTACAGGAGCCTTGTTTCAGACTTCATTGGCGAGGTTGTGCCCAGATCCCACAAGTTCCAAAGGGAGAACTTCCTTGACAGGAAGGGCAGGCACAGGGTGTACGGAATACTTAACCTGGTGGACAGGGATCTTGATGAGCTGGCCCAGGAACTTATAAGTTCCGAGAAAGACCACATCACAATACTTGACAAGGTAGACGAGATACAAGGGCTGTTGCTGGACTTGCTGGCTTGAGCTTGGAGGCAGTCTTTTGGCAGGGTACGAAGGGATGGCAGGGCGCGAGGGGATCATTGAGGCGCTGAAGAGAACCAAACGGCACGGCAAGGTTTCCCACGCCTATATCTTCGAAGGCCCGAAGGGAAGCGGAAAAAGGGATTTGGCGAGCGCGTTTGCCAAATCGCTCCAGTGCGAGGCCAATGGAGATCAGGCATGCGGGGAATGCATAAGCTGCCGGGTCTTTGAAAGCGGAAACCACCCAGACATCATTTACGTAGCGCCAGCAGGAGGGACGAAGTCCATTGGCGTTGACGATGTAAGGGAGCAGGTAAACAGGAACATGGGCATTAAGCCCTTCAAGTACAGGTATAAGATATTTTTTGTTGACAACGCCAGCACCATGACGCCAGCTGCGCAAAACGCCATGCTCAAGAATGTCGAGGAGCCGGAGGAATACGGGATATTCCTGTTTATGGCAGACAATCTTGCCGCCTTTCTCCCTACAGTCCTGTCCCGCTGCGTAGTTTACAAGCTCAGGCCGCTGGCTGATTCAGCCATAGAAAAGCAATTGATTGATCTTGGCACAGATCGAGAGAAGGCAAGGCTAGCTGCTTGCTTTGCCCAAGGCAACCTGGGCAGGGCGAAAGAGATCACAAGCTCCGAGGCTTTCATGGAAATGAGGGGCGAGGCGGTGCGCCTGGCCCAGGCAGTGAGAAGGCTGGACATACCGGAACTCTTGATGCAGACCCTGACCCTTGAGAAGTACAAGGATCAAATGCAGCAATTTCTTGATTTGCTAATCCTCTGGTACAGGGACGCCATGGTAGTGAAATCCACAGGATCAACAGACAGGATGATCCAGCAAGACAAGACAAGCGAAATATACTCAGAAGCCCAAGCGACAGAGCTCAAGTGCCTGCAAAGGAAGTTTGACGCGATTTGGGACGCCAAGAAAAACCTGGCCCGAAACGCCAACTTCCAGCTGGCAATGGAAGCAATGCTTTTGCAGCTGAGGCAGTGAGCGAGCCCCTCCGCGCAAGCGGAGGGGCTCTTTTTTCTGGGATATTTGCGTCCTGCCTCTGATGCGTCATCTTGATTTTTTTATCTTGGATTCGGACTTTTGGGACAGGCTTTTGCCGAAAAACATTTGTAATCTCCCTCAAAAACTGTATAATTAGAGCATATCTCAAATGGTGCCGGAAAAATCCGGCGGTGCTTGCGCCCTGGCCTTTTTGTCAAGCGTTTGAGATCAAAATATAAGCTCGGGGCTCAAGCCCCAAAGAAAGGAGAAGCCCGCGCCTAGGCGGGGGCGTCTGCAATGGTTGAAATCATTGGTGTAAGGTTCAAGAAAGTCGGGAAGATCTACTTCTTTGATCCTGACGGACTGGATATAGCGAAGGGCATGAACGTGATAGTTGAAACTGCTAGGGGAGTGGAGTACGGCTATACCGAGATCGGAAAAAGGATGGAAGACGAGTCAAATGTCATCCAGCCATTGAAGAAGGTCTTAAGGGTAGCCACAGAGGAAGACTCAAAGCAGAAAGTCTTGAACAGCGAAAAGGAAGACGAAGCCTTCGGCATTTGCCTTGAAAAGATAAAAAGCCATGGGCTGGACATGAAGCTCATAGAAGTTGAGCTGACCTTTGACCAAAACAAGATAATCTTCTATTTCACTTCTGAGGGCAGGGTCGACTTTCGCGAGCTGGTCAAGGAGCTTGCCTCAATTTTCCGCATCCGCATAGAGCTTCGCCAGATCGGCGTAAGGGATGAGGCCAAAATCTTAAATGGCATAGGCATCTGCGGAAGAACCCTTTGCTGCGCCACTTTCCTTGGCGAGTTCCAGCCAGTCTCAATAAAGATGGCCAAAGAGCAGAGCTTGTCGCTAAACCCGACAAAGATATCCGGCATCTGCGGAAGGCTTATGTGCTGCCTCAAATATGAGGAAGAGACATATGAGCACCTGAACCGCAACCTGCCGAACCTGGGAGACGTTGTCCGAACCCCTGACGGGGACGGGGACATCCTTTCAGTAAACATCCTCAGGCAGATTGTGAAGGCGGCAGTTCGCAAGCGCCCTACTGACGTGCCTGTCGTAGGCTTCTATTCCCTGAAGGAGATCACTGTCCTGAACAAGGGGAAGAGCGCCGCCCAAGAAGCGAAATGAGCTTTCTCAAAGACGGAGAAAGGCTTGAGGATCTGCAAAGAGGCGGCTTCAAGCTCATACAGGATCCAAGGCTCTTTTGCTTTGGGCTTGACGCGGTGCTTCTCTCAAGCTTCGCGAAAGGCAAAAAGGGCGAAAAGTGCGTTGACCTTGGCACTGGCTCAGGGGTAATACCTATCCTCATGGCCGCCAAGACAAACTTTGACCAGATCTACGGGATCGAGATCCAGCCTGTGTTTGCGGACATGGCCCAGCGAAGCGTCAAGCTCAATTCGCTTGAGGACAAAGTTTTCATATTGCGGCTGGATCTGAGAGATCCAGCTCAGCTAAAAGAAATTTTTCAAAAGCAAGATTCATTTGACGCCGTTACCGCCAACC
This sequence comes from Clostridiales bacterium, assembly GCA_031270945.1. Classification (GTDB taxonomy): domain Bacteria; phylum Bacillota; class Clostridia; order Lachnospirales; family WQUN01; genus JAISWZ01. The sequence goes on along the minus strand of JAISWZ010000542.1, from coordinate 738 downwards.
CTCCCTACATCAAGCAGGGAGCTGGAGCGCATAGCGAGTCGGAAAGCCTCAGGATCTCAAGGCATGAGATCTGCTGCTCAATAGAGGATGCCGCCACAGCCGCCGCAAGGCTCTTAAGGCCCCAAGGCCGCTTTTATCTAGTTCATAGGCCGCAAAGGCTGCCTGACGCATTCCAGGCGCTCAGAGAAAAAGGGCTAGAGCCAAAAGTCCTAAGGTTTGTCCACGCAAGCGTGGATAAGGCGCCGACCCTGTTCCTGCTTGAATCCATTAGAAACGGCAAGCCGCATCTCTGCGTTGAGCCCCCTTTATTGCTAAGGGAGGGCGATGGCGAGTCGCCAGAGCTAAGAAGGATTTACGGGAATGAATAGCGAGATTGATGATAGCGAGAAGCGTTATTCTTTTCACTAGTCCCAATCTCGCCTTACCTAAGAGAAGACACGCCGGAGACAGGTGGAGTCTTCTCTTTTTTAGCATTTTCGAATAATTTCACGAAAAACAAAAAAATTAAATGCATAGCCAAAAATTTTGCAAAAACTTGTCGCAGTATGCTATAATTCTTTTATCAAGCTTGCGATCCCGAGCCCCAGCGGCGCGGCGCAGCTTTGCTGACTAACGATAGTAAGTGCATATCCCAAAATTCCGAAATGGCGCCGAAAAAATCCTGGCGAATGCTTCAACTAGTTTGCTCGGGCTTCTGCGAGCAAACACCCGGATTTTTTCGGCGCCTCGGATATAATT
>JAISWZ010000465.1 GCA_031270945.1 Clostridiales bacterium | reverse complement strand
AGCCCCGTTCTCGCCCAGGAGCGCCAGAACCTCTCCCGATCTCAAGCTGAACGACACTTCATCTAGCGCCTTGACCCCAGGGAATGACTTGGTTATCCCTGTCATTTCCACAATGAATTGAGCCCCGCCTCCTTGGTTCAGAAGACTTTGCAACTCTCAAACCCCCTTATGGCAACCCAGAACAAGGGTACAGCATTTTTCAGGTTTGCCCTTGTTCTTGGCCTGTTTTTAATTTTGCTTGCTAACAGTGATTTCTTATGATTTGTGGCTGCGTGGCCCGCCCGCAGCCACAGGCATTGCACCGGATAACCCCGAGTCTTATCGATTGGAATGTCTTGACAAGCCTTCCTAACGACCTTTTCTGCGTCTTTTTGATTTTCTGATCAACTCTAATTAATCACGTTTTCACAACAGCAACGTCAAAAAATCCACCTGAAATTTTTGTGTGGTTTCTCTAGATTTGCCCATTTATTGATTGTTCCTTTGATTTAGATATTGGGACAGCGCCTTGCGGCCCTTGGCGTTACTGCATTGCTCGTGACTTCTGGCCTTTTCTTTCTTGTCAGCGTCAGCAACGCGACCAGTTCACCCAGGTATTGACATGTTCTTGTTTTGCCTGATGGAGTGGTTACGCGAAGGCTTAAACGCGCGACCTTCCGACTCTTCCAAGCAAAAACAGTTTTAGGGCATGTCCTTGATTGGGCGGAAATCCAAGGCTTTAAAAAGTTTCGATTTCTTGCTGTTTCAAAAATTTGATCTTAGCTTATTTCAAGCCATTCAAATGGCTTCTATACCAGATATGTTTCAAATACAAACGCTTTCAGAAGGAAAAAAAGTAGACTTTTTTCCACGCTTAAATTTATGGAATCGATTCCTTTGAAATCCAAAATTTAAGCCTTAAAAGGACGCTTGCGAGAACGCCAAGCGTCCTTTTTTGTTGTCTGGAAAAATGAAATCTTCTTGATAATTTCCAAGTTTATCAATTTTTCGATCAATTCGCGCTCTGCTCTTCAAACATTGCGAAGTGTAGAAAAGTCTACTTTTTTCCACGCTTAAGAGCATTATATCATAGCCGTTTCTAAAATGCAAGCACAAATTTAAAATTTTTTAGAATATTCGTATGCTCAGGTCAGAGCAAAGGTGCCAAGCTCGTCAAATCCTCTAATATCAAGGCGTCAGCGCCTAATGGAGCAGTATAATATGTATAATCGGCCTAGCCCCATCAAGGCAATTTCGAAGCTCTCCTTGATTGATTGCAAGATTTGCCATAGGTTATATTTATTAGTCCAAGATATCCAACAAACTCAGAACGCTCCAGTTGAGGAATCCGAATCAGGAGCATCTCCGGGATCATGGGTAGCGCAAAACATCCCGCCGAACCGCGTCTCCGCCAAAAGCGGCGCTCGATTACTATCTCTGAAAGCTTAACGTTTTATGTTGTAAAATCACGCTGGCAATTTCTTCTCCTTGGAAAACCGCCTGACCTCATAAAGAGCATATCCCAAAATTAATCTTGGGGCTTAGGGCTTTGTTCCTGGTTTATGTCATGAAGTTTGTGAGATGAAAAGTTAAGAGCCCTTGTGCTCATCTGTAAAAAGTTGTATAATGGGCATATGTCCGGTTTATGCGCTTGATTAGCTAAGCCCTATTTTTGACAAATACATACAAACATGTAACTGCAAAGGCAATAATCAAGCGGCAGGAGCTGAAAGGAACTGAAATAATCCCCCGTGAGAAAGGAGCGTTTAGCATGGCAAAGCCCGACAGCAGACGCGTGTATCCCGTCGTGATAACGCCGCCGGCGGAAGATGGTTTCTATCTCGCATACGTGCCTGATATTGACCGAATGACGCAGGGAGAGACTTTCGCCGAGGCGCTTGACATGGCGGAGGACTTAATCAGCATTCACGCCATATCTCAGCAAGACCTTGGCAACGATATACCCGAACCGTCCAAAACTGAGCCACCTCACGAATCCAGTGAGGTTGTAACTTGGATTAAGGTTGACTTTGACGCGTACCGCCGCTCCATCGATACAAAGCCTGTTCACAGAGGCGTAATCATTCCGGCGTATATGGCTGACCGCGCCCGGCGAATGGGGCTAAATCTGTCGGAAGTATTGCAAGAAGCACTAAAAGAGCGCATCGGAACGCTGTAATCTCGACCTTGATGAGTAAAACAAAAAGGCGGGCCCCTGGGCTTTAAATCCCATAGACTCGCCTCTTTGGTGTTTTCGCTGCGATCGCGCAACCATTTTCCCAGGCAGGGATGGAGTCAGGCTCGACTCGCCCGCACCGCTTTTTTAGGATAATTACTGCTTTGTGCCCCGAACCGCTCAAACCACAACATCATAAATCCTGACATCTTTATAGCGCACCCATTCAGCCTCAGGTGAGCAATCCTTTTCGTTACTCAAATTAAGGGTAAGCAAATAGCCTTCCTGCACTTCCTTTTTGTCTAAATGCCCTCTCAGTTGCTCATATGCCTTTTCCCTGTCACGCTTGCCATGACAGCTTCTCACTTCAATAACGTATTGCTTCGGGCCGCTATCCACAATCACGCCCATTTTCTCCTCATCTGTAAAACGGCTTTCGATTTGGAAAAATCCTGTTCCGCTTGTCATGCCTAGCAGATATAACACAAAAACCATTCGACCATTGTCTTCTAGATATTTCGCATCGTCACTTGTGAACACCGTTCCAAAATCCTCAGCAAATCCGGCCAAGCACAGTTCCATGCTAAATCGGCCACTTTCATCAATAGCGGATCCTGGCGATCCAAAGACGCTCTTATCGCTCGCATTGCTAAAACGAGACGCCATCAGACGCGATATGAATATTTCAAATATCCTGTTTGACACAGCGCAACATCCATTTTTCTCTTTAGTGCATATCCCAAAATTCCGAAATGGCGCCGGAAAAATCCTGGCGAATGCTTCAACGCCGGATTTTTCCGGTGCCTCGGATATAATTTTGGGATATGCTCTTATCAAGCCCAGAGCTTCAGCTCTTTGGATGTTAGGGTCGGAGTTGGCGAAGGGCTTCTCTTTTCCTTCAAACAGGATTTCATAGATCAAGTCACGGATTGGATCATTGCTTAAAACAAATTTGGCAACATCATCTAGCAGAGTGCAGAGAGGGCTGTCCTTGACTATTCTTTTGACAGCCTCCAAAACCCCCTCAAGCGACCAGCCTATGCGCTCAGCCATCAGCTTGCATATGTTGGAGACAAGAAACGGATATCCAGCTGTATAGTCAAAGATCAATTCAGAGATTTTAGCGGCGTCCATGCCAGTCGAATGATCAGATTCGTAGCATTCCAGCATTCCCAATATTTCTGCTTGGCTAAGCGACATGTCGACTTGGAATGGCGCGGCTATGCTCCAGGATGACTGCGGCGCAAAAGTTTTTAGATCATGAAGGCCCACAAGCATTACGCTTTGAAACGTCGCGCCTGCACCCCTCTCACGCTGAAGAAGCTTGTCTCGAAGCAAACTTATAAAATCAAAAAACGGCTTATACCTGTAAGCGCAGTCTGCTTCATCGATTATGAGAGCCACTTTCCTGTTCTTGCAGAGCTTAGTGATTTGCTGATCCAGGTCATCAAATGTTTTTAAATCTTCTTTTAACCAGTCTGAACCCAGCGCTTCCGAACCTATAGCTTCTGAATCCAGCGCTTCCGAACCCAGCGCCTTCAAATCCAGCGCTTCATAAACTTTTCCTATAAAAGACGAACAGAACTTTTCGGAATCTCCAAAGCTCTCATCATCAGACCATTCAAAGCTGATGGACGCGCAATGCATGTCTTTGGACAGCTCTCTTTCCAGCCCCGCAATCAGCGTTGACTTTCCGAACTGTCGAGGGCGGCTTATCGCAAAATAAAGACCCTGGTTCACCATTGCCTTTGCTGCCGCAACCCTGCCGCTTATATCTGCCATATAGTCCATTTCAGGAACGCATATTCCTGTAGTGTTAAAAGAACGGCTCATTTTGCGCTTCCCTTCGCGGTTTTATGTTTTTAGCGCTAAAAGAACAGTTTATTTTTCGCTTCCCTTCTCGGTCAGGTTTTTCAAGTTCCAGGGCAAAACCGAATGCTTTTGATTTAGCTTTGCGTTTTCCAGAGCCCGATTAAAGGGCGCCTTTGATTTCTAATGATAGCATAATGTGACTCTCGTTGCAAACATTTTGAAAACCAAAAAAATAAAAATATAAAAAAGGCGAAACCAAAAACCGGTTTCGCCCCTTGAAAAGCTCTTCTTCTCAAATAATCCCAACGCGATCTCAGATCCAAGCCTTCGCGCAACCCCCTACCCCTTCAAGCACCGGGTTGCGTAAATCTTCCTGTCTGAAAGCTCTGTCGCCTCATTCATTGTCTCTCCGTCAGCCGTCTCCAAGAGCTCAAATCCGGACTCTTTCAGGGCGGAAAGGATCTCTTCGTCCAAGTAAGCCCGCTGGATGTGGTTTTCTTCAAACCGCTCATACAGGCCTTTGGAGGCTTTTTCGAAAAACGTGATCCTGTACTCGTTCAACCGGGTTTCCGGATCAAACGAGTTCTCCCAGAGGTAGCATGCCTCGTCTTCTACACCGCAAAAGTCGTTGTTCGCAAGGACCTCATTGTACTTTTTGTAGGTGTTCACGTCAAAGACAAAGAGCCCGCCTGGATCAAGGTAGTTGTGGCAAAGCTTGAAAACCTTGAGAAGGTCTCCGTCGTCGGTCAGGTAGTTCAGGCTGTCGCAAAAACACACTATAGAAGCGACTGTTCCGTAAAGATCCAGCTCTCGCATGTCCTGCTTGAGCAAGAGAATCCCTTCTGTTTTGCCATAGGCTTCTGACAGCATTTCCTCTGATGCGTCCACCCCTATCATGTCGCAGCCCATCTCGCGGAGAAGGGCGGACAGGGATCCAGTTCCGCAGCCCAAGTCAAGGACAAGGCCGGGATTAACCCCGTGCCTTGCCCATGCGCTCTTTATGTAGCAAGCCCATGACCCGTATGGCGTGTCTGCCATAAATAGATCATAGACCCGGGCGAACCGTTGGTACGGCATTTGCTCCATTAATCTTCCGCTCCGCTCAGCTTTTCCTTGTTTCTCTTGTTCATCAGGCCTCCGATCTTTCCGCTCTCCTTGGAGGTCAAGCTCTTCCAGCCTGTTTTTCTCACTTTGTCCATCAAGCCAAGCTCCTCGGCTATCTCGTACTTGAGCTTCTCGCTCTCAGTCAAAACTTTTTCCTTTATCAGCTTGGGTATGATGGGCTTGCTCTTCTTTTCAGACATCAAGGCTCTCCTTTTGCCAAGCGCAGACGCATGGCATTCTTGTGTGTTTTGGGAGCGTTTTCTTGCGTATCCGGGAAAATGCATCAAAAACGCCTAAAGTTATTATGGGCTGCTTTTGCGCATGTTATACTAGTGCATAGCCCAAAATTCCGAAATGGCACCGGATAGCGTTTGCCCAATGTTCATGGGCAAATCGCCAAAATCCTGGCGAACGCTTTAACGCCGGATTTTTCCGGTGCCTCGGATATAATTTATAATTTTGGGATATGCACTTAGTGCATAGCCCAAAATTCTGTCAAGGCGCTCAGCATAGCTCGGTCTGCTTAAAGCTTAAAGGCGTCTATCGCTCTTTGGCAGAGCAAGTCCAGCTCATCTAATGTATCGGCTTCGAGCTCCATATCTATGGGGAAGCCTTCAAGGGCTGTTTCGCTGGAGTGCCATTTCTGCTCAGGCTCCAGCCCGTTGTCGAACCCAGGCCGCTTGACCCTGATTCTAAACACTGTTCCAACCCCGCATTCCCCCCAGCGGACGTATTCGTTGGGGAACCTCCAGTCGGCTATCAGAGCCGCGTCATAGTCATCCCATACCGTCTTGGCGTAGCGTATGACAGTGTCCACCCAGAAGTCAGGATCTCTTGCCCGGAATATCTCCGTGGACACATATTGAAGGATGTGCCTTCCAGCTTCGTCTTTCTCCCCGTTCCATCCGTAGTGCTTGGCGCACACGAACTTCACGTAGTCGGCGAATGAGATCCTTAGAACCTTCTTCCCTGCCTCTTCCAACCGCTTCTGAATGAATCCCGCAGCGGAATCCTTTCCGTGCCGCGCCTTTCCTGAAATGAGAACTATGTTCAAGCCGCTCCGCCTCTTTTTTGTTTTTTTGTTTTTGTTTTTTTGTTTTTTGTTTTGGTTTTTGGTTTTTTGTTTTTTGTTTGCTTTGTTTTTGCTTTTATTTCTTTATCTCACTCGAGCTTCAGCCCGTTTTTCACCGCTCGCCTCACTGCGGCTTCCATCTTCTTTAACTCAACCCCAGCCAGGTAGGCGCCAAAAAGTTTTGCAGTTTCCTTTTCGATTTTGTCCTTGCTGCATGTGTCCATGCGCTGGGCTGTGTAGAGCACTGCCGCCGTCAGCTCTTCAATGGGAATGTCCAAAATCGGCCTTGACACTCCGTAGGGAAAGACCCTGAATGTCTTGCACTTGGAAGGCGCCTGTCCTGGCTTCCAGCAGAAGATTTTGCTGCCTTCGACAGTTTTCAGTATGTTCATGTCGCCTAGGATGTCATCAACCAGCCTTCGCGTCCTAGCGCCAGGCTTTCCAAAGCACCAGACCTCAGAAAGCCTGTCCATCAGGTCGTCGGTGAGGATCGGCGCTTCAGCCTCCAGTATCTCTTTGAGCTGGGCCGTTATCTTTGGCCTGGATTTAGGGTTTGCAAACTGGTTGGCGGTTCCCGGATCAGCAGGCAGCGCGGCCTTGCGGTAGTCAATCTTCTCAATCGAAGCGGCCCAGGTCATGCCTAGATCCGCTGGACCACTCGATGGCTGCCATCTCTCTTCCTCTATTGCTTCCGCAATTTTCTTCTCAAGCCTTTTCAGCTCTCTGTCGGGATCCCTGAGCCAGTCAACTGCCCAGACATAGCTAAGCCGCCAGCCCACGGCTTTTAGCGCCGCTTTCGTTTGCTCGCCTTGGTCCCAGTTGTATTCCTTCCCGCAAATTATTACGCCAAGGGCGTAAACATCGGTTTTGCCAGGCATGAGCACAGCCAGGTCAATTTGAGCTTGGCTGTTTCCAGCGCCCAGCTGGACTTTAAAGCCTTTTGCTTCAAGGCTTGAGGCTAAGGTTTTGGCGATCTCGGGGTTATAGGCTTGAGTTTCGGATTTTTCGGATTCTAGGGATTTCTCGGATTCTACGGCTTTTTCTGATTCTACGGATTTAACGGATTTATCGTTCTCCAATTCCTCTGCGTATTCCAAAAACGCCTTGAGGTTCGCCAAGCCATCCAGCCCTCTTTTGCCAAACTTGATATCAGTGGAAGACATGACAGTGAAAACAACCAGCTCTTTCCTCGCGCGGGTGAGGGCCACATTCAGCATTCTCCAGCCATCCTCGCCGCTTATGGGCCCTGCGTTCAAGGGCATTTTCTTGTTGGCGCCCCGGCCTATCGCGACTGATATGAAGACAGCGTCCCTAGCCAGCCCCTGGGCTTCTTTAAGCGTCCTTACTGCCACAGGCTCTTTTGAAAGCCTGTTTGCTTCCGCCAGCTGGGGCTTGGTGGCAAACGCCTTCTTCAAAAGCTCATTGATCAGGTTTTTCTGCTCTTCCCCAAACGCCACAACTCCAATGGAGTCATTTTTCATCCTGTCATTAGAGAGCCTTCGCACTATCTCGCTTACCACCGCGTCAGCCTCAGCCCAGTTCTGCTTCGTCTCCCTGAAGTCATAGGTTCCGCTTAGCTTGGCCAGCTTAACCCTGCCAATGTTGGCCATGGCCGGGAATGTTTTGATCGAGCTGCCATAATACTCCTTATTGCTGAAGGCCACCAGGCTTTCATGCCTAGACCTGTAGTGCCTGTCCAGGCATATCTCAGGCAGGGAGGCCACTTGGCACATGTCCAGAAGGCTGTCAGCCCCTCCGGGTTTCATCTGCTTTGGATCGCCAGCGACAACAAGCGCCTTTCCCCTGGCGATTGCTCCAACCGCAAGGCTTGCGGGCATCTGGCTGGCTTCGTCTATAATCACGAGATCAAATGGCGGGTGCGACGGCTCAAAGCAGCTGGCGACAGAGAGAGGGCTCAATGCAACGCAGGGGCTTAAGAACTTAAGCATGTTCGGGATCGAACTAAAGAGCTTTCTTATCGAAATTTCGCCGGTTCCGGCATCAACCGCGCTTCGGAGCATCGCCGCTTCCTCTCGAAACGTCTCAGAGGCGTATGCCACATCAGAAGCCAGCTTCGCCCTAATTTCCTTCCCTGCCAACCGCGTTGCCTCTTCCTGGACCCGCTCCAGCTCTTCTGCCTTCTCTAGAAACGCATCAGAAAATCCTGTCAGCATATGATGCTCTTCAAACGCCCTGTCAATCATCTTTTGCAGGGCCCCTCTGCGGACGGATCTGGCAAATCCCGGTCCCAGGGATCGAAGCGCCCAATCGAGCCCGTTCTCGCTCGCTTCCTCTTTGGCCAGCAAGTAGGTCTGGTAGTCATCAAATCCGTTCATCGCTCCCAGGATCTGGCGAACCTTTTCCAGCCCACTTTCCAGCCACTTTTCTTGGGTATTTGCAGGATCAAATCCCAGCAATCCCGAAAGCTTAGCCGATTCCCCGCTCAGTGCGCCAAATCCGTATCCGACCAGCTTCCTGGCGCTTTCAGAGCCGCCGCTTTTGATTATAACAGAAGCATTATCTAATAACCCTCTGCCCAAGCTTTTCCCAACAAGCTCTGTTGCGATCAAAGAAAGCTGGATCGCCGCGTCTATCTGGGAAATGTACGCCTCCCAATCAGGAGAGCTGGAGATTCGGCCAAAGAGCATGTTCAAGTGCTGTGTGCTTTCCTCAACTTCTGAGTTCAGCCTTCCGTATTCAGCCAGCTCCTCTATCACAGAGCCCGCGTCCTCGTTTGTGAGCTTTCCGTCAATCAGGGATCCCCTCAAGATCTTTCCAAGCTTCGCCCTTTCCAGGCTCCCCAAGAACCCGGTTGCGTTATCCCACCGCTCTTTCAGGTAGGTTGGATCAATAGAAAAGATGTTGTCAGCAAACCTGGCCTGGATCGCCGTTTTCGCCTTGTCTCTGGCTATGCCTGCCTTGAGGATCTCACGCGTCTTGTCAGAGTGCCTAACCAGCTTGTTGAGATCCATCGCTGACGCCTGCGACCAGTTGGCTCCGCTTAGCACTTTGCAAAACTTCTCAAGAGTGACGTACCCATTCTTGTCCATCCCGCCTATGCCCAAGGCTGCCTTTGCCCGCTTTGACTTTTCGTCCAGCTCTTCCAGCCTCGCAAGATAGCCCTGAAGCGCCTCCAAAAGCTCTTCTTTGCTATTATTATTTTTGCTGTTTTCCAGCTCTCGCAAGGGGTGCTTTGAAACGTCCCCTACCTTCAAGGCCGCTTCCTCAAGCCTTGCGCAAATCTGGATCAAATTTTCAAGCTCTGCCAAGGTTTTTGGGATCTTTCCCTCAAACTCAAAGTTTCCCTTGGTCTCGCAGACCTCTGTCATGGCTTCGTAAATAGTCATGCCCGAATGCGCTGTCAGCTCGTCGTTTAGGGCGTTCATCGCTCCAGCCAGCTGCCCCTTCAGCCTTTCAGCCTCCGCCAGCTTTGATTCAAGGGATCCATCAAACTCAGGCACCTTGGCCAGAAGCGCCTTGCCAAGGCATGTTGCGACATTCTTCTCTTTTCCGGAGATCTCAAGGCAGTACGGGGTTATTCCTACAGGCTCAAGCCTTCTCATGCAGTCCGAAATCGCTTGCGGATTCTGGGAAACAAACAGGACTGTCTTGCCTTGGTACAAAGAGTTAGCGATTATTCCAGCAATCACCTGGGTTTTGCCTGTGCCTGGAGGCCCGTTCAGAAAAAAGCTTTTTCCCTCTCCAGCCCTCTGCACCGCTTTGAGCTGGGCGGAATCCAGCGCAAGCGCAATGGCCGTCTCAGCCATGGCCTCGCCCTCAGGCCAGCCTGAAAGATCAACAAGGCTTGACACAAGCCCGCCTTTGTCAGCTTCCCTGAAATCCTTCCATAGGACTAGATCCTGGTACGGGAAATTTCCAAAATAGGCGTCGCTGGCAACCTCCCATCCCTGCCTCCCATTCGCTTCCCGGTTGGCTTTCGCCAAGACCTTTGCAATCCCTGCTTCAAGGTCAGTCATGTCAATGTCTTCAAACGCGACGCCATAGCTTTTCAGGAAGCGAAAAGCCGCCTCGTTTATCACAGGCTCATAGTCTCCGGTTATCAGAGCGAATCCGTTCTGCCTCTTTGCCAGCTCCATGGGAATTAGGGCAAGCGGGGCCAAGTGAGGCTTGCCGTCTGCCGATAGCCACTTAAGGGTTCCCAATCCCAGGCAAACAGCCTGTCCCATCTCTGCTATAGCAGCCCTTAGCGCCCCGGCTTCCATGAACGTTAGCGCGCTCCCGCTTAAGAGATGCCTTCTGGCTTCCGCGCTAGGATCGCCCCCATGGCCATATGGAAGGACAGGGATCTCCGCCTTTTTCAAAAGCTTGACCAATAGCGACAGATCTGGAACCAAAATCTTAACCACGTTCCGATTGTCATAGCTGATCAACCTGTCTAGCGCGAAGCTGCTCTCCCACTCATGAAGCTTCGATCCATCGATGCTCAGCTGGCGATCAGCGGGAACCCAGTGCCCCAAATGATAGATCCCGGACATCCTGGCCCTGGCTACATCGACCAGAAAGCAAAATTCATCTCCATCCAAAAGGCTGGATCCAGCCTTTACGCTGTCGGCAAAGCTTCCTTGGCTTATGCTTGGATCAATCATCACAATGGATCCGTCTTTTTCAAGACTGGCGACATCCCTCCGGCAGTCTATGGCAGGGAACTCAAATGAATCCTCCCTGGTCCAGCAGCCAACAGCCGCAGTTCTGCGCCCAACAGCTATAAGAGCGTTAAGCCCCGCCATCTCCAGGCAGCTTGCGTATATCGCCGCCAGATCAAGCCCTGTCGCTTCCCGTTTGCTCTTCAGCTCTTCTGATCCCATCATCCTCTGGCCTGACCTGTAATCCTTGGAAGGCGGAACACTCTTTATCCCCATGTGCCCTAACGCCTTGTATAACCCCTCCATCTGGGCCAGAACGCCTCTTTTGCCATCGGCGTACCCGTTTACTATCACTCCGTTTTCAAGAGCTTTGCCCAGCACTTCAAGAGGAAAAGACAGCCCTTCCATCATGTGCGCGGCCAGCGCCTCTGGAATGGACAGTTCTCCAGCCCATGAGTCCTTTGGCAAAACCTCGAAAATCATCTCCGCCCCGAACGCAATACCTCCCGTTCTGGCCAAAACAGTGACACTCTCGATTTTTTCCTTCGAAACCTCCAGCTGCGCCACATCTGCCAGAACGTTAACAAGCCACCATTGGCTTTCTGACACTTTCAAGGATGTCTGTCGTGACCATCGCCCAAATAGGCTTGAGGAAGCGCTTACCTCAACGTGCCAAAGATCCTCGTCTCCTGTATTTGTCACCTTGATCCATTCCACAAGCGGGACGCCAGCCAATCTAAGAGGCAAGCTCATGGCTTTTGCCGTCTCCGCTGATACTTCAAGCTTTCTCATCTGGGCCTCCGCCTGTCTTGCCTCGCGCGCGTTTTTTGTTGCAAGCAAAAGCTTGCATGCCCGATTTTCCCTGGCGCGCAATTCTCTAGAGTAATGGATCGCGCTCTTTTTGTTCCCGCAGGGCGTCACGAAGCGAAAAATCTCAATTTAGAGCGTATCCCAAAATATTTTATAGCTCGCGCAAGTCACGCGCTCGCGCTCGTCTTTTAAGATTTTATGGGATACGCTTAGTATACTGCATATGCGCGGTTTCTTCTACAGTGATTTTATGAGTGATTTTATAAGTGATTTTAAGGCGCGAGAGCGTCCATGTCAGGGAACGACATTTCCTGTTTTTAACTATTATAGTCCTTTAAGCTCAAAAAATCAAGTGTAAACCTATATTGCCATGACCGGCATAAACCAGTATACTGGATGCATGGTTCGAAATGGCTTGGGAAAGGCTTGGTTGCTTATATGTCTCAGGCTTCAGCGAGCAAACCTGCGTGGCTTCACGAAGACAAATGAAAAATTTGAAATAATACTTTGGTACTAAAGGTCAATATGCACCTAATGTTAATCAAATCCGAGGTGACATCAATATGGAAAACAAAAGCATTTGCTATGATAACGAATATGACTTTTCCGCCAGCGTCTGCGAGAAGGCAACGCTGGCAGACATAAGCCCTGAGGCTGTCGATATTTTCCGAACCAGGTGCATTCAGAAAAACAGCTCAGAAACAGCCAATTCAAACAGCTCAGAAACAGCCAATTCCGGCGAGCAGCTGTTGCGGGATGTTGGCGCCATAACCCCGGACGGGATTACATATGCCGCGCTTATCCTTTTTGGAACAGAGGCAGGTTTGAGGAAGCATCTTTCGCAGTCTGAGATTATATTCGAATACCGGCATTCGAATAGGCCAGGGCCAGCGTCAGCTAGGGAAGAATTTAAAGTTGGCCTTTTTTCTTGCTTCGACAGGCTTTGGGAACTCATAGCTTTGAGAAATGACCTGAACTTTTACCAAGAAGGATTTTTCATGATTCCCATTCCGTCATACAACAGGCTCGTAGTGAGCGAAGCCATTTTAAACGCCGTAAGCCATAGGAACTACCAGCTCAGCGGAAGCATAATCATCAAGCAATATGCTGACCGACTTGATATCGAAAACCCGGGCGGATTTCTCAAAGGGGTAACAAAGGAAAACCTGCTTTACCGGCAAGCTCCCCGAAACCGCCTGATCACGGAGCTGCTTGAGCGCAGTGGGCTGGTTCTGCGAGCCGGGCAAGGCATGGACTTAATATATTCACTTTGCATCAAAGAATCGAAAGAGCTGCCAAATTTTCTTGATTCAGATGAATGGGCATTTCGCATGCGGCTATCAGGAGGCAGGATAGACGGGCGGTTCCTCTCTATTTTGAAAAAGATTGAAAACGTGATGGTCAGAGCCCTTTCTGTGGAAGAACTGATGGCGATCAACTCGCTTTATTGGCATGAAGATGCTGGGCTGGATTTGGACAAATACATGATCCGGTTGGGGGAAATGGCTATATAATTCCTAAAGCTGGCAAAGAGCAAAAGAAAAAGCCTTCTGTACGAGGGCTTTCAGGAAAAGCTTTGGGGCGCCAATAGGCGCCCTAACTTCCGTCTCATATGCCTTATCTCACTGAATTTATGCTTTATCTCACCGTGTCAATACCGGATCCCCCAGCGCATACGACGCGCCATATCCATCCAGAACCATCAGCAGCTTAAGCTGCTCAGCTCCTGCAAGGTCTATTGAGTCTGACAGAGGCAGCATGTCAGGCCTCAAGTAAAGCTCCTTTTTCAGAACCCCGTCAAGGTAAAACTCCAGCCTGGCGTTATATGTATTGGTTTTGTCGACGTGCCCTACGACAAACTCAAGGTTGCTGTAGTTGCCGCCTAGATTGTAGACAGACCATATCGGCACTATCATGTACGACTTGAACACCATCCCGTTTGTATATTTCACCCCGCCCATTGCGAAGCTTTCCGAGTTTCCGCTTCTCTCTGCTGAGTATTCATAGTAGTACCGAGTTCCATTGCTTGCCTGGTAGGCGGGCGCTTCGTTTACTATGTAGAGTGGCGATTCTGGAGTCGGCGTAGGTTCTGGCGTCGGCTCCGGCGAGGGTTCTGGCGCAGGCTCTAGCACAGGCTCAAGCGTAGGCGCGGGCTTATCCTGCTCCTGTTTCAATTCTTCAGACAATGCGGCGAATCTTACATCAAGCTTCTTGTCGAAAGAATTGGCTTGCGAGTTGAGAAGAAAGAAGAAAACAACCGCTTCCGCCAGCATGATGAACACAAGTAGCACCACAATGGCGTTATTAGACTTGTTCGGCATTCCCAGCTCCTCCTTGATATGGCTTGTTCTACTAACGAGCGGTTGATTTAAATTTCATATCGTTTGCGGGAGCGGCCCGACTGGCTCTGAGTGCAAAAAAGCCATAAATCAATTTCGGGGCATGCGCCGAGGCGGGCAACGATAAGAAATCTTTACCTGTGAACGCGCGCCAGCATTCAAATGCTCCACAGCTTTCAATACATTGTACGTCGCTCCACAGGATATGTCTAAGGGTTTCAAAATAGCAGCGGGTATCATGTACATTTTGCGGGGAGCGATGAATTCTCTAAAAGGGGGGGGCTGGGGGGCTGGGAATTTGATGGCGGCGCTTGCCGCTTTAAAATGTCGAAATATTGATATATTTAGAAATGATTTGATTGGCATATTAAGTAAAAGGCAAGGGTCTGCATTTCAAAGAGTACGCTTTCACTCGCTAGCGGCATGCTAAAAGCAGCGCATACATTGTGTGCGCTGCCGTAGCTGGCATCCCCTGCTTTTTACTCATTCTCATCTCTAGATACGTAAACCTCATAGCTCTTTTCAACTGACATATTTTCTAAATGCGCCTGATCAATAATATGGATGATATCCGCCAATTTGTCTATGTTGTACATAGGAATTTTGAACACATTATCTTCAATCGAGGCAGTCTTTTTCTGTATCTTTATCATGTAATCCGCTTCTCCACGCGCTAAAACCTTATTGCCAGGAATTGTTTCGCCCGAAGTGTTTTTCACTTCCACTAAAATCCTGGCACCCTCTTTAGTTGTAAAAACAAAATCAACTTCCTCCGAGCCATCAGCATCCTTAAGATTGTAATTAGTTATAGGGTAAGTGACAAACTTCATTAAATTCTTTAACGCATAAAGTTCGTTATATACAAAACTTTCTGCCATTATGCCTTTAATGACGCTATTAGCATCTCGACTAACGCTTAACTCTTCCGCAAATTTACATAATAATACGTAATTCGTAAAAACCAATTTACTAAACCTATAAGGTTCTGGATATACTAAATCATCAACAATAGGAAGATGTGTTAAAACCATGCTCCCAGTCAACCATTGTATAAGATAATGTGCAAATTTTGAATTTATTGTAATAGGAAATTCATTTTTCTTCGGCTCCAAAGTAACATTGCCCAATCTGACTGGATTATACCCTCGAAGCACAGTATCCGTTACCCATCCCAGCACTCTCATCCAGTCCTCATAAGATAATGACTCTCCGAGTATCTCCTTGGCTTTTTTATCGGTTTTTGCCGTCAAAGTGCGTATATACTTATTTAAGTCAGCGTCTCTTATTAGCAAAGCTTCATTCAAGCTACTAACTAACGAGGCCGTTAACGGTTCTGGGAATCCACCAAGCAAGGCATAATAATTCCAATAATCTTGCACACTCTGCAATATCTTTCTGTCTTCCAGGCTTGTATCATTTCGAGTAAATCTTTTAAACTTTCTATATTCTTCAGCGCCAGCCAAAGAACCAATAAACTCTTTATACGTTATTGATCGCAGCTCATATTCAATTACATCCCCAACAGGATCATTATATTTCTCCCAGTTGACAACGTCACCTAAAAAGCTTCCTGAAAAAGCTACCTTTGCATCTAATCCCTTCACTATTCCTCTAGCCCTGTTATAAATATACTCTGAAGCTTGGATCTCGTCTATCAAAACGAATTCATCAGGAGAATCTTGAAATCCCGGCAAGCAGTTTTTAAAAGAAGCGCTAGCGTACATTTTGTCATAATCAGTACCGCCTAGCACAGTGAAGGTCTTCCTAATCTCATTTTCCAGTATGGCTCTTTTCTCATCATCCAACAGATCGATTCTGTAGAATTTCCTGAAATTCTCGGTGCCAAATTTAGTTAATAACTCAGTTTTGCCTACTTGCCTTAACCCTTGTATCCAAAACCCTTTATGAAGAGTTTTGTGAACGTAAGAATTCAACAATCTCTTTTCAAGATCTCTGTCGATCCATGGCATGCCTTTGAATGTTTTTAAATATGGATTCATATTGCACCTCGAAAATCATCTTAGGCGATGTGTTGCTGAGCGCATTGAATTAGCTCAACATAACCATTTTAAATCGTCAAACAAGAAAAGTCAACTTATTCTGGACGCTAGAAGCCGACACCAGCAAGACTAGCTGAGGGGCTGAGGGGCTTTGGAATTTTTGGCGGCGCTTGCCGCTTTAAAATGTCGAAATATTGATATGTTTTGAAATAATTCGATTGGTATAATAAGTAAAATCAAGGACCTATATTCCAAAAAGTGAGTACACTTCACATCCTTAGCGGCATGCAAAAAGCAACGCACATTGTGTGCGCTGCTTTTATTGGCATTTAACTATCTTAGGCATGAGGCCTCGACAAGACCGGCAAGACTTTGGCTATTATTGGCCAAACACCATCCGTCGCTTTAAAATAAAGTTGCGATCACTTCGTCAATATGGGGTCCATTAACGCGTACTGAGCATCCCGTTCACTCATATTCACCTCAAACTTGAGTTGCTTAACTCCTGTGATGTCAATCGAGACTGCTGTCGGTACCATGTCCGGCATCAATCTTAAATACTTGCACTGTTTTCCATCAATGTAAACATACAGGTTGGAGTAATGCAACCCAGTTTTATCTATATGCCCTACTACAAAGTCAAGTCCTCTGTAGTTTCCATCTAGGTTATAAACACACCAAACCGCAGGGGACGATGATTCATACGCAGTAAACACTATTCCATTTGTATATGTCTCTCCGCCTATTACGAAGCTTTCAGAACCTCCGCTTTTCTTCGCTGAATACTCATGGTAAAAATCTGCTATTTTATCATAATTCCAATCATAGGCAGGCGCTTCATCTACTAAATAGAGTGGCGACCCAGGCTCCGGCGTGGTTTCTGGCAAAGTCCCTACAACGGGTTCTTGTGAAGGCTCTACAACGGGTTCTTGCGACGGTTCTACCACGGGTTCTTGTGAAGGTTCTACAACGGGTTCTTGCGTAGGCTCGGCAATGGGTTCTTGCGTAGGCTCTTCAGTGGGTTCTTGGGTAGGTTCCAATGTCAGTTCCTGGGTCAGTTCCTCAGAAGGCTCTTGCTCAGGATCGCCCGCTGGTTCCAACTCCCGCTGGGGCGGTGCCTCGGCCAAAGTTGCCAGTATCTCATCTAGCTTCCTGTCGAAAGAATTGGATTGCAAATTGAGAAGAAAGAAGAAACCGACCGCTTCCGCCAGCATGATAAATATAAGCAGCACTATAATGGGACTTTTAGGCCTGTTGTTCGGCATTTCCTAGCGCCTCCTTGTTTTCATATGTACATTAGTTGACTGGTCAAAGAGTGAAATGATCTGCACATTTAACTCATGCAACTTGGTGCGTACGAGCGTAAACAATGAATTAAATTTTCTGATGTTTTTTCTCGTGAGCGTAATGTGCAAATATAACCGCTTCTTTCTCGTACGTTGCAACGTGCTGGCCTTTTTTTGAAGCCCTAAATTTCTTGGATATAAAAATGTTCGTCAATCAGGTGCCTCGTTAGAAATCCGCACACACGGATTTTAACGATTCTTCTGTTTTATATGTCGGCAGCGGTCTTCCGTTTGTTGACTGGATCCATTCGAATTTGAAGTCTAAACAGCAAGAAGTGCATATATCCCGAAATTTTATCTTGCAAAATCCTCCAAGCGTTTGTGTGCCGCTTGCGCTGACCTGGACAAGAAGTGACGTACGGAAAATTAAAAGCAGTAAGGCTTGGAGGGTCTTAGAATTAAAGAATGATTGGCTTTGATCTTAAATAGATCGAGCTTTGCCAGAGGGGAAACTGCCAGAAGTGAAGCTGCTGTCGTAAATGCGATTTAGAATTTTCTTCTCTTTAGCGAAAACGCCCCGCTAGCTTGCCGCAAAACAAAAAACAACGCAAAAAAGAGATGAGCAAACGCTCATCTCTTTTAATATGGGAGGGGAAGGATTCGAACCTTCGAAAGCTGTGCTGGCAGATTTACAGTCTGCTCCCTTTGGCCACTCGGGAACCCGCCCATGTTGAACCTTAAAAACTGAACGCCATGCAGTGCATACCATCAAAAATCCTTAGAAAGGAGGTGATCCAGCCGCACCTTCCGATACGGCTACCTTGTTACGACTTCACTCCAGTCACTGACTTCGCCTTAGGTTGCTCCCTCCTTGCGGTTAGGCCACAAACTTCGGGCGCATCCAATTCCCATAGTGTGACGGGCGGTGTGTACAAGGCCCGGGAACGTATTCACCGC
>JAISWZ010000351.1 GCA_031270945.1 Clostridiales bacterium | reverse complement strand
GCTCGCAGAAGCCCGAGCAAACTAGTTGAAGCATTCGCCAGGACTTTGGCGATTTGCCCATGAACATTGGGCAAACGCTATCCGGCACCAATACGGAATTTTGGGATATGCACTAAATGAACAAGCAAAACCTGGGGATTATCATTTTGCCATATGTTTTAGACTCCAAATCGCATGAGTGAAAAGAACTGCGCTTTTTGCCAAGGCTGGCGCTTGCTTGCTGGGGAAAACCATGAAGGAAGTTGACAGATGTTTTGCGCCGCGATCAAAAGGGTCCGCCCTTTGCGCCTTTTCAAGAAAACTCTGTAAACCCCCAGAATATCAAGCTTTTCGCGTATCCAAGGCACCCCGGGATTGGGTTATTATTCTCAATCCAGCCAGAATCCAGCCTAAATCCGTCCGCTTTCCGGATCCTCTGGCCACGCGCAAGACCTCTCTCCTATTCAAAAACCGATTAAATTTCTGCCGCTTGTTATTCATCTGCGTTTTATTGGAAATATTAAAAGCTGGAGCTGCGCATCTCATTTCCGCTTGCCCGGATCAGCGTCAGGGCGCAGGCTGGACAAGGCCGCTTTGGCGTCCGGCAAAGCCCCAGACTGCTGGCTGTTTCAAAAAACAATTGTTTTCACATGCGATTCAGTATATACTTGTTGTGGGGGTGGAACGGAGCGCGCCATGGATGAACCCACGGTTAAGGTTGGGATAAAGGAGATCAAGCCAAACATGGTTCTGGCCCGCGATGTCGTTACGAGCGACGGCACTGTTCTTCTTGCAAAGGATACGATGCTCAACAACGTCAACTACACCAAGCTGGTCAGCAGCGAGGTGGGAGCCATATATGTGAAGACGGGTTCCATAGACGCATCGAGCGAGATATTCACAGAGAACGAGAAAGCGCGCGCCAGCCTTGAGCAGCAGCGGATCCCGATTATCAAGAGAAAAGACTTCAATGAGTTCCAGCAAGCCATTGACGAGAAGACCGAAGAGGCGAAAGCTTTCATCCATGCCATTAGCGACGGGCAGAATGTTGATCTAGAGCAGCTCTATTCTTTGACTGACGGGATCATGGGAACCCTGCGCTGCAAGAATGACATATTTTCGTTTATAGGTTTTATAAAGGAGTCAGACGAGCATACCTTCCACCACTGCGTCAACGTTTCCCTTCTTTGCAACCTGTTCGGGAGATGGCTGGGGATCCCTCGCCAAGAGCTTGTGGAACTGACTACAGCGGGAATGCTGCATGATGTCGGGAAGACCAAGATTCCAAACGAAATCCTAAACAAGAAAGGCAAGCTTACGGACGAGGAGTATGCGATCATGAAAAAGCACCCGGTTTTGGGGTACCGGCTGCTTCAGGCGCAAAACATTCCTGAGCCCATTAAGCTTGGCGCGTTGATGCACCATGAGAAGATAGACGGATCCGGATACCCTCTGGGCGCGAAGGGCGACCAGATTGGCAAGCTCGCGAAGATCATAGCGATCTGCGACATATATGACGCAATGACAGCCAACCGGGTTTACAGGGACAAGATATGCCCATTCGAGGTGATCAAGATGTTCGAGACCAAGGTCTACGGAGAGCTTGACACCAAGTACCTGCTCATTTTCCTGCAGAACATCGCCTACACCTACATCGGCAGATGGGTCCAGCTTTCGGACGGGGTGGAGGCGGAGGTGGTATTCATTAACCCCTCGCAGCTGTCCAAGCCGCTAGTGAGAACCTTGGATGGCCAATTCATAAACATGATGGAGTCAAAGGTAAGCATAGTAGCGCTTGCGTAGTGGCGCCCATGAAGGGCGCCCTGCGGCTTCGGCGCTGTCTGCGGCGTACATAAGAGCATATCCAAAATTTGATATATGGCTTAACGCCACTTTGAAAATTTTAGGGTATGCTCATAGGCCGAAGGCCAATAGGCGGGTTTCCCGCGAACCATTCGGGCGCAAAGCCCTGTCTGCCCGCATTATATAAGAGCATATAACCAATATTTGCTGGCGAGCGCCAGGTTAGCGCTTGTTTCTGCAACCCGGCTTTGGAGCCAGCCGGGTTGCCTTGCCATCCCAGCGTCAAAAAGACCTGCACTTTTGCCCGGGGCGGCTATACAAGCACCTAACTTAGCGCTCGCAGGCATCGGTGCATATCCCAAAAGGCATGCCCTGGGCATAAAACGGCCTAAAAAAATAGAAAAGAGAGGCAAATAAAGATTCCAAGACAAAATCAATCATAAAACAGGCCTCAAGCCCTAAATATTTGGGATATGCACAAGAGAGCGAAAAGATCCCGAAAAGATCCATTTTCCTCAACCAAAGGTTGCCCGCTTTTTTCCAGCGAGCATATCTGTGAAGGGAGAGTCGTCCGCAAGCATCAAAGCGGGCGCGCGGCGCATGAAAAAATCTAGCTTCATAGTTGGAAATATTTATGTCGTTTTCGAGCTTATAGCAATAGGAGTGATAGCGGCAGTCGCGTGGGGCGTCTATGAGTCCAGGACTGCTGGATTCTCCCCTGGCGCCTTGGTATTCCTGAACACTGGGGCGCTGATTGCGCTGTACATCGTTTGTCGACTGTACTTCTCCTACCTTATGCGAAGAAACGTAAAGCTCATGGCAAAAGGGATCCAGTCTGTCCTTAAGGACACAGGAGATTGGAAAGGGTATGAGTACAGGTATGAGCTGGCCCTTTTCTATGAAGAGCTGGACAAGCTGAAAAGCGCCCTGCGAAAGAAGGAAGAGACAAGACAGGAGATCCTGGCCGTTGTCAATAGCGTGGCGGTAAACATGGACTTTGACAAGGTTCTAGAAGATCTCATGCCAAAGCTCATAGAGGTCACAGGCAGCAACTGCTGCGCCTTCTACAGCTTGAACCCGCATACCAATAAGCTGGAAATAAAAAGATCCCTGGGCTTTTCAAAAAACATATATTCCGAGTTTGACCTGACCCTAGGCGAGGGCTTTATCGGCGCAACAGCCGCCAACTCCCAGACCACCGTAGTCATGGACATCCCGGAAGATTCGGTATACATGATCCGCACCTTCCTTGGAAAGCTCAAGCCCAAGAGCATGCTGGTAGCCCCCATCTCCTACCATGACCAGATGACAGGCGTCATGGTCTTCGCCTCGATCCATGAGTATACAGCTGACGAGATGGAAATGGTAGAGCTGATCAAGTACTATATCGGTGTAGCCGTGGCAAATGGCCTC
The DNA here is from genome assembly GCA_031270945.1 of Clostridiales bacterium. Classification (GTDB taxonomy): domain Bacteria; phylum Bacillota; class Clostridia; order Lachnospirales; family WQUN01; genus JAISWZ01. The sequence goes on along the minus strand of JAISWZ010000351.1, from coordinate 2,786 downwards.
ACATATGAGAAGACCAAGCGGCTTGGAAATGAGCTCAAGTTCCAGAACAAGCTGATCCAAAACCTGAACGAGGAGCTTGAGAACAAGGTCGCCAATAGATCCCTCTTCCTTAACAACATAATCGACTCGATCCAGGATTACGCCATCTATGCCATGGACAAGAATGGCATCATTCAAACCTGGAACAAAGGCGCTGATCTACTCCTTGGCTTCACGGCGGAAGAAGCCATAGGCAAGCAAATGGAGCACATCTATAAGCCCGAGGAGAAGGAGTCAGTCCGAAAGCGCCTGACCAGCGTCCTCCAAGAAGGCAAGTATATAGAGAATGGCTGGAGATTTCGGAAGGACGGAACCAAGTTCTTTTACGAGATGAAAATGTTCGTCATGTACAATGAGCGCCGGGAGATCATAGGCATCTCAAACATCACCAAGGACATGACCAGCATCAAAAGCGTCGAAAGCGCCCTCTGGTTTGAGAAGGAAGTCTCTATCAGAATCCTTGAGTCCAGCTCCAGAGCCCTCATTTTCACCGATGAAGCGGGTGTCATTATCCTGGCCAACCATAACGCCGAGATCCTGCTGGAGCAGGAATTCCTGTCAGGCAGAGGCATCTACGAGTTCTTCGAAGACTCCGAAGCCCTGGCTGAAGCCATAGTCTCGACCGCCGATCACTCCTACTTCAGCGAAATGGAATGCAGGCTCAGGGATGAGGTCGACATGGTAAAGCTCCAGCTTAACGTAATGTTCGACGACGTGACTGGATCGAAAAAGCTGTTCATATCGCTGGCGAAGGTTTAGGATAAAAGGCAAAAAGATTTAAGGAGCTGGGTTCGCTAGTCAAAACCAAAAGATCAAAGATTTGGCCGCTAGTCAAAGCAGACCTAAAGATCAAAGATTTGGCCTTTAAGAAAAAATTTAATAATTATGAAATCGGTTGCACACAAGCGTGACTGGGTACGCTCAGCTGGCTTGTCTTGGAAGTTGGCGTAAAATTAGGGATCGTTAGATCGAATTTGACCTAAACGAATATTAACAAAAATTTAACCAGCTCTCCTTGGGTTTGCGCATATGCCGCAGGGATAGGGCCAAGCGCCCCTATCCAAATAGGGAAGCCCCGCAAGGCGGGGCTTCCCTATTTCTTTTTCGCCGGCATGTTTACGGGCAAGCGTCTTTGTGCTAAACTATAAGAGCGTATCCCAAACTTATGGCTTGCGAAAGTCACACGCAAAAGCGCCCTATGATTTTTGAGGCGCCTTGACTTTTCTTTGTTTTAGAATTTAAGGGGCAAGCGCAAGTGTGCCAACGAGAGAAGAATGAGATGATGAAAGAGCTTTCAGGGGCATGCCGTGTCGCTGTCATAGGCGGCACGTTTGATCCCATTCACAATGGCCACTTGGCCGCGGCGGAGATGGCCAGGGACTGGCTTTCCATAGACAAGGTAGTCTTCATTCCATCCGGGAAGCCTCCTCACAAGGATGCGGGGCTTGTCTCCGACAAAGAGGATAGGCTTGCCATGACAATGCTTGCGACGGCATCAAACCCGTCGTTTTCCGTCTCACGAATGGAGCTGGATCGGCCAGGGGAGTCGTATACCGTGGACACTCTGAGAGAGATCCAAAAGTTCTGCTCAAAGAAGGCGAAGACATATTTCATAACAGGGGCCGACTCGCTCTGTGAAATGCGCTCTTGGAAAAGCGCGGAACAGATATTTGAGATCGCAAGCATCGCCTGCGTGACCAGGGCCGGGTTTGACAAAGGGCTTATGGAAGAGATAGCAAGCCTCAAGGAAGAGTATGGGGCAAAAATCCACTTGGTTAGGATCCCGGACATAGGCATATCGTCCACAGACATCAGAAGAAGGATCCAAGCTGGCATACCAGTCAGGTACCTGGTGCCTGACGCAGTGGAAGCTTACATCAAGAAAAGGGGCATCTACAGGATTCAATGGGACGGAGTAGACGAAGCTGAGAAAGCGGTCAGAAAAGCCCTCTCTCCAAAGAGATGGAAGCATACCCAGGGCGTTGTCCAGCTGGCCCTAACCCTTGCCAAAAGATTTGGGGCTGACCAAAAGAAAGCCCACTGCGCCGCGCTCCTGCATGATATCGCAAAAGAGGTAACGTCTGAAGAAAAGATAAAGCTCTGCAGAATGTATGGCGTTCCCCTGGATGAGATTTCGGTTCTCCAGCCCGACCTCCTGCACTGCGCCCTAGGGGCAGAAATAGCCAAGCGCGAGCTGGGCATAAAGGACAAGGAAGTGCTAAATGCCATAAGATATCATAACACAGGCAGAAAAGGCATGACGCTGCTTGACAAGATCATTATAGTGGCGGACAGCGCAGAGCCATACAGGCAAGACTACGAAGAGCTTGCCCAGATAAGAAAAGCCGCTGAAACCGACCTGGACCTGGCAGCAAGGCTAACCCTTGAGTCCAAGATAGATTTTACAAAGAGCAAAGGCAAGCTGGTGCATCCCATGGGGGTTGAGGCGCTGGAAGACCTGGCTGCAAGCCAAAACGCGCTGGAGCCGTGCCCCTGCCGGAGTTAAATAAATAAAAAAATAAACACAAAACCCAAAAGACGGGAGATGGATCAATGGAATATTTCACGACCGCTGAGCAGCAGAGAATCCAAGCCGCATGGAAAGCGCTGGACGACAAGTTCGGATCCGAGATCACAGTGCTGGACATCCATGACATTTCAACAGTAGCTGACTGCTTTATAATAGCAGCAGGAAGCAATGCCAGCCAGATCAAGGCCATGGCCGATGAGGTGGAGCTTAGGCTCTC
>JAISWZ010000299.1 GCA_031270945.1 Clostridiales bacterium | reverse complement strand
ACAAAGTGCAAGAAGCCAGTGCTCTTTTCAGGCAGGACCGGCGGAATGGTTCACTCGCCAGAGGAAATATTGGACAAGATCATCGAAGCCGCAGAGGGGGTAGAGAAATGAGCGTTGTTTTCGAGCGGCCCAAGTCCCTTGAGGATGTCCCTACGCATTACTGTCCCGGATGCACTCACGGAATAATACACAGGCTGATAGCCGAGTCCATTGACGAGCTTGGGATAGTCGGAAAGACTGTGGGCATAGCGCCTGTGGGCTGCGCTGTCATGGCTTACGACTACTTCACCTGCGACATGATAGAGGCGGCGCACGGAAGGGCTCCTGCTGTAGCAACCGGGGTGAAAAGAGCTTTGCCTGGCCACTGCGTGTTCACTTACCAAGGAGATGGAGACCTGGCCGCGATAGGCACGGCTGAAACCGTGCACAGCGCCGCCAGGGGCGAAAAGATCACCATCATATTTGTGAACAACGCGATCTACGGGATGACCGGAGGGCAGATGGCGCCTACGTCATTGCCTGGGCAAGTGACCCAGACCAGCCCTTATGGGCGAAACGTGGAGACTGCTGGATATCCGGTTCGCGTCTGCGAATTGCTGTCTACCCTTGACGGCACCTATTTCGCCCAGAGGGTGGCGGTAGATAGCGTCAAAAACGTCCGCGAGGCCAAGAAGGCGATAAAAAAGGCGTTCCAAAACCAAGTCGACGGGCACGGGCTGAACATAGTAGAAGTGCTGTCCACCTGCCCAACCAACTGGGGGCTCACTCCATCCAAGGCCCTGGATTGGCTCAAGGAAAACATGATACCTTATTACCCGCTGGGAGTCTACAAGGACGCCGGCAAGAAAGCGGAGGTCTGACATGGCAAACGCGCTTAACATTCTCATATCAGGCTTCGGCGGGCAAGGCGTTCTCTTCGCGGGCAAGTTTCTGGTGTATCTGGGCCTTGTGAAAGGAAGGCAAGTAAGCTGGCTTCCCTCCTACGGGCCCGAGATGAGGGGCGGCACTGCCAGCGTAAGCGTCATAATATCTGACGAGCCGGTAGGATCCCCTATCGTCTCAAAGCCAAACCTCCTGATCGCCATGAACCTGCCAAGCATTGACCGATACGAGGACGCCTGCGTTCCAGGCGCCACTGTCATTTGCGACAGCTCGCTCATACCGCGAAAGCTTAACAGGACTGACGTGAGAGCCCTGTACATTCCGGCGTCAACCCTTGCTGAGGAAAATGGGCTCAAAGGGCTGGCGAACATGATAATAGCGGGTCTTGCGGCAAGGGAGACAGAGCTTGAAGATCTGGACTACGCCTTGAAAAAGACTGTCCCGGAAAAAAAGGCGCACCTCTTTGGCGCGAACAAGACCGCGCTGGAGCTTGGATTCAACTATGGGAGGCAATCTCATGACTGAGCAGCTTGTGGAGATAGGAGCAAGGCTTCGAACATTGCGGGAGATAATGGACTACACCCCGGAGGCGCTGGCGCAAAAGCTTGAGATGCCCGTATCCGACTACCTCCAGCACGAAAGCGGCGAACTGGACTTTTCTTTCAGCTTCCTTTACAACGCCGCCCACATCCTTGGGGTAGACGTGCTGGATCTCATGAGCGGAGAGTCTCCAAAGCTCTCAAGGCTGTCGCTTGTGAGAAACGGGCAGGGCTTTGACATAACCCGCCGCAAGGCGTACAACTACAAGCACTTGGCCTACACCTTCAAGGACAAGAAAGCCGAGCCTTTCATGGTGACGGTAGAAACCTCTGACCAAGTGCCAAAGCTCCATTCCCACGAAGGCCAGGAATTCGACTACATGATTTCAGGAAGCATGAAGTTCTACCTGGGCGACTACGTTGCCACCCTGAACCAGGGGGACAGCGTATATTACGACTCGTCCATCCCTCATGCCATGAAGGCTGAAGGCGGCACCGCTTCATTCCTGGCGTTTGTGATGAAGTAGGAGTTAAAAGCATATCCCAAAATTATATCCGAGGCGCCGGAAAAATCCGGCGTTGAAGCATTCGCCAGGATTTTTCCGGTGCCATTTCGGAATTTTGGGATATGCACTAAGAGGGCGAAAACAGGAGTTGCGAGAGCGAAAACAGGAGCCAAGAGAGCGAAAATCCGAGATCTTTACGCTCACTGGAATGGGGTTTTGGGTTTTTGGTTTTTTCTTGGTTTTGGGGCTAGAGAAATATTGGCCTTTAAGAAAAAAAGTTTGGGACTTTCGGCAGGGACATGATTGCATCCCAAGGGCATATTTCAAAAGCGCATGAGGCTGAAATATATGGATATTCCTCAGGGATGCATATGCTTGCAACCGAAAACTTCTTTTGTTTTCGTTTGCCTGCGCTTTCACAAAGATCGAAAAGCTTTTGATCTTTTGATCTCTAAATAAGCGCGAGCGAAAGCGCCTTAGAAATGCATTCAAAAAATGCGCTTGCTTTCGCTCGCGAGCATCCACCCATCTCACTGGCATATAGGAGGGCGCGCGTGGCGATCTACGAACAATTCATCGGCATGAAAAGGGAAGCCTTCACGTCTATCGAGGACATGAAGAAGCGGTACAAGGTCACGTATCCACAAGACTTCAACTTCGCCTACGATGTGCTTGACAAGCTGGCCTGGGAAAAGCCGGACAAGCTTTGCATGGCATGGGTTGGCGCTGACGGAACAGAAAAGTTCATATCCTTCAAGGAAATGTCCCGCATGAGCTCCAAGGCTGCCAACTGCTTCAAGAGCCTGGGGATAGGCAAAGGGGACTTCGTGCTCCTGGTTTTGAAAAGAAGCTACATGTTCTGGTACTGCATGATGGGGTTGCACAAGCTGGGGGCTGTGGCTGTCCAGGCCACAAACCTGCTTACCGCGAAGGATTACATCTACCGCAACAACGCGGCCAGCATAAAGATGGCTGTGATAACCGGAGATGGAGACTGCACTGCCCAGTTCGACAAAGGCGAGCCCTATGAGACGGTTCAGGTCAAGGCTGTGACAAAAGGCAAAAAGGCCGGGGCGGGCTGGATCGATTTTGACGCGGCCCTAGACGCGGCAGACGACAATTGGGAAAGGCCGACAGGCGCTTTGGGAACGCTGGCTACGGACAGGATGCTCGTGAGCTTCTCATCAGGGACAACGGGGTATCCGAAGATGGTCTCCCATGACTTCACATACTCTTTGGGCCATATAATAACAGGAGTTTTTTGGCACCGGGTCGAGGACGGCGGGCTGCACTTCACAATCTCCGACACAGGATGGCTCAAAAGCCTTTGGGGCAAGATGTATGGGCAATGGCTAGGCGAGTCTGCCGTTTTCACCTACGACTTCGACAAGTTCAACGCGGCGGATATTTTAAGCAAATTAGAAAAATATAAGATTACGACGTTCTGCGCGCCTCCAACGATGCTTCGGATGATGGCCAACGCCGATCTGGCGAGCTACGATCTCTCAAGCCTCAAGCACGTCTGCACGGCTGGCGAAGCCCTGAACCCGGATCTGTTCTTCAAATGGAAGGATATCCTGGGCCTTGAGCTGCACGAGGGGTTTGGCCAGACGGAAACTACTTTGAGCGTTGCGACGCTTTATCCATTCGTCAAGCCCAAGCCCGGATCCATGGGTCTTCCGATCCCCAACCTGGACTTCGCGGTCATAGGGCCTGACGGAAAAGAAGCCCCTCCTGGAGTGACAGGCGAGATAGCGTTTCACGCCAAGGACGAAGCCCAGTACGAAGGGCGCCCCTGCGGGCTCTTCAGGGGCTACTACAGAAACAGCGACGCTACTGACCGCGTTTTCGCGGACGGCTATTACCACAGCGGAGACACAGCTTACCGTGACGAGGACGGCTATCTCTGGTACATCGGGAGAAACGACGACATCATAAAGTCCTCTGGATACCGCATAGGGCCTTTCGAGGTGGAAAGCGTCTTGGCAGAGCATCCTGCGGTACTTGAGGTCGCTGTGACAGGCGTCCCTGATCCCGTAAGGGGCTTTAACGTCAAGGCCACCATAGTTCCCGCGAAAGGTTTCGATCCAACCCCAGAACTTGCCAAAGAGCTTCAGCAGCACGTCAAGACCCACACCGCGCCTTACAAGTACCCCAGGGTAATCGAGTTCGTGTCAGAGCTTCCAAAGACCATAAGCGGGAAAATTAAGCGGGTTGAGATAAGGCAGAAGGACATGGAGAAAAATAGCGGCCAGCAATGAGCGAGTATTCGACGCCTTGCCTTATGATTTAACGCGCCATGGTTTCCTTCATCCTGAAACATGCACGACATTTAGTTGATATTTCATTCTTTTTGCAGCACTATTGCTAAAGCAATCTAGGATTTTTCCTGAGATGTTTGGAATAGCCCCGCTATTTTTCGCATCTCGCTATTATTTTTGTTGCGCAAGGCAAGAATCAATGATAAACTTTTTGGTGAGGAGCAGCGCTAAGGGCATACCCCATATTTTAAAAAAGGCGCTGTCCGATTATGCTTGCAAACAAACGGCGCGTCCCGCGAGGACGCGCCACGCGCCTGAAAGAGCGCCTGCGGCGCTCTTTCAGGCCTTTGAGACAGAATAGGAGGAACCCCTATGGCGCAAGAGGCGTTAGAGGCTGCGGGAAGCTACCCGGAGATCGACGCGTTCTACGACAGCCTTCCAGACAAGAATGGCGCGCTTATTCCTGTGCTTCACAAAGCGCAGGAAGTCTATGGCTACCTGCCAAAGGACGTCCAGCTCTACATCGCGCGCAAGTTGGAAATCCCAGCATCCAAGGTCTTTGGAGTCGCCACTTTCTACTCCCTTTTCAACCTGGAGAAAAAGGGCGACTACAGGGTGAACGTATGCCTTGGCACAGCCTGTTTCGTCAGAGGCTCTGAAGGCGTTCTAGCCGAGTTCGAGAAAGAGCTTGGAGTGGCCAGGACAGAGACCACTTCTGACGGCACCTTCACAATAGGCTCGATCAGGTGCGTAGGCGCCTGCGGCCTCGCTCCAGTTGTCATGGTAAACGACAAGGTGTATGGACGCGTCACGCCAGACGACGTGAAGCACATAGTCGATGAGTATTTGGGCAAAGGGGGCGAGTGAGATGCCGAAGCTTCTGTCATGGGAAGACTTGAAGAGCTACCGCTCTGAGATCAAGGGCGAGAGCAGCCTGCTTGAGCCGGATTCAGGGCGCGTCTTGCTGGCGGTTGGAGAGGCGACATGCGGAATAGCCGCTGGCGCGAAAGAAGTGGAAGCAGTTTTGGCGAAAGAGATCGCAAAGCGCGGGGTCAACGCGCAGATCATCCCAACCGGCTGCTTCGGGTACTGCTACGCTGAGCCGATGGTTGAGGTTCGCAAGGCAGGAGAGCCCTCCGTCTACTACGGCTACGTGACGCCGGAAGTCGCGAAGAGCATAGTGAAAAGGCACTTGGTAGAGGGCAGGATCCTGGAGGACAACGTTCTGCATTTGGAGGTGGAGGCCGAGTGAGCGCAACCCAGACTAGAATCGCGCTGCGCAACTGCGGCGTCATAGATCCAGAGAGCATAAACGACTATATAGCGACCGACGGATACGATGCCCTGGCGAAATGCGTCTTCGAGCTCAAGCCCGAAGAAGTCGTAGACGTGATAAAGAAGAGCGGGCTTCGCGGGCGCGGAGGCGCAGGGTTCCCCACCGGCATCAAGTGGGAGACCGCCATGAAGACCCCCTCAGACGTGAAATACGTCCTCTGCAACGCTGACGAAGGCGATCCAGGCGCATTCATGGACCGCTCAGTCCTTGAGGGAGACCCGCACTGCGTTCTGGAAGCCATGGCCATTTGCGGCTACGCCATTGGGGCAAGCCAAGGGATCATCTATGTCCGCGCGGAATACCCGCTGGCTGTCAAGAGGCTTCAGATAGCGATAGACCAAGCCAAGGATCTCGCGCTTTTGGGCGACAACATCATGGGATCCGACTTTTCTTTCAACCTCAGGCTTTACTTGGGCGCTGGCGCGTTTGTCTGCGGCGAGGAGACATCCTTGATGAACTCCGTGCAAGGCGGCAGAGGCGAGCCAAGGATAAAGCCCCCGTTCCCGGCAGTGGCCGGCCTTTGGGGCAAGCCCACAAACATCAACAACGTAGAAACCTACGCTAATGTCGCCGCGATAATCAGAAACGGCTGGGAGTGGTTCAGGTCTTTCGGCACTGAGAAGAGCCCTGGAACCAAAGTTTTCGCCTTGGCCGGAAAAGTCAACAACGTGGGCTTGGTTGAAGTTCCTATGGGAACGCCATTGCGCACCATTATCGAGGACATTGGCGGCGGGATCAGAAACAACAGGCGGTTCAAGGCTGTGCAAACCGGCGGCCCTTCCGGCGGCTGCATACCTGCTGAGCACCTGGACACTCCGATAGACTACGAGTCCCTGACATCCCTGGGAAGCATGATGGGATCAGGCGGAATGATAGTAATGGATGAAGACGACTGCATGGTCAACATAGCCAAGTTCTACCTCACCTTCACGGCTGAGGAAAGCTGCGGCAAGTGCTCTCCCTGCAGAATCGGAAACCAGCGCCTGCTTGAGATCCTGACCCGCATAACAAGCGGAGAGGGCGAAGACAAAGATCTCAGCGAGCTGGACGAGCTTGGCAACATCATTAAGGACACGGCTCTTTGCGGACTTGGCCAAAGCTCCCCCAACCCGGCCATCTCTACATTGCGCTTCTTCAAGAGCGAGTACATCGCCCATGTCAGGGACAAGAAGTGCCCTGCTGGCGCATGCATAAAGCTCGTCGGATTCAAGGTTTTGCCGGAGAAGTGCACAGGCTGCACAGTTTGCGCCCGCAACTGCCCAGTGAAGTGCATCTCGGGAAAGCCGAAGCAAGTGCACTCAATCGACCAGGCAAAGTGCATCAAGTGCGGCGCTTGCATGGAAAAATGCCGGTTCAAGGCAATAGTGCGGGGATAGGGAGGCGACAGATAAATGGTAACTGTGACAATCAACAGCATCGAAACCCAGGTCCCAGAGGGCACAACCATACTGGAAGCCGCCAAGAGCCTTGGCATCCACATTCCCACCCTTTGCCACTTGGATCTGCACGACATCAAGATGGTCAACCAGGTCGGCACTTGCCGCGTTTGCATGGTCGACGTAGAGGGCAGGAGGAACCTGATCCCTGCCTGCTCCACCTTGGTCGCTCCGAACATGAAGATATCTACCAACACTCTCAGGGCTATCCGCGCCCGCCGCGCGATAGTCGAGCTTCTCTTGAGCAGCCACCCAAGAGAGTGCCTGACCTGCGAGCGCAACCAGAACTGCGAGCTCCAGAGCCTTGCGGCGGAGCTTGGAATCCGCGAGATCAGGTTCAAAGGGCCCAGGCTCCACGCTGAGAAGGACACATCCAGCTACTCCATAGTCCGCAACAAAGAGAAATGCGTCCTGTGCCGCCGCTGCGAAACAATGTGCAACGAGGTTCAGACTGTTGGCGTATACTCTGCCATAAACCGAGGCATCGAGACTGTTATAGCTCCCGCTTTCGATCTGCCGATGATCGAGACTTCCTGCACATTCTGCGGGCAGTGCGTTTCTGTCTGCCCAACTGGCGCCCTCACTGAGACTGATGACACCCAGGACGTGTGGTCAGCCTTGGCGAATCCGGATCTCTATGTCATAGCCCAGACAGCCCCCGCTGTCCGTGTCGCGCTTGGAGAGTCGTTCGGATACCCAGTAGGCACCCAAGTCACCGGCAAGATGGCGGCATCGCTTAAGAAGCTTGGCTTTGACAAAGTGCTTGACACAGATTTCGCCGCTGATCTCACGATCCTTGAAGAAGCCTCAGAGTTCCTTCACAGGGTTCAGCACGGAGGAAGGCTCCCCATTCTCACAAGCTGCTGTCCAGCTTGGGTCAAGTTCTTCGAGCATTCCTTCCCGGATCTGCTTGACATCCCGTCAACCTGCAAATCGCCTCACGAAATGTTTGGCGCTGTAGCAAAAACCTACCTTGCCAAGAAGCTTGGCATAGACCCCAAGAAGATAGTCATAGTCTCAATCATGCCATGCCTTGCGAAGAAGTTTGAGGCCAAGCGCGAAGAGCTCTCCCAGACTGACGTTGGAAGAGACGTTGACTTTGTTCTCTCCACAAGGGAGCTGGCCCGCATGATACGCGAGGCCGGAATCAGCTTCGAGACGTTGCCTGATGAAGAGTTCGATGACGTCATGGGCGAGTCCACAGGCGCCGCTGTCATTTTCGGAACATCTGGCGGCGTTATTGAAGCCGTTGTAAGAACAGCCGCAGTTTGGCTTGACAAGGACAACCCCAACCCAGAGATCGACTTCCATCAGCTGCGCGGCATGCAAGGCATCCGCGAGGCGGAGGTCAACATCGGCGGCACGGAGATCAAAATCGCCATCGCCAACGGCCTTGGCAACGCAAGGCGCCTGCTTGAGGACATCAGAAGCGGGAAAGCCAACTACCACGCAATCGAGATCATGGCTTGCCCCTCTGGCTGCGTTGGAGGCGGCGGACAGCCTTACCACGGCAACGACATCGAGGTTCTCCGCAAGAGAGCCAGCGCCCTGTACAAGGAAGACTCAGAGAAGCAGGTGCGCAGGTCGCACGAGAACCTGCAAGTCAAAGCCCTCTATGACGAGTTCCTAGGCGAGCTCTATGGAGAAAAGGCTCACGATCTCTTGCACACCCACTACGTGAAGAGAGAAATCCTTTAAGACTATATAATGCTAGGTTGCGCAACGTCTGTGCGCATGTCGCAAATTTCGTCAAGGCTTGAATTGCTTTGGGATATGCTTTAAAGCCCCGGCTTGCTGGGGCTTTTTTTGTATTTTGCAAACCCTGCGTCGCCACAATTTCTGTTTGCTATAAACAAAGGCTTGTTCCATAAGGCAAAAGCAAAGAATTAGCGATCGCTAACCACCTTGGCTGAACAGCCCGGAAGGCTCAAAAATGGGTTGAGTTTAATCAATTCTGCATTTGAGCATTTGTCTGGATACAAATATACCAAATTGAAAGCCTTAAGTCAACTCGCAATTTTATCCTGAAAGGCCAAAACTCGTTGAAATCAAGCCGAAACAGCAAACGCAAAGCTCTTTTGGGCAAGGTTTTAACTTTTTAGGACAAAGGGGCACGTCGATGGCCGGACGACTTCTGGGGCTAGAAAAATGTCCGAAGGCAAGGGCTGTGAATCGCGTGAAGCAAAAAGCAACGCTCGATTTAAATCTCTGTATGCTTAATATGCTATGGGATTATGGGGCAAATCAAGCCTTGGCAGTTTGGCACTGGGGATCGCTTTGCAAGTATTCTGCGGCGGCTTAAGATGAACAGTGAGGGATTTTTTGGGTGTTGTTTGAGGCAATGGCAACCCTGGCAGACTTAGATGGCTTATGTTTAAAGGATTCTACGGTAGGTCGGTCGCACCGCTTTCTGGCTGGAAGGCGTTGCTTAGGGCAAGAGGGCAAGAAGTTTTATAGAGGTAAAAAAGAAGTGAATCACGCTCTGCGAGTGCTAAAATTTGGTTATTCCGATGCTGTATTTCTTTATTCCACCATGGAATTTAACACTTTTTGCGCGTTTGCCCTTGCCCCTGGCCTAAGATTTCCACTGCATGCAAAACACAAAGTCCTCCCTCAGTTCGACCGCACCGCTAGGAATTGCGTAACAGAAGCCTCGGTAAGCTTAAACTTCCTAAAAGCATCTCTCTCAGTTCTTCCTCACCTTTTTCGGCGGAATTTCGTTGCCAGCTTAAGATGCGCACCAGAAAGATTTTTTGTTTATTCCTTGAAGCAATGGCGATCCATGCGAACCCAGAAGGCTTTAGTTTCAAGGTTTCGTCCTCAATTAGGTCGCACCGCTTCCTGCAAGATTGATTGCGCTGACAACTTAAGACGCACAAAGAGAGGTTTTTCGTTAACAACTCGGGCAACAGCAATACACTGTTCTCAACTTTTTTAATATTTCAAGGCAATTTACTTTGTTTACCCGGAAATCTTGTGACATTCTGCTATAAAATTGATTGCGATGTCAAAACTCTAGATGATTAACGAACAACTTCGTCTTGTCTTTTGGGCAAAAACAGCTTCCATAAGCTTAAATTGCTTAAGATTTCACGAGATGTTGCAGCGAGGGATTTTTTTTGGTTTTTTTTAGATAATGGCAACCCAAGCGAGCTTAGACGGCTTTATTTTCAAGGCTTCTTCCTCAGTTCGGTCGCACCGCTTTCTACAAGATTGATTTGCTGTCGACTTAAGAAAATAACTAGATACTTCGCGATTATTGTTTGGATAAAAAAAGCCTTAATAAGCTCAAACTTCTTTAATTTTCGTGAAAGCTTTATCGATTTTTTCACGTCGTTTGTATAAAATTTCATTTTATAGACAGAACATAAAGTGCCTATCCAGCAACTTTGCTTGCAACTCGGGCAAAATAGCCTCAATAAGCTCGAGTTGCTTAAGATTTCATGATACGTATGAGGATTTGGCGGGAGCTGTGCGCCTTTGCTGAAACTTGATATGTCAGGTAAAATTCGGAATCAATAAAGAGCGGGGCTCTAAATCCCGCTTCTTCAGCGACAATAAAAAGCAGAGCCAAAATGGCTTTCGCCATACTGGCCCTGCTGATTGCGTGTCTCTATTACTTGTTAAGGGTGTCGCTGCTTCCGAAATACTTCTCCCATACTTGGGTTCTCTCATCAATGATGGCTTGGCCGCCAGAAGCGAGGTAGTCATTCAAGCCGCCGTCAAAAACTGAATCAAATTTGTCTGGAGATGCGACAACCGCTTGATCAAGGAACACGTCACGCTTGGAATCCAGCTCAGCGCCTTTGCCTTCTTCTGCTACTATGGTGCCCAGGTTGCCTGCGTTATTGAACCTGGCGTTGACCTGCGACAATTCATATGCCTGGACAACCAGCTCAGACTCTACTCCTGCGTAGCCAAGAGCGATGGACTTCGAGGTGACTTCTGGATCTGCGAAAGACAAGCCGTTGCAGGTAATTGTATAGTCGATGTTGTTCACGGAGTTCATCATCTTCTCGCCTGTTACTGCTATGGTTCTAATTCCGCCATTTGCCTCGACAGCATGGGTTACGCCTTCGTCGCCTATCTGGAGGTACTGCCTGTTGGCTGCGTCAGATATCCAGTCCAGGTACAGAAGAGAAGCGTACACTTCGTCATTTGAAGATGGGAAGAACACTTTTCTGTCAGAGCCTACTGGACCATACGGGAATGTGCGTACTTTGCCGGAATCATTTGGGAACGGATTAAGAGCAATATAGCCTGCCTTGTCGTTTCCGGTAGCGCGACGGATGTTAGTGATAACGCTGTCCTCGCCATTGCGGTACAACTGATCCCAGTTCTGCATCTGGGCGCCTACGTAGCCAGCTCGTGAGAGCAACCCGTTTGTGTCGTCGCCTACGCCATAGAGAGCGAAATCTTTCCAAATGAGCCCTTCATTGTACCATTCATTAAGCTTTCGAATGGCATCCTTGAAACCCGGGAAAAGCAGGAAGCGGTCATCAAATCCCAAGGTGTAAAGCTGCTTGTCGGTAAGCGCGTCAGGAATATAGGCGTTGATCAAGGGGGCTGCCATCCAGCCTACGTCATAGGTAATAAGAAGCGGGATCATTTTGTCTGGCTCGTTTGGAAGAAGAGTAGCCGCATTGTCCCTGAATGCCACAAGAGCGGCATGAAATTCTTCCTCTGAGTTTGGCACGGCCAAGCCTAGGGTATCAAGCCAATCGTTTCTGATAAAAGTTGTCTGCTTCGCAACGTTAGCCCTTTTGCTTTCTATCGCATACAGTTCTCCCGTATCAGGATCCTTAGACCAATAGATGCCTGTATCGCCAAGGAAATCCCACAAGTTAGGCAATATGTCCTTAGCCTCGTCCAGGTAAGGCGTAAGCTCCTTCACGCCGCCCATGGCAGCGTAAAGCTGAATGGTGGGAGCGCTATATGTTACGCAGATGTCAGGCGCGGTGCCTGCCGCCAGCATGTTGTTTATGTCGGCGCCTTCAGTCCAGCGCGGAACAGGTATAAACTCCACCTCGACATTGTGCTTCTCAAGCATGCCTTTCTTGATGAAATCCGTGTAGCAGTTGTCAGCTGGCGTCGATCCGCCTTCATTGTTTCTGTCGAAAATCTCAACTGTGATATGGCGGGTGTCCGTAAACCTTACTCCGTCAAGCCCGATGCCAGAATGTGCGCCAGCTGGAGCTGCCGGTGCTGCCGGGGCTTGCGCGGGCGCTGGATCCTTGCTGGCGCATGCCGCCAATAGCGCCAAAACCAACAATGCTGCCAAAACGCGAGCAATTCGTTTCATAAGCGATTGCCTCCTATTAATTCGAAGGGGTGCATACGTGCGCCAGGTCGATTTCCACCCCGGATGCCAGATAAAGCTGTCGTAGGCTGCCCATGCAGCTGTGAAATGTTCCCTGTTCCTTCGTAATTGTATTTTATTATATACTTGTCAAAGGCTATTGTAAATGAAACGTATACTCCCAAACATTCCGGCATTTGTTTGTTATGCATAAATAACCACAGTCAGAGAAACATGCGCAAAAAAGGCCTAGCGCACAGCCGCTAGGCCACATAAATAATTAAACTTTCATTTGCCCCAGATCGCTATGGCATTCGCTCTCGCCATAAGCTCTTCCACCGGCAGCTTGGCTGGGCAGACTTTGTCGCAGGACAGGGACTTCCCGCAAGTGTGCCAGTACCGCTTCTTATATTCCAGCGCAATGCTTTTCGCTTCTGACTGCTCCAGAATCCTGTAGGCGTTTACAGCCAGAGCCGCGCCAAAGAACTCTTCATCCGGCATGAAGTTTGGGCAGACATCCAAGCAGCAGCCGCACATAAGGCACATAGCCGACTGATAGCAGGCGTCATGCCTGAATTTCGAGTTGAACGCTTCCCCCTCCAGCCAGAGCTTGGCTTGCTTCAGGCTTTCAAACATTCCGCTGCGGTCAACCGCCAGATCCTTTATGACAGGAAACTTGCCAAGCGGCTCAACCAATATCCGCCTTTTGGGAAACTCCCTCAAGAACGCTGAGCAAGCCAGTCTTGGAACGCCGTTTATCCTCATGGCGCATGCCCCGCATTTGCCCTGAAGGCATCCGCATTCCCAAACGACAGGTTCGGCTGGTTCCCCTTCAGCGTCTAGAGAAACTTGGCTGCTTATGGAATCCAGTATTGTGGAAACGCTAGACTCTCCGCTATCCTCGACCAAGAACGTCTGCCGCCAAGGCTTGCCGCCAGGAGACTGACGCGCTATGTCAAGCGTGTACTCCATAATTCGCCGCCTCTCTGGCGCTGAATAGCACTTCCCTACCGTTAGCGCTCGCAACTGAATTTTTTATCTCAGAATTCTCGTTTGGGAAGTCGCTTCGGCAATGGGCCCCTCTGCTTTCCTTTCGGTTAAGGGCGCTGATCGCAATGGCTTTTGCCAGCAGGGGAACGCTTTTATCAAGCCTTTCAAGGGTATTAACAAGGCGTTCAAGCCCCGCTTTATCCCGGATAGGGCCAAGACCGCTTGACATAGCGTTTTGCATGGCCAGCCTGTCTTGGGTTGGCTGGGTTTCTTGGACAAAAGCCACTTTGCCCCGCCCTGTGGGGCAACCATCGGCCATGGCCGATCTAGCCGCTATGATCCCTCCGTATATCGCGCCCAGCAAAGAGTTCCCTCCAAGCCTGTTTGCCCCATGGTATTGGTAGCAGCATTCTCCAGCTGCATACAAGCCTGGCACATTTGTCTGGTGTCTGATGTCAACCAGTAGCCCTCCCATAAAGTAATGGATGCCGGGCTCTACTGGTATGGGCTTCTTTCTGGGATCCAGCCTCAAGTAAGTCAGGCAGTCTTCAAGAGTGCCGCTTAGTCGCGTCCTAAATGCGTCGTTTGATATTGGGGTTAGATCCAGGTAAGCCTGCTCGCCTAAAAAGGCCATTTCTCGGGTTATGACATCTCTAGGCGCGAGGTTTTTCAGCTCAGGATCCTTCTCTTCCATGAAGTAAAAGGGCTTCCCGTTTTTCAGGCAAAACAGGCGTCCACCCTCGCTTCTCGCCGCTTCGCTGATCAAGATCCGCTTTCCTGGGATGGCGGCAGTAGTTGGATGATATTGAATGAACTCTCCGTTTGCCAAAGACGCTCCAGACTGAAACAGAATAGCGGTTGCGGCGCCAGTGTTGTCTTGGGATCCTGTATAGCGGTTGAACAAGCCGTTCATGCCACCCAGGGCCGCTATCACAGATCCGGCAAGAGACAAGGATTCTCCAGTATAAACGTCTTGGACTTCGCATCCCGTACAGCCATTGCCACTCAGCAAGAGCCCTGAAAGCGCATGTCTGCTGAGTCTCCGGATCAACCCTTTGAACTCATATTTTCTGGCCTCTTGGATAACCGCGCTCATGATCTGCTTTCCAGTTGAGCTTTGGGCGAAAACAGTTCGCCTAGTCTTTTGCCCGCCAAAGGCTCTGAGATCCATCTCATCCCCTCTGATGTTAAACATGGTTCCAAGTGAGCGCAAGCGTCTGGCTATCCCTGGCGCGGCATTCGCCATTCCCATGACAGCCTCAGGATCAGCCAGGAACCGGCCCGCTTTTATCGTATCTTCAAAATGCCGCTTCGGGCTATCGCCTTCTCCAAGAGCGGCGTTCATTCCGCCTTCAGCCATCACTGACTGAGCTCTCTCGCTTGGCTTCGGGGACACTACCGTAACTTCATAGCCATTTTCAGCCGCTTCTATAGCCGCTGACAGTCCAGCAAGCCCAGCTCCAAGCACAACTATCGGGCTCAAGTCTTCCACCCCGCATAATACGCAAGCACCGCTCCTGCGCAAAAGAGGAGAATCAAGGACAGCGCAACAAAGACATCAAGCCTTTTCTCCTTGCCTCCGATAATGCCCAGAGAGACAAGCAAAGGGCGGATGTTCATGAATATGTGCGTGAACAGCGACAAAATGAGAAGCATCTGAAGAGCAAGCTTTGCCGTTGTGAAGTCAAGCAAAAGATATGTGCCCTCAGCCTCATGGCCAAATAGATCTATGTGAAAAAAGGCAAAGACCAGAATGCATATGCCGCTTGCGCGGCGAGCCCAAAACAGCGCGTTTTGCCGAAAGCGCCAACCCCCGGCCTTAGAGGCCCGAATGGACTTTAAGCTAAAAACAGCGCCTAGCACCGTGTGAACAGCAATCAAGCCAACTCCAAGCCACGCCAGGGGCTGCCCTGCTCCTTTGCCTATGCCCAGGAGCATAAATCCGCCCATGACTCCATGAATCAAGAAGATGACCACAATCGCCGCTGAGATGATAGCGTTAAGTTTTCTCACTCTGGCACCTCAATCTGCAAAGCCCCTGGAATGTTTGGGGCGGTGTCATCGGCTGGATAGAGAAGAAGATCATACTTGCCCGCGATAGCGCGGGAAAAGAGCATCGTTTCGCTATACGCCTTACGCCTGGGATTGAACCCGGCAGCAGACAGGCTCTGCGAAATCTCATCCGACTTGCGCTCCGTGAAGATACCCTCAAGTATTGAAAGCTGGATCTCTGCTCCGTCATAAGACCCCTGTCCGCTCAAAGCCGCTTCTATGTCAGAAATCTTGAATCTCTCTGAGTTGACAGCCAGGGTATATGATTTAGGCGCCACAGACAGGATCAGAGGCCTCGATTTCCTTGTTGCGCCTGTGATTGCGTCTATAAGCGAAGGCGGGTTTTGCAGGAGAGCGCCAAATGCTGCTATCGCTATGATAGTGGCAATAGCTATGAATGTCCTGCGCTTGAGCATGGCTGCCATGGGTGCCTCCTATATTGGGGATATTCCCTGCGGGATGCATTAGAGCGTAAATTTACGGAATTTTGGGATATGCGCTTGGTGATGCCAGAACCCGCTGAGTATCTAGCGCGATCACGCCGCAAGCGGTTAGCTTACGGCAACTTACCCTTCCAAAGTATAGCACGTTATGATGCTAAATGGAAAGCCCGATCACCAGGTCAACATTCGCTTTTTAAACTTAAAGGCATAAAATAAGTTAGCGAGGAGCAACTTATTCCCCAACCCTGATCAAGGCGCAACCTAATAATACCTTACGCGCCAAACCCGCGAGGCCGCAATGCGATTGCGATTGCGGCCCCTGTCAGTCCCTGTCCAGCTAAGGTCATATCTTCATTAAATTGGCTTTCGCAAAACTTTTACTGCATGTTCAGAGCGCATGCCCTAGATGATCACGTTCCACTTTATATATGCGTCGCAGGCCGGCATGCGGCCTTTGAGCCTTTTCTTGTGCATTTCGCATAAGCCGCTTGGTGTGAAGTACATTACGTTCTTCTGTGATGGGGCCAGTATTCTCTCTCCCTTGTAGTACTGGCACGTAACGCACTTCTTCACTTCTCCGAAAACCACATTCGCCATTTGGTTCACCCCTGATTGTCATTTTGCGTCTAAGCCGAGGCATAAGCCAAACCCGTATAGGCGCAAGATAGCCTTTGCCCCAATTTTCAGGACAAATCGCCAAAGTCTCGTGACCTTCAGCGCGGACTTTCCAAGCGCAAAAACAAATTTTGGCATATGCCCTTATGCGCATCGATTCGAGCAGAATATGGCGTTTGGATCCTTCTTCTGCTTTTTTCGTCATTTACGCCAAATAATTATATCATTCGCGCGCAAGTTGGTCAAGGCTTTGAGAAAGTAGGCAATTAAGGTTGGCTTTCGGTGGTAATCATCCTATTAGGCCTAGAGCGGTTTTAAAATATATGAAAGAAATGCTGTAAATCCAGCAACCGTTTCGAGTTATGCCTTCTCTGATGCTGGGGAAATTTCCCGAGAAGACAGATATGCGCCCTAATTGGCGCACGTGAAGAAATTTATGACCAAGTGCCAGTTGCCTATTGCTAACTCCAGGTGCCGAGTACGTTGCGCCGCGCCTGTTTTCCATCAAAATCAAGCCTCCGCCCTAACCTTCAAGGCCGCTATCTACCATAGATAGCGGCCTTTCCTCGCCCCGCTTAAAAACAAATCCCAAAATGGCTACAGGCTTGCTATTCACGCACCTTTTAAGAAATTTTGGGACATGCGCTAGAGTGCCCGTTTTCATGCAATTGAGGCTTGCGTGAGATTTTTCCCAGCGCTGTTTGCAAATAAAGATTCCGCCGCAACAACTTCATCGATGGCGAAAAACAAGGCTTTGACAAGTCGTGATGACAACTGGACTTGCCTTCAAGCGGTTTGTTTTTGGCCATTGGGTGTTACGGTAGAATCAAAAGCAATCCAAGCGAGCCATGCCTCAATGCCTGAGTTTTATAGTTGCGGACGAAAACATTTGTATCTCGCTATGGGCATATGCCTGGCAGGCCTTTTCCTGCTTAATTTGCATGCGCCCTATGTTCCTACAGAACCTGCGCCCCCTGGCTTACCAGTGAGAGCGCCTTTTCTTCCTTCTTTACCACTTTCAAATGGGCTTTGGCCAAGACTTTGAATTTCTCGGCGTCATAGTAGCTGCAGCCCTCTCTCTTTGCGTTGTCCACCATGTCCTCAACCAGCGTGTCCACAAACATGTCGTCTTCGATCTTCTGTCTGTTTCTCAAAACGGCGCCTCTTGGGGACGTTTCAAGCTCAAAGTGTTCGGCAACCTTTTTGCTGATAGACTCCCTAAGCTGCTTGTGTTCTGGCCGCATTTCTTACTCCTTCCTAAAGCGCCCGCGCTTGTGTTGCGGCTTGGCCAAAGGCTGGCGACACTTGCCATTAAAGCTTGACAAGGGACGCGCCTTCGAGCGCATCGCAAAATTTATGATTCTGATTCTAGCATGCAAGCACTCAGCAAGCGCTCAACAAGCCATGCTTGGACTTGCTAGGGCAAGAGCGCTGCTGGCGAGCCACTTTTACAAGAAGAATCTATTCATCTCTGCCCGTCTTTAATGCCATGGGCGCTCGTGTTTTTGATGAATCCATTCTTCTAGCGCTAGACAGATGCCAAAATTCGATAAATTTGGGATGCGCATTTTTAGAGGCATGCGCCAATAGCCGAAAACGCAAATTTTCGGTTTAAACTTTGGCGCTGCCTAAGCCATGGGCACATTATAATGATGAGCGTCAAAATACGGAATTTGTTTGTCGTTGCTCGAAGGCTGGTTGACTCCCGCTAACGACAAAAAATTCCTAAACTTGCCGCTCATAAATATCTGTGCCGCAAACGGTTAAGATATGCTGCTTAATACCCTGAAATGGCGGTTTCGATAAATCGGCGAGCCGTCATGGCCCGCAAGGCCTGCCATGCGCAGTCAGGCAAGGCGACAAAGCACTAATCAGGATATGCCAGCCTTTTCTCTCGTTAAGCCATTGTAAGCGTGGCGCTTCTTCCGAGGCCTTTGGTTTCGCGTTAATTGCGCTTTGAATAAAATCGCTGAAATCCAGGGGCGGCTGCTCTTTGGGGATTATGCTAAACCTTATTCGTTCGTTCACGGCCAAAGGTTGTTGCGGTAAACCATAAAAATTCCCATAGCGCTGATTTTTATCTGCAGCAGACATAAATTTTTGGTGCCGCATGTCCTTCCTCGCTGAGCCAAACCCATTTTTTTCTTGATTGCGCGCATATTATTCCGCTTATGGCCAAGTGCGTTTAATCCGCGATTTCATTATAACAATTGCTTCTATTCTTTGTCAATGCCTGTTAAATTTGACTCAATAAATGCAAAAAAGCTTATCTAAGAATTTCATTCGATTTATCTCGAAGGGCAAATTCAGGAATTTTTTTATCACAGGCGAAGCGAGCCCGCCTGGCTTTAACTGGCTTTAAAAAAAGGCTTTGAGTTTTCAAATTTTATTATAGCGTACGCGGGCTATAGCAGGCTATAATGATAAAGCCGTGAAAGCTATGGCTTAAGTGTATCTCAGATATTTGCAGCGGCTTGGAGAAGGCCTTGAATACAGCGCTTTGGGGCCTCTTGGCGTTTAATTCTTGATCTTTCGAAAATAAACCGCCATCCGCGCCTCAGGTTCTTGGGATATTACTTGGTTTCTAGGGGGAGAACTTTTGGAAAACATGACTCAAGGCAAGACCTGGAAGATTCTATTGAAATTTGCAGTGCCAATGGCTCTTAGCAGCGCTTTCCAGCTTCTGTACACAGTCGCTGACAGCGCAGTAGTTGGGCGTCTCATTGGAGTAAGCGCCTTCGCGGCGACAGGTGCCGCCTGGGCATGCTTCATGCTGGCGCTGACATTGACGCTGGGGCTAACCCAAGGCTTTGGGCTGATATTCTCGCAAAGGCATGGCGCTTCTGACAAGGCTGGGCTATGGAGCGCATGGAAGTCCGCGCTTTTGCTCTGCGTTGTCCTGGGCGTCCCCTTCTCCGTAGTAGGCGGCCTGGCGGCAAAACCGCTTCTAGCGCTCATGTCCACTCCTGCAGACATAATAGACGGATCAGCGCTGTATTTGCGAATTCTCTTTGGCGGGCTAATCATTCCTATTGTCTGCAACACCGCTTACGCCATGCTAAGGGGGCTGGGAGACAGCAAAACCCCTATGGCTTCCGTAATGCTGTCTTCTTTGGTGAATGTGGCGCTAGACATCTTGCTGGTTCAGGCCTTTTCCATGGGAATAGCAGGTGTTGCCATAGCTACGCTGGTTTCTCAAGCGTTGGCCGCCGCTTGGTGCTATTATCGGATATCAAAGCGGTTTTCAAAGGAAGATCGGGCAAACAAGATCGTGAAAGGCGACGCCTCTTTGCTATTGAAATATGGCACACCCCTCGCCGCCAGAAACATAATCATTAGCCTTGGCGGGCTGGCTATGCAAAGCTCCGTCAATGTATTTGGCACAGTGTTCATCGCAGGGATAGCGGCCCCTTGGAAGCTGTACGGGCTGCTTGAGATCATTGGCGGCGCTTGCACTGGCGCGTCGGCGACCTTCATTGCCCAGAACTTTGGGGCGAAAAAGATGGATCGGGTGCGAGAGGCTATAAAGGTAGCAGGAATCGCAATGCTTGCAGCCTCCCTTGGCATAGCAGCCATATCAATCATTTGGGGTCGGCCAATGCTTTCTGTTCTCGTTTCAGGAGAGCAGGCGCAAGCGGTTCTGGATATCGGAAAGGTGCAACTAAACTTTATGGCGGGGACGCTGCCGTTTTTGTACTTGCTGTTTCTGCTTAGGGCGGCGCTTGAGGGAACAGGCAGGGTTACAGCCTCATTCATCTCCGGAGTCGCCGAGATGGCTGCCCGGGTAGCCTGCTCTTTCGCCCTTCCGCCTTTCCTGGGAGAATGGGGAGTCTATATCGCCCAAGTAGTTGGATGGCCGGTATCAGCGCTTGTCCTTGCAGTAATGTTCGCAATCTCTTGGCGAAAAGGGGATTTCAAAGGGGCTGAAAATAAAGCTTGACCGCCCAGGAGGACTTTCTTGGAAAGCATGACTCAAGGCAAGACATGGAAGATTCTTTTTAAATTTGCTGTACCATTGGCGCTAGGGAGCGCATTCCAGCTTCTGTACACAGTCGCGGACAGCGCGGTTGTCGGGCGGTTAATCGGAGTCAGCGCCTTCGCGGCTACTGGTGCCGCCTGGGCATGCTTTATGCTGGCGCTGACATTGGCGCTGGGGCTAACCCAAGGCTTTGGGCTGATATTTTCGCAAAGGCATGGCGCTTCTGACAAGGCCGGGCTATGGAGCGCATGGAAGGCTTCACTTTTGCTCTGCGTTGCCCTGGGCGTCCCGCTTTCTGCAGTTGGCAGCTTTCTTGCCAGGCCGCTTCTAGCGCTCATGTCCACCCCAGCAGACATACTTGACGAATCATCGCTATACCTAGGCATTCTCTTTGGCGGGCTCATAATCCCAATTTTCAGCAACAACGCATACGCAATGCTCAGAGGAATGGGGGACAGCAAAACCCCTATGGCTTCTGTAATGCTGTCTTCCTTGGTGAATGTGGCGCTTGACATCGTACTGGTTCAGGTTTTTTCCATGGGAATAGCAGGCGTTGCCATAGCTACGCTGTTTTCTCAAACCCTGGCCGCTGTTTGGTGCTTCTTTAGGATATCAAAACGCTTTTCCCAAAAGGATCGTTCCAGCAAAATCATTGGGCGAGACGCATTTTTATTATTAAAGTATGGCGCCCCCCTCGCCGCCAGAGACATAATCATAAGCCTGGGAGGGCTGGCCATGCAGAGCTCCGTCAATGTTTTTGGCACAGTGTTCATAGCAGGGATAGCCGCCCCTTGGAAGCTGTACGGTCTGCTTGAGATCATCGGCAACGCTTGCACTGGAGCGGCGGCGACTTTCATTGCCCAGAACTTCGGGGCGAAAAAGATGGAGCGGGTGCGCGAGGGAATAAAAGTCGCAGGAATCGCAATGATTGCGGCCTCTATCGGCATATCCGCCATATCAGTCATTTGGGGTCGGCCAATGCTTTCTGTTCTTGTTTCAGGAGAGCAGGCGCAGGCGGTTCTCGATATCGGAAGGATACAGCTCAACTTTATGGCAGGGACGCTGCCGTTCTTATACTTGCTGTTTCTCCTTCGGGCGGCGCTTGAAGGGGCAGGCAGGGTAACAGCTTCCCTCATCTCCGGTATTGCTGAGATGGCCGCCAGAGTAGTTTTCTCTTTCGCCCTTCCGCCTTTTCTTGGAGAATGGGGAGTCTATATCGCCCAGGTAGTTGGATGGCCCGTGTCAGCCCTCGCCCTGGTCGTTATGTTTGCCTCGGCTTGGCGCAAAGGGGATTTTAGAGAGGCTTGACATTAATTTCTACCCCTCTCCTGATTTGCTGACGATTTCATCTCCGCCTGACTTTACTGCCGTCGAACCGCTTTCGATGATGCGACTTGACCTCAAAGGAACGCTCGTCAGTATCGGCAATGGGGTTACATATCGGGATGCATAGGCGCTGCCCTTAAGAGCCCGCAGGCGTTGTTCGCTTGCGGGCATTTGTTCGGCATGCGTGGACATGAAAGCGGGCTGAAAAATTAAAATTTTCTTTCGATTTGCCCCCTGTAACAAGAAAAGCCTGAAGCAGTCAAGGTTATGGCCATTCTTATAGATATTAAAGTATGTTGATTTTATACAAAAACCTCTTGCATTAATTGAGTCTTTGTGTTAAGATTGATATAAGGAGATAGCGGTCACATGAGCGCGTTGCAAACTTTTCCCTGTGAAAACGTGTTTATCATGCTTCTTCTTATTTTTTCACCAAAGGGAGGGAACAAGAGAGAGATATAGGGATCTGATGATCAGAAGAGCGCTGTCCATCTTGAGGGCACTTGCTCACCTTACATAAGCATAAGCGGGCCATTTTTTTCGTATAGGGCGGGCCTGGAAATTTTAATTTTCTTAATTCAAGCATGTATGTATTTTATACAAAAACATCTTGTATTGCTTGATCCTTTGTGTTAAGATTGATGCAGGGAGATAGCGGCTATATTCGCGAATTGTGAAAATTTTATTACGAAAACGTGTTTATGGCTTGCTTCTCTTAGTGCTTAATCAAAGGAGGAAACAAATAGGAGACTGGGCATCGCTTTGCGGGCATTTGTTCGTCATACAGCAACAATACGGGCTGAATTATTAAAATTTCTGTCAAAGGAGTGTTTTGGATAGGTCGGAAAATAAATTTCCCCTTCCAATTTGCCCCTTAAATAAGAAAAAGCCCGAGCATCTAAGGATAAGGCCATTTTTTTAGCCATTTAAGTATGTTCAATTTAGACAAAAACCTCTTGTATTGGTTGAGACTTTGTGTTAAGATTGATGTAGAGAGATAGCAGACACGTAAGCTCACGTTAAAATTTCCCCTAGAAAAACGTGATTATGGCTTGCTTCTCTTATTGTTAAAAAAGGGAGGAAACAAATATGAAGCTTTGGATCAGAAGAGCGCTTTCCATTATGGTTTCATGCCTCTTCGTGCTTGGTGCAGCAGCCTGTTCAAACAACAACGCGCCAGCTCCAGCAGCCCCAACAGCAGCTCCGGCTCCGGCCAAAACAGACGCCCCCGCAGCGGCGGCAACTGAAGCTCCTGCGGCAACAGAAGCTCCTGCGGCGGCAACTGACGCCCCGGCTGTTCTCCAAGAGCTCCCCCGCAATGAGACCTTGTATTTCGGCGGCCAGCAATGGGGCCCAATCAATGGCTGGAACCCATATTCATCAAACAACAACAACGCCATGGTCTTGGCTGGCGGCGCTTCCGCTCGCGTGACCATGTTCGAGACGCTTTACATGTACAACATTCTTGACGGCAAGTTCAATCCTCTTCTTGCAGACGGACAGTTCGTCTGGAATGACGCTCGCACCGAAATGACAGTGAAGATCAACAAGAACGCCAAGTGGACTGACGGAACCCCAGTTACAGCTGAAGACGTCGCCTACACTTGGGACACTCATGTCAAGTACGAAACCAGCACCGGCGTATCCAACAGCGTTTACATCGCCTCTGTTGAAGCCGTTGACGCGTCCACTGTACTTTTGAAGGCTGTTTTGGCCGATAACGGCCAGGCTTTGAACCCCCTTATGCTTGAAGACTATGTTCCGAGAACATACGTGGTTCAGAAGGCTTGGACTCAGAAACTTGAAGCTCGCGCTGGCGGAGACGCCCAAAAGCTTAAAGACGACGTAGCTGAAGATGTCGTGTCTTCTGGCCCGTACGGCCCGTACTATGAAGATGACCAGAAAGTGGTTTTCGTCCGCAACGACAGTTACTGGGGCACATCTTTGTGGGGCTCCCTCCCAGTGCCGAAGTACCTCGCTCACACCATTTACTCTGACAACGCCGCCACTCAGGTCGCTTTCGCCGCCGGCGAGATCGACGTAGACCAGCAGTTCCTTGCAAACGTTCAAGATCTGTGGGAAAAGCAGAAACTTCCCATATCCACATACATTGATGAGCCTCCATATGGCATCACCGTCACCACTCCTTCTGCTTGGTACAACCTGAAGAGCTACGGCTTGGATCAGTTGGCCGTCAGAAAAGCTATCGCTCTTGCTGTTGACTATGACAGCGTTATCGCGAACGCCATGACCAACCAGTCACCGACCTTCGCGCAGACTCCAAGGTCCTTGATGAACCCGACAGACGGCGAGCAGGCCATGTATGACCATGACGCCGTGAAGGATCTTCAGTGGATCGGAAATGACATTGAAGGCGCAAAAGCCCTTCTTGACGAGGCCGGCATTGTTGACGGCGACGGAGACGGATGGCGCGAATACAATGGCCAGAACCTGAAGTACAACGCTGTCTGCCCGAACGGCTGGACAGACTGGCAAGCCAGCATGGCCCTTGTTGCTGAAGCTGGAAAGAACATCGGCATCAACATTGAGACCTACTTCCCAGAATGGGATGTTTATCAGACAGTATTTACCGACGGAGACCAGACCGAGTACGACATATTCATGTACGCGGGCGACGGCACCGGCCCAACATTCCCATGGGCCCGCGTTCGCCAGCGCCTCAGCTCCGAGTTTATCGGCCTTAAGAACAACTGGTCCGGAAACTTCGGCGGCTATTCAAACCCCCGCGCAGACGAGATCATCGCGGC
>JAISWZ010000203.1 GCA_031270945.1 Clostridiales bacterium | reverse complement strand
CTTCCTGACTTGATATGCAGAAATTTGGTCAAATCGGCGGCGGACAGGTTCTTTACTTCTAAAGTGCGCAAAATGCGCTCTAATATGAGCCCATCTGGGTCTTCGATTCTCACTGGCCTCTCTTCGAACTCAAGAAGCTCTTCGGCAGTTGTTCCAAGAAACTGCGCAATTTCTGGCATATAGTTCAAATATGTATGGGTTCTGTCAATAGTCCAACTAGTTATCATTTGGCGACTGACACCCAAGTGCGCAGCAAGTTCGCCCTGACTTAGCCCTTTTTTGTGGAGCAGACGGTTTACTTCATTCATTGCGCTCATTTAATCACCAAGACAGCCATAATTAGAAACATGCTCTTAATCGTCTTTTCTCGGGGGTCGTACGAGCGGAAACAAAGAGTTAATTTAATTTAATTTAATTTAATTTAATTTAATTTAGTTTAGTTTAGTTTGGTTTAGTTTAATTTAACTTAATATATTTTGCTTCCGCTCGTCTGACCAAAATGTTTATTCCTGAACTTGCCGCTCACCTGCGCTATCGTTTTTCCTTGCAAGCGAAACTTCGATTTTATCAAGCCGGGTATTGATGCTGACAATTTTCTTCAGGATCAGATCAAGCTTAGATTCTTCTTTGATCACTGGTTTTGGTGGATTCTCTCCTGTAATAAGAAAGCTGGTCTCCACGCCAAGGAAGTCCGATATCATTTCAAGTGTGCTCAGGTCGCAGTATGAACCGTTTTTTCCATATCTCCAACGGTTAACGGTCTGCTCAGGAATATCAAGAAAATTGGCTAAAGAGACGTAAGGTATGTTCTTGTCTTTCATTTCAATAAAAATGCGCTTAACAATTAGGCCATCTGGGTCATCAATGGGAGCTGGGCCGTTTTCAGCCTCAAGAAGAGAGTCAGTGGCTATTCCAAGGAACTGCGCTATTTCAGGCAGGTATTGCTGGTATTTGATGTTTCTGCCATGTATCCAGTTCGTTAACCTTGCGGGAGGGACGCCCAAATACGTAGCGAGGTCGTTTTGCTTTAGCCCTTTTTCGGTGAGCAGACGTTTTACTTCGTTCATTGCACCCATGTAATCACCATACCCATATAATCACCATTTTAATTAAGTGCATATCCCAAAATTAATTCCATGTGTTTGCTCGCAGAAGCCCGAGCAAACTAGTTGAAGCATTCGCCAGGAATTTTTCTGCGCCTTAACGGAATTTTGGGATATGCACTAAAAAGCTCCGCATTGCGCTTGCCCAAGGCAAGCAAACTTGCCCAGCACCAGTATTAATAAGGCTTGCGCCTATTTCACCAAAACCTCAATTCTCCTAAGCGTGGCATTGATTTCTCCAAGCTCTTTCAGGATCAAGTCCATCTTGAACTCGTCATCGAGCATCCTTGGCGCAGTCTCTCCTGTAATAAGAAAGTTGGCATCCACGCAAAGGAGCTCCGATATTTTTTCAAGAGTTTCCAATTTGCAGTATGTCTTGCTTCTTCCTTTTCTCCAACCAAAAACCGTGCTCTCAGTAATATCCAGAAAATTGGCTAGACAGAGTTGGGTTATGAACTTCTCAGACATTTCAACCCAAATACGCTTGAAAATGATGCCATCTGGGTCTTCAATGCGAGTTGGGACGGTATCGTCCTCAAGAAGGGCATCAACCGTTGTTCCAAGAAACTCAGCAATTTTAGGCATATAATTCAAATACGTGCGGGATCGGCCAAGATCCCAATACGATAGCAGTTGGCGTGTGACACCTAAATGCGCGGCAAACTCGTATGTGTGTATCCCTTTTTCGGAAAGCAGACGTTTTACTTTCTTCATTAAGCTCATGTTATCACCACGTTATACTTTCTTAATTAAGCTCATGCAATCACCAAGACGCTCATGAAATCACCAAGTTAAAAAAATATTTTGTTGGAGTCAAAAAAGCAAGCATTTTTGCCATATAGCCCGCGAGAGAAAACATTTGCCAAATTTAATCTTGGTTTCCCCTTAGGGCACCCATCGGTTTGAGTGAAAAGTGTCGTTCTTTTCGCTCGCTAAAGCATAGTATAACATGCATGTCCCGAACGCGCAAGTGTTTTTAGCCCTAAGATCATAACAGAAAATTAATTCTGGGGGCCAGATAAGTACGGACGTTTGCTCGCAGAAGCCCGATGATTAGGATAGGAAGTTCAAGGGCAAAAGTGCGGAGCAATTTTGCCCTAATCTAGAATTTTGTCCTAATCCAAGCTTTTGGCTACTCTGGATCGCTCCAGCGGATGCGTAAATCGCAAGAGAGAAATATTTGTCTTTGCTTTCTAATGCGCCGTTTGTAATGTATAATAAGAGAAGGCGGAGCGTACGTCCGGGTTTAGGATAACGCAAAGCGTTAATCCGGTTTAATCAGGGTTTTCGATGCGTTTCTGCCAGCTCAAAGTGGAGCATGCGCTTGCGAGTGATAAACAAAAATTTATTTGTCACCATCACTCGTCAGTAAAACAATCCAAGGTGGCCTTAGGATGAAAATATGGGTTTTAATGCCTGACAATGAGATCAGGCGGATGTTCTTTCCGGAAGAGGTGGCCTCGTTCCTTGAAAGCCAAGGAGAAGTCACTTGGAACCCGACACGGGAGCACTATGGCATTTCGGAATTGCGGGAGAAGCTGCCGCAGTTCGATGCAATCGTAACTGGCTGGGGATGCGCACGGATTGGCGCTGAGGTGCTAGGAGAGAAAGCCCCGTCTCTTCTGCTCCATACCGGGGGCACAGTTGCCCCGTTTGTGGACAAAGCCACCTTTGAAAAGGGGGTGAGAGTGTCATGCGCTAATGAAATCTATGCGCGCTCAGTGGCTGAAGGGACGCTTGCCTACATGCTGGCGGGCTTGAGGCGGATAACATACTGGGATTCCGTGGTGAAGAAAGGGTCTTGGCGAGGGACATATCCAGGGAATAGCGGGCTCTACGAAAAAAAGGTAGGGCTGACTGGATATGGGGCTATCACGAGGTACCTTCTGCCTTTGCTAAAGGTGTTTGACACAAAGATTTACTTGTGCTCAAGCCATATGACAGAGGAAGAGGCCAAAGGGCTTGGCGTCTATAAAGCTGACCTGGACTTCATCTTCAGTTCCTGCGATGTTGTTTCGCTTCACAACGCGCTGACAGTGAAGACAAAAGGGATGATTGGAGCAAGGCTTTTATCCATGCTTAAAGAAGGCGCTGTTTTCGTCAACACCGCCAGGGGCCAGCTGATTGATGAATCGGCCTTGGCCAAGGTTTTGGCGGAGAAAAACATCACGGCAGTGCTGGATGTATATGAGAAAGAGCCGCTAGACGCAAACTCTCCTCTCTTGAAGCTTGAGAACGCGATCCTCATGCCGCATGTGGCTGGCCCTACCGCTGACAGGTATCCTTCGGCGGGGCGGCATGCCGCTTTGGAGATTGAAAGATTTATTGCAGGGCTTCCCCTGGAGACAGAAGTGCAGGCGTCTTCGGTGGAGTTCATGACAAATCTATGAGAAAAAAGCCATTCTGGGCGAAGGGGGTTCGGGTTCATGTTGGATAGGCTTGCTTTCTCAACCCTTGGCTGCCCAGGGTGGAGTCTTGAAGAGATCGCAGACAACGCGGCAGCAATGGGGTTTTCAGCGATAGAGTTGCGCGGGGTGAAAGAGGATTTGGATGTGACGCTGATTCCAGGGTTTGGCGCTTTGGCGGAGGAAGCCATAAAGGGCAAGCCGCTGAGGTACTGCGGTGTCAATACTTCGATCTTTCTTTCAGATCCAAGCCGCAATGCTGAAAACATAAAAGAGGCGAGGAGGACAGCAGATCTCTGCGCAGAGCTTGGCATACCTAACATCCGGGTGTTTGGTGACGCGTTTCCAGAAGGGCGGACCAAGGCTCAGACCATAAAGGCCGTAGCTGAGGGGATCTCGGAGATATCAGAGATCTGTGGAGACAAGATTTGCGTTCTTCTTGAAGTGCATGGCGAGTTCAACCGCTCAGAGGTTTTGGCGCAGACGATGGAATCTTTGTCGGCAGGAACAAACGCCGGGCTGATCTGGGACATAGAGCATAGCTACAGGGTCTACGGGAACGACATAGAGGGTTTTTACAATGTAGTGCGCCCATACGTTAGGCACGTCCACGTTAAGGACTGCCTGATCGAAAACGGCAAGACGGAAGCAAGGCTTATGGGCGAGGGCGGCATAGAGGTCGAGAAGATCATAGGGATGCTTGAAAGCGGAGGGTACCAAGGGCTTTATTCGTTTGAATGGGAAAAACGCTGGCGTCCTTCGATTGCGGCACCTGAAGCGGCATTTCCCGCGTTTGTGAATTTCATGAGAAGGATTTCTGCGGACGAAAAACATTTGGGAAATGGCAAGGCTATGCCATAAAAAACGGGATAGATGTCGTTGCTTACTTTTCGGTTATCTACGACAACTAGGTGTATGAGCGAAACGAGAGCTGGCGGATCAAGGACGCGAATGGGTTGTACAGCAGACAGGCAAGCGGAACCCCAGAGCTGGGGGAGCCAACAGGGCGGTACGGCTTGCTATGCCCAAACTCAGGGTACAGAAGCTATGTCAAGTCGCAGCTTAACCATTTGGCTTCGAACTATGAGTTTGAGGGAGTCTTTATAGACATGGCCTTTTGGCCGAAGGTGTGCTATTGCGAGAGCTGCAGATCCCGCTGGGAGGCTGGCGAAATGCCCAGGATTGTGGACTGGAATGATGGCAGATGGAATGCCTTCCAGCACAAGCGGGAACGGTGGCTTCATGAGTTCGAGGTTTTCTGCACGGATGTCCTTAAGAAGGCAAACCCCGCTTTGACAGTGAGCCACCAATGCTCAAGCGTTTCAAGGAATTGGGTGCTTGCCGCTTCTGAAGATTACGTAGACGCTTGCGACTACGCGGCTGGCGACTTTTATGAAGGGCCTACGGAGCAGGGAATTATCTGCAAGCTCTTCAACTCTCTCACTGGAAGTTTTGAGTTCATGACATCCAGATGCGTCAACCTGAGAGACCATACGACAAAGAAACCGTTGGAGCTGATAAAGCTTCAGGCATTCATAGCGCTGGCGCACAAAGGGGCCTTTCTTCATATAGACGCTATAGATCCGTCTGGGGAGATAGATATCCAGGCTTATGAAGACTTGGGCGCTGTTCTTAAGGAATTTGAGCTTTATGAAAAGTACCTGGGTGGTGAGCTGATAGCTGATGTCGCTATCCTCTTTGACTCCAACTCAAAGATGGATTTTAGGGAAAACGGGATGGATGTCACAAATGTCGGCTGGGTTCCATTTCCCCACATAAGGCAAGTAGCGGCTACGGCTAGAGTCTTGAAGGAAAGGCACATTCCATTCACTGTGATAGCGGCCAAAAACCTGAAAAACGCCAGCTACAAAGCAATAGTCCTGACAGGCGTTTCTAGGCTTTCGGAAGAGTCTGCAGAGGATATCAGAGAGTATGTCCGAAATGGCGGAGCCGTCTATGCAAGCGGAGACTGCGCAAGGCTTGAAGATGTCTTAGGCTTTAAGCATCTCTCAAAGTTTGAGCATGACACCTACATCAGCCCGGAGTTAGGAATCCCAATTTTTTCGAAAGACCGCCCGATGCAAGCGGGAATCCAGAGCAAGGTCGAAGCTCTTCCCTCCGCCAAGGTCTTGGCCAGCATTATGCTTCCAATAACAGATCCCGGCGATTTCACCAAGTTTGCCTCCATACACTCTAACCCGCCAGGCAAAAGGACGGAATACCCAGCAGTGATCGCTAATGAGTACGGAAAAGGCAGGACTCTCTGGATGGCCGGTTCGATTGAGTCAATGGGAGAAAAGGAGCAGTCTGACGCGTTTGTAAAGGCCATAGCCTATCTCACAGGCGGATCCTACTCGCACTTCCTGGAAGCGCCCCCTGTTGCAGAGGCAATTTGCTTTGACGCAGGAGACTATATTTTAGCGTCCATACTCAATGTCCAGCCAACCCTGCCAGCTGTTGCGCTGCATGGAGCAAGGCTGTCGGTGGATTTGAAGGGGCGCAGTGTTCGCAAAGCTCTTTTGCTTCCGGAAGAGAAAGAATTGCCTTTTGAAGTGAAGGACGGATACGCAAGGATAGAGTTGCCTCCGATAAATTTGCTTGCTATGGTAATTATTAGGGTAAGCGAACAGTGAAGTTGCGTCATGAGAAAGGACATGAAACTTGCTCGCGAGCGGAAAATGAGAATTACTGATGATTTCGCTCGCAATTTAAAACACAAAAAGAAGGCCCGAGGGCCTTCTTTTTGTGTTTTAAATCCCTTTCGGGAAGAGCGCTCGCTCGTGCGCGGATGTTCAATATTCTGCGAGCAAACACCCGGATTTTTCCGGCGCCTCGGATATAATTTTGGGATATGCTCTAAGAGTAGGCCCGCATGGCTTCAAAGGTGGAGGTATTGATTTCGTTTTGCAAACTTCTTAGATCTTTCAAATCCCTTGCAGGAAATTGGTAATGTTCGAAAACGAAGCGGAACTCCCAAAGAAGGCCCG
>JAISWZ010000189.1 GCA_031270945.1 Clostridiales bacterium | reverse complement strand
GTGGGAAAAGTGACGCCCAAAGGCGAAACTGAGCTCACAGCGGAAGAAAGGCTTCTTAGGGCCATATTCGGCGAGAAGGCAAGAGAGGTAAGAGACACGTCCCTGCGCGTTCCCCATGGAGAAAGCGGCATAATTGTGGACGTGAAAGTGTTCACCCGGCAGAATAAAGACGAGCTCCCTCCTGGCGTGAACCAGCAGGTGAGAGTGTATATAGCCCAAAAGAGAAAAATCTCAGTCGGAGACAAGATGGCTGGCCGCCATGGTAACAAGGGTGTTATATCAAGGGTTCTGCCCATTGAAGACATGCCGTTTCTTCCTAACGGAAGGCCGCTTGACATAGTTCTGAACCCGCTGGGCGTCCCGTCCCGAATGAACATCGGGCAGGTTCTGGAAGTCCATCTGGGCCTGGCAGCGAAGGCGCTTGGATGGAAGGTTGCAACCCCTGTGTTTGATGGCGCCAACGAAGTGGACATCATGGACACATTGGAGCTTGCAAACGACTATGTCAACATGCGCTGGAGCGATTTCGCAGCCAAGTGGCAAGGCGTTGTAGACGATGACATCTTTGCGAAGCTTGAGGAGAACAAGGATCAAAGGAATGAGTGGAAAGGCGTCCCGCTAAGCAGGGACGGCAAGATCATGCTCAGGGACGGAAGAACTGGAGATTTCTTTGACAATCCTGTCACTGTAGGATACATGCACTACCTTAAGCTTCACCATCTGGTCGACGACAAGATCCATGCCCGCTCAACAGGCCCGTACTCCCTTGTTACCCAGCAGCCTCTTGGAGGCAAGGCGCAATTCGGAGGGCAGAGGTTTGGAGAGATGGAAGTTTGGGCCCTTGAAGCCTATGGCGCGTCATACACTTTGCAAGAGATTCTTACTGTGAAGTCCGACGACATCATTGGGCGCGTCAAGACCTACGAAGCCATCGTCAAAGGCGAGAACATCCCAGAGCCAGGTGTTCCCGAGTCATTTAGGGTTCTGCTCAAAGAGCTCCAAGCGCTTACTTTGGACGTGCGGGTGCTTAACGCTGACGCCACAGAAGTGGAGATCAAGGAGTCTGTCGACGAGCTGGATGACATGTCTTTGAACATCGAGGGCATGGAGCAAGAAGGCGACAAGGACAGAGGATACATCCATAAAGGCGGCGGAGGCAAGTACAACAAGAATCCAGCCCAGATCTTCGATGAAGTGGACATTGACGGAGACAGCGACGATGACACCGATGATGTGGACTTGGCTGACGACGAAGACGAAGATGACGATGATCTCGTAGGCGTTGGATCCGATGAAGAGAACAAGGCCCTTGATGACGAGCTTGACGCCGTGGCGGAAAAGGACGACGAGCTCCCGGACATGCCTGACGACTTCCATGAGGTGGATTTCCCGGAAGACCCTTTAGAGCCTGAATTCTTCGAGGACCAAGACCCCGACGCCATCCCGGATGAGCTGAAGATTTATGATGATATTTAAATCGTTTGAAAAGATATTGCTTCGGATATTCGGCGAAATATATTAAGTAATAAAGCCCTGCGAGCGAAAGCGCTGGCTTTCGCCAGCAGGGCGGCAAATAATGAAAAGCGCTTATGTTTTAATAAGTGCATATCCCAAAATCGCTTGTGGCCTGAAAAGCCGCGCGATGGCTTTTTGCGCCCTTTAGAAATTTCGGGATACGCGCCCTTAAAGAATAAAGACATCCCAAGCTCTTTGGGATTGCGCCCAGCAAGGGCGCCATGCGGCAAAATGCGGAAAGGGATGACTCAATGGCACCGCAAAACGGAGATCAGTCGATTGTCTTTGACTCAATCAAGATTGGCCTGGCTTCTCCTGAGAAGATAAGAGAGTGGTCCAGGGGCGAGGTTAAGAAGCCGGAGACGATCAATTACAGGACTCTGAAACCGGAAAAAGACGGGTTGTTCTGCGAGAGGATCTTCGGGCCTCAAAAAGACTGGGAATGCCATTGCGGCAAGTACAAGCGGATCCGCTACAAAGGAGTCGTGTGTGATCGCTGCGGCGTCGAGGTCACAAAAAGCAAGGTCAGGCGCGAGCGCATGGGGCATATCGAGCTTGCCGCTCCAGTGTCGCATATATGGTACTTCAGGGGAATCCCGAGCCGCATGGGCACGATACTTTCCATGTCCCCCAGGTCTCTGGAGAAGGTTCTTTACTTCGCGTCATACGTAGTTCTCGATCCAGGAACGCAGACCGACGTGATGCAGTACAAGCAGCTCTTGTCAGAGTTGGAGTACAAGGCGCTTAGCGACAAGTACGGAAACGCCTTCAGGGTCGGCATGGGCGCGGAGGCCATAAAGGAGCTCCTGCAGTCCATAGACGTCGAGAGGGAGTCCGTGGAGCTAAAGACAGCCTTGAAGGACGCCACTGGCCAGAAAAGGCTGAGATACATCAAGAAGCTTGAAGTGATAGAGTCGTTTCGCGTTTCCGGAAACAAGCCCGAGTGGATGATCCTTGACGCGATACCAGTAATACCTCCAGATCTGAGGCCTATGGTCCAGCTGGATGGAGGCAGGTTCGCCACAAGCGACTTGAACGATCTCTACCGCAGGGTCATAAACAGGAACAACCGCCTTAAGAGGCTTTTGGACTTGGGCGCTCCAGACATCATAGTCAGAAACGAGAAGCGCATGCTCCAGGAAGCGGTCGACGCGTTGATCGACAACGGCAGAAGAGGAAGGCCAGTGTCCGGCCCTGGAAACAGGGCGCTAAAGTCCCTTTCGGACTTGCTGAAGGGCAAGCAGGGCCGCTTCCGCCAAAACCTCCTGGGAAAGCGCGTTGACTACAGCGGACGCTCCGTCATAGTAGTTGGCCCGAACCTCAAGATTTACCAGTGCGGGCTTCCCCGCGAAATGGCGATCGAGCTCTTCAAGCCGTTTGTCATGAAGCATCTGGTGAAGTCAGGCGTCGCGCACAACATCAAGAATGCGAAGCGCATGGTTGAAAGGCTTCACGCAGGGGTCTGGGACGCTTTGGAAGATGTCATCAAAGAGCATCCAGTCATGCTAAACCGCGCTCCCACGCTTCACAGGCTTGGAATACAGGCTTTCGAGCCGGTGCTTGTGGAAGGCCGCGCGCTGAAGCTTCACCCTCTGGTTTGCACAGCTTACAACGCGGACTTTGACGGCGACCAGATGGCCGTGCACGTGCCATTGTCTGTTGAGGCGCAAGCGGAGTGCAGGTTCCTGCTCCTTTCCCCCAACAACCTTCTTAAGCCCTCTGACGGCGCTCCTGTCACTGTTCCAACGCAGGACATGGTTCTTGGCATCTACTACCTGACTCTTGAAAAGGACGGCGAGATTGGAGAAGGCAAGATCTTCAAGGACGAGATGGAAGCCCAGCTGGCTTACGACAGCCATTTGGTGAGCCTCCATGCAAAGGTCCTCGTTCGCAGGTTCCTGACAATAGAGGGTGTGGAGTACAGCAGAAGAGTTCAGACAACAGTTGGCCGCATCATCCTTAACCAAGTGATTCCACAGGACATTGGATTCGTGGACAGAAACGACTTCGAAAACAAGTTCCTGTATGAGATAAATTTTCTTATCGACAAGAAGGCGCTGGGCAAGATCATAAACCGGTGCATCAACAAGTACGGATCAACAGACACGGCAATTGTCCTTGATGACATCAAAAGGCTTGGCTTCATGTACTCCACCAGGGGCGCTCTTACTGTTTCGGTCTCCGACATGGAGATACCGGCGGCAAAGAAGCGGCTTGTGGCTGAGGCTGAAGTCAGGGTAGACCAGATAATAAAGATGTATCGCCGCGGAATGCTCACGGATGAAGAGAGGCACAACCAGATAACATCCACTTGGTCGGCCACTGTGAAATCCATTTCTGAGACCCTTTTCGCCGGCCTTGGCAAGTATAACAGCATTTACATGATGGCAAACTCCGGCGCTCGCGGATCCATTGAGCAGCTTCGCCAGATCACAGGCATGCGCGGACTTATGGCTAGCCCCTCTGGCGGCACATTGGAACTCCCGATCAAGTCCAACTTCCGTGAAGGGCTTTCAGTCCTTGAATACTTCATCTCCGCTCACGGCGCTAGAAAAGGCCTTTCCGACACAGCGCTCAGAACCGCCGATTCCGGCTATCTTACCAGAAGACTTGTTGACGTTTCCCAAGACATCATAATAAGAGAATGGGACTGCGTTGGCGAGGACGTGGCAAAGCCTGGCATGTGGATCAGTGAGTTCACGGACGGCAAGAACGGCATTATCGAGTCCATCCAGGATCGCGCCAGGGGGCGCTGGGCTGTTGATGACATCATAGACCCGGATACAGGCGAAATGATAGTCGCGGCAGACTCATTTATTACCCCTGACCAGGCTGAGAGGATACAAGCGGCTGGAATAAAGAAGATCCATATCCGCACTGTTCTCACCTGCCGCTCCAAGATAGGGCTTTGCTCCAAGTGCTACGGCGCCAACATGGCATCAGGCCGCATAGTGAGAATAGGGGAGTCTGTTGGAATCATCGCCGCCCAGTCAATAGGCGAGCCCGGCACCCAGCTTACCATGAGAACCTTCCATACAGGCGGAATCGCCAGCAACGAGGATATCACCCAGGGTCTTCCTCGCGTTGAGGAACTTTTCGAGGCCAGGAAGCCAAAGCCGAAAGGCCTTGCCATAATAGCGGAGTTTGGCGGCAGGGTTACCTTGAACGACACGAAGAAGAAGCGCGAGGTCATAATCACAAACGAGGAGACCGGGGAGACGAAAGACTACCTTATCCCTTATGGATCCAGGCTCAAAGTCGACAATGGGATAGTAATTGAGGCTGGCGATGAGCTTACGGAAGGAAGCGTCTACCCGCATGACATCCTTAAGATAAAAGGGCTTCGCGGAGTCCAGGATTACATGCTCCAAGAGGTTCAAAGGGTTTACAGGCTTCAAGGCGTTGACATCAACGACAAGCACATCGAGGTTATCGTGCGCCAGATGCTTAAGCGCATTAAGATAGATGAAAACGGCGACACCGGGTTCCTTCCAGGAAGCCTTGTTGACTGGCTGGATTTCGAGGATGTCAACCAATCATTCGAAGAGCAGGGGCTTAAGCCGGCAACAGGCGG
Organism: Clostridiales bacterium; assembly: GCA_031270945.1. Lineage (GTDB taxonomy): Bacteria > Bacillota > Clostridia > Lachnospirales > WQUN01 > JAISWZ01. The sequence goes on along the minus strand of JAISWZ010000189.1, from coordinate 4,361 downwards.
CAGGGTTCTGCTTGGAATCACAAAGGCATCTCTTGCCACAGACTCATTCCTTTCCGCCGCTTCCTTCCAGGAGACGACAAAGGTGCTCACCGAAGCCGCCATCAAGGGCAAGATCGACAAGCTCATAGGCCTCAAGGAAAACGTCATCATCGGAAAGCTTATCCCTGCTGGCACAGGCATGCAGACTTACCAGAGCATAAAGGTTGAAGCGATCAAGGAGCAGGAAGAGGAAGAGTACGAATACCCCTATGACAGGGCGCTTTACGGAAAGGAAGCTGACAAGTACATCACCAACATCTCAAACGTCATAGACAATCTTGAGATGAATCAGCTGCCTCCGTCAGTATCAGGGCTGGATATAGATCCGGATGAATGAGAATAACGATTCCGGAAAAGCCTCAGGGATGCTTAACGCCGCAATGTAAATAAAGTTTATGAGGCGCTTGGGGAAACCCAAGCGCCTTTTAGCTTTTGAGGAGGGCGCTGGAAGTGGGGGAGGGGAGAGAGGCTGAGAGTGGCAAGAAATGCGGGAAAGAGAGGGAAGCTGCTGGGGGTGTTGAGAATTCGGGCAAAGTGAAGCGTGGATTTACCTGGCAAAAAGACAAAAATGGGAACCGCATATAATTTAGTTGACACGCGTGTCAACTAACACACTTGCGGCAACGTGTAACCGAGGCCTGAGAAGAAAAGAGCGCAGCAGAGCGTTCTTTTCTTCTCAAGCCAATTTCTGCGTGTTTTAATTTGCTTTCATCTCTGCAATTGGCAATGATTCAATTTTATCCAAAACCAAGCCTAGCTTGTCGAAAGCAAATATAGGGATAGTTGACACATTGTCGCCGATATGTCCAAAGGTATCAGTTACTCGAATCAGATAATCAATCTTTCCTGATTTCAAAGCTTCATCGCCGGATGTTTTTTCGCCATTGCCAGACATTACTTCGATGCCGACCAATTTTTGATTTTCTGTTTGAAACGTAAAATCTATTTGCTTTACTTGCTCGCTTTGAGATTGCTCGCCGCCCGACTCGTATGTGAATAGATTCATGCAACGTTTTGATAGATTTTCGTCACTGACAATAGCTAGTGGTCTGCTTTGCAATTAACTACCCCCTCTTGGCCGTGAAAACTTAAAGCCTCGTTTACACAATTAAACATCAAAAATAGATACTTTTGATAAACATTAGATAGTTTTTGTATTCCGAAAAATCATCGATGTATTCTGAAAAAGTTAGAAATATTTTGTGCTGATAAAGAAGCAATTAGTACAAATGGCATTCTAGACCAGCAAACTTATTACATGACAGACTAATCAACATCTCTCTAAGTTTATCCTATTGACTTACGAATGAATTTGTGCATCCATACAAACTTCACTCGCAAATCGCTAATGCGTATGGATGATTATGCGTCCAGACAACGGATGATCTTTTCAGCTGGCGCGACAAAAGAAAATGTAAACAAAATAACTGATTAAACAAAGTTTGTCTTGTGCATGTTTGCATCGAGCGGCTTTTTGTCAGCCTCTTGGATTTTGCAAATCTTAATTCTTCGGAGTATGCTTATATAGCCAAAATAGTGACTATATCTTCGTAAATAGGAGGCCGAAGAACGATGTCGAGCGAGCGTGATTCTCGAGTGTATGATCCAATAGAGTCGGAAGCAAATTGCCCTGACAAAGCGAGTTTGTATTTACAGTTTGCCCTTTGTGTTATTCAAAACATGATCTCCTTGAACAATTCTTCATTTGCAAAAAACATTTATAGTGAAATCAGTAAACTGTTTATGTGCACAATAGGGTTAATCGGAGATATCCTGGATAAATACGAGATACTGTTTACCGCAAAATCCCTCGTTGATAACACATTAGAGCTCAGGGCAACAAGTGAGCTTTCAATAGCAACTGGTGAAGTTCTACGATTCTTGCAAAAACTCCAAATTTGCGGTTTGGAAAATGATATGCCATCAAACCCTTTAGTAGATGGAATTATCGTGTTAAACATAGCCCTGAATGAGGTTTTACTCAATATTATTCAAGAGCTGGACGAGCAGCTAACGAGGCTTGAAGAGGCTGGAGGACGCAAATATGCGACATACGAGCGGGTTCTTTTCTCTGACCTTGCTGCAGCGTGCGAAATAGAAATCCGATACTACAAAGAAATACAGAGCGCCTTGGAATGCATGAAGAGCAGCGAACCTTCTGAACCTGAAAGTGATAAGCAGCAGTCCGATAGCCCTGCAAGAAGTGTATCGGAGGCAGTAGATTTAAAATACAAGGAAATCCTGACTTCAGTCATCAGGCGGAAGAGAAACCGCGCTTCTGAAGACGAAAAAGAAATTGATCTCACTAAGAACGGCAGCGCTTCTGCAGACGAAGAAGAAATTGGCCTCACTAAGAACGGCAGCGCTTCTGCAGACGAAGAAGAAGTTGACCTCACTAAAAACGGCAGCGATTCTGCAGGCGAAGAAGAAATTGACCTCACTAAAAACGGAAAAAAGATTGGCCTCCAGGGGCCTGGCGAATCGAAAAGCGACAGCAACGCAACCGAAGGTGAGACTCTCTTCAACATGGATAGCTACAAAGTCTTTGTTAACGAGGAAAGCATTGTGTTCGGGAATCTACTCATCCGGCTAAGCGACATTAGTGACGCTCAGTCGTTTTTCGGACCCGCTTACATATGTGAGGACGGCGAATCCCTTCTTGTTTATGACCTCGTCGAGGGCACGCAGCGAGAGCTGCCCCTCAGCTTTTTTTGCGAAAATCAGTTTTTCTTGCAATTGGTCGATGGCAAGCTCATGGTCGCGGCAGGGGAAGAGCCTTTCGAAATCGTCAAGCAGTGCGAGTTCGAATCATTGACAATGTTAGACCAGGCTTTCGCCAAGCAGTGCGAGGTGCAGATGGTATCACTTGAGACGTTAATCAGGCATATGGCGGGAGCCAGGGGATTGGAGGGCAAGATGCAGAGCGAGGGGGAAAAAGTGCTGGCCTCCGTAAACACAGAAGCCAAGCGCAAGGGCATCGACGTGTCGCAGCTTGAAACGGTTGACCCCTCTACAATCATTATTCCGATTCAATGGAGCATCCTGAACTTGGACGCGTTACAATTGAAGCGCTATTACGGAAAAGCGAAAGCCCCGATTGTCTTGAAAGTGACGGAATGCAAAAACTTAAAAGATCTCGCGTATTCGGTAACCGCCCCAGCGAATGTGATCATAAGAGCGAGAAACATACTCATGTGCGCAGCGGGGATAAGCGCGGAAAAAACAGCTGCAATGCTCGGGCTCACAGTCAAAACAGTGCGCAAGTGGCGGACGAATTACGCGGTAAGCCAAGACATGCTCCGCTGCATAGCCGTGATTCAGCCCAGAAAATTGAAAAAGTGCGTATTGACTGTGCTTTCCGACGGGCACAGGTCAGGCGCAAGGCCAACATTCACAGCCTGCCAAGCCGCGGAGCTTACCAGGATGGCCTGCAGCAAGCCGGAAGATTTCGGCCTCCCTTACAGCCAATGGTCGACACGCTCCCTTTGCTGCGCCTACGCGAACAAAACGGGCGTAAGAATGTCCGAGTCGACCGTGGCCAGGCTCCTCAACCACTTCGGGATCAAGCCCCACAAGGTGGAATACTGGCTCCGCACCAGCGAGAAAAACATGAGGAGGTTCTTAACCAAGGCCCTTGAAGTCTTGAAAGCCTACAAGAGCGCTTATGAGGACGGCAGCCGCATTGTGTTCAGCACAGACGAAAAGACGGGAATCCAGGTAATCGAAAGAACCGAGGTCTTGAAAGCCATCATTGGCTGCGCCGCCAAAGTGGATTACGAGTACGTCAAGCATGGCACCACAGGGCTCACAATATCCCTGAACGTTGCCACCGGAGCCGTCGAAGCGCCGATGATCAGGCCTGAAAGGAAGGAAATCGACTTCTTGGAGCACGTCATTGAATTGATGAAGCGCAACCCCGGCAAGAAGATAACCATCGTATGCGACAACCTCAACACGCACTGCTCAGCCAGCCTCGTTTGGCTCATGGAGATGCTCAAGCAGGGCGTCGACATCAATGACATAAACTGCGATGACTGGAGGCCGCTGAAGGACGGCGGCGACGCGGGCCCGAGGCTCACAGCGGAGGAAATGGAGCGCTACAGCCATCTCGGGGTGAAAGGCAAATCCGGAATCCTGAAGAATATGGAGTCGCGCAGCGCTTACCTGAGCAATCTCGATCTGCAGTGCAACTTTGTGTACACGCCCAAGCACAGCTCATGGATAAACCAGGTGGAGTGCTGGTTTTCCGTTATTTCCCGACACTTGCTCAATTCCAGGCTGAGCACCAAGTCGATCCGGGAGCTTGAAGACAGGATAAGCAA
>JAISWZ010000173.1 GCA_031270945.1 Clostridiales bacterium | reverse complement strand
TAAAGTATCGGTCGTAAACATTATCAGGGCGCAGAGGGCCGAATTTCTCAGAGAAGGCGATGTCGCAGGCTTTGCAGTGGTAAATGGGCAACCCAAAGGTGAATGAAACCTTATCCTTTGAGGCCAGTGTTCCGTGTATCTCCTTGGAGACAAAATGGCTTTTGGTTGTTTTCAGATAGCCCTTTTCTGTGTCCTTGCTTTTGCATTCAGGGCATGGAGGAATTTCTGATTTTTCATAAGGGGTGCCGAAGTTGTAACCTATTGTTTTTCCGTAGACCTTCTTCGGAGTGTTCATGCACTTGTCCCAAAGAGCTAGAAAAATGCTTCTGTCTATAGGGTCTAGCACGGACTTTTTCTTGGCGAGCCGGTTTCCGTTAAGCAAGTAGGGGGCTGAATTTGCCGCTTGATCTGTCGCCCTGCCATCAGGATCCGCATAAGGCACCAGCTCCTCAGCCGTAGGCACCGCAGGCACAACGAAGGAAAGAGGCTCCGTTATCTTGTACTTGATATAGCAGTCAAAGGAATGAGGGATGCAATCCAAGGTTTCATGGAAGTACTTGCCGCAGTCCTTGCAAATGAAAGTTGACACTTCGAAAAGAAACCGGATCTTTCGGCTGCGGCGGTCAAAGGCGTCAATGGTTATTGTAATGCGGGGAGCGTTGAACTTGCTTTGGGTGTACCCCCGCTTTACGCTTTTTGACTTGCAGAAAGGGCATTCTTGAGACTCAGGGGTTGGTCCTGCCTCATCCCGGAACTTGTACTCGAATACTGATTTGCCACGATTAACCGTGGTGAGATTGCGCTTGCTGTTCAACTCCAGCAGGAGGTCATAGGTAACTGGAAGCGTATAGGCCTTATCCAAGAACTGGCTTACACGGGATTCCCTCGCCTCTTGGGCAGTAGGCCAATCGGTTGGAAAAGGCACACTCTTATGATTGTTCACTGGAGGCTGAGACTTCGCAAACAATAAAGGCGCATCATCTTGCCAGTCATCTATTTCAAATTGCGGGGCTTCGGGTTCCTCAAAATGCTCCTCATTGCAAAAGTCAAGAAGCGGCTCTTTGAAGTTAGTCAAAGCCGCCAGCTTTTTAAGCGATGTCTCCATCCCCCTTATTGCAAACGGCAATGGCTCTAAAAGTGCAAAGTCTGTATGATACGCATAGCGGGGATTTACGCTGGCTGAGTGCAGCACGTAAAGGGTTTCACACATTTCGCATGCGTGAACCCTGCGGTTAAGCCGAAACTTTACAGGAGCGCCGTTCTTGTCAACGCACATGATCGTTGTGCAAATCTCTGTTTGGGCATGGACTAGAAGGACGTCGCATTGCGGGCAATAGTGCCTGGCGTGAGGCCGTTTTTCGGAAAAGTCAAAACAGTCGGGAAACCTGGCTGAAACCGTGGATACGCGGGCTGGCTTGCCCAGCTCTTGATATGCTTCAATGATCATTGACAGGCTTCCAGGGAAAGCAATCTCGCATTTCAGGGCGTCTTTCATCCATGAAAGGGCATCTTGCGGATTTGGCAAAACAGATCAGCCTCCTATGCTTGTGATACTGATGAGCGTGATATATCCAGCGAAAAGCATGGTTCTTTTCGCTGGATATTGTGTAAAGTTAGGGTAAATTGGGATTGATCAACTTGCCTTGCATATAACCTGATTCGCATATTATAGCTTACTTCGCATATAACCTGCTTCGCATATTATAGCCTACTTCGCATATAACCTGCTTCGCATATTATAACCTGCTTCGCATTTAATGTTATCATTTTTTTAGACATAAAGCAACAAGAGGGATACGCGCCGGATTGCGAGCTGATGATCTGCTGGTTTAGAATTTTCTTGTCATTAGCGGGAGCAACCCGGCTGGCAGCGGCTTTGAGGCAAGAAAATGCGAAAACATATGAAAGGCAATTCATGAAATTGCCTTATATAACCATTTGAACCAACCAAACCTGAATTAATCCTCATAAATGAGATTTGTTGTCGAGATAAAAGATATGTATTTTTAATCCTGAGAAACGCTGGATTAAAGCGAAAGATGTGATTATTCCATAGCAAATGATAATTATTTCCAAGCGAGAGGCTCAATTTGCGATTTCCGCGCTTTTTTGTGAATGAGACGTATGAGCTGAAAACCTATTTCAAATAACTTTTCATTGGTTTTCTCTGTTAAATCGTCAAGTTGAGTGTAAAGAAGCGAGTACTTGCGTTTATTAATATGCTTACATTTTCGAAAATAATAAATTTTAGTTAGATAATGCATTTTTTATTGCATTAATCCACTAAAATGTATATAATAATAGGAGTTGAGTCAAGAATCGCTATAGGCGGGATCGAGGGGGGCGGCTGAGCTGGGAACGACATATGGATATGTAAGGGTTTCTACGCGCGAGCAAAAGACCGACAGGCAACTGGCGGCCATGGAAGAATTCGGTGTCCCCAAGGACAAAGTGTATGTGGACAAGCAGTCAGGTAAGGACTTCAACCGCCCTGGATACCAAAGGCTATTGAAAAGGGTCAAGCCAGGGGATGCGGTGGTGATAAAGAGCATTGACAGGCTGGGAAGGAATTATGACGAGATCAAAGAGCAATGGCGGCTGATTACAAAAACAAAGCGCTGCGCAATAGTGGTGCTGGACATGCCGCTTCTGGACACCAGGGAAAACCACGCGGACCTGACCGGAAAGTTCATAGCTGACCTGGTGCTTGAAATTTTGAGCTATGTCGCTGAAACAGAGCGCCAGATGATAAAGAAAAGGCAAGCGGAGGGAATAGCCGCCGCAAAAGCCAAGGGCATAAAGTTTGGGAGGCCTGCGACCCAGCCATCCGACTTGTTCTTCAAGCTCTTGCCAGCTTGGCAGAACAAGGAGATATCGGCAAAGGCTGCCGCTGACTTGCTGGGGATGTCGTACAAGACATTCATTACCCTAGCCAAAGGGCTGGCGCCGTAGGTTCGCAGCGGAAGGAGCAATGCGCCTGCCGCTGCGAAACAGAAGAATACATAGCGGCCTTGGAGCTGAACGGCATCAAACTTGAATTAGTTTGCATAAGAATAAAGAATGAGCGATCATAGCGTTCGTTCGAAGTGATTGCGGCTGCTAGCTATTAACTTTTGTAACGCAGAGCCCTTGCTTTGCGAGGTTTTCTCATAAGGGAGGCATCTTCCTGATGTTTTCACTGACAAGCATAAGCTCTTGCTTTTTTAAGGCCCTGCCACAAAATAGTCATTGAGAATATCCTTGGATTGGGATATGCTAGTAAAGACTAAGAGCATATCCCAAAATTCCGAAATGGCACCGGAAAAATCCTGGCGAATGCTTCAACGCCGGATTTTTCCGGTGCCTCGGATATAATTTTGGGATATGCTCTAAAGCTCTTGAAATAAACGCAAAAAAGGGGCGCTTGCATGGACTATCAACTAAGGCAGCAAATAGGGCAAATGATTTTTGCTGGTGTGCCTGTTGCCGACGAAGTGGATGACCAAACCTATCACCTTATTAGGGCATATGATATCGCAAATTTTTGCCTCTTTGGGCACAATATCGTCTCCATCCCGCAAACCTGCGCTTTGTGCAACGAATTGGCGGAATTGTGCGCAGGCTGCAATGGCGTCATGCCTTTGATCATAGCAGACCAAGAGGGTGGAGCGGTATCCCGGGCAAAGATGGAAGGCGCGCACTTTCCGGGAGCGATGGCTTTGGCGGCTGCTTACGACCATAAAGAGAATGGCGCAGAAATTGCGAACTCAATCGGACATTTGGGCGGCTTAGTGATAAAGGCTTTGGGCATCAACACAAATGACGCTCCTGTTCTGGACGTGAACATCAATCCGTCCAACCCGATTATCGGCACGAGGTCTTTCAGCGATGATCCAAGAGTGGTGTCCAAATTTGGCATAGCTCAGCTAAAGGGCATGAAAGAGGCTGGCGTGCTTTCGGTAGTCAAGCATTACCCAGGCCATGGCGGCGTCTCAACGGATTCCCATTTGAATTTGCCTGAAAACAAGGCAACGCGCGAAACCTTGGCCCAAACTGAATGGAAGCCGTTCAAGGAAGCCTTCGAGGCGGGAGCGGAAGCCCTGATGACCTGCCATGTCCGCTTCCCCAATATTGACCCGGATATGCCCGCAACGCTGTCGCCAAAGATCATGACCCAGCTTTTGCGTGTAGAGCACCGCTTCAGGGGATTGGCTATAACAGACTGCCTGGAGATGGATGCGATACGAAGCAAATGGAGCCCAGGAGAGGCCGCTATACTAGCGGTTGAGGCTGGATGCGACATGCTGACCTTCTCCCATTCCTTTGAAGGGCCAATGGAAGCCGCCAAGGCGCTTTTTGACGCCGTGACAAGCGGCAGGATCCCAAGGCGAAGGATAGAGGCTTCGGTAAGGCGCATCATGGCAGCAAAAGAGCGATACCGTCTTTTGCGCCATCGCCCCAAGGATCCGGAAGTCGCCAAAAAATTTGCTGAAAATCAAGATATGATTCAGTTTTTTGGCAATGTTTCTTTCTTGAGCATAACCCTCCTCCCAGGCCCGGATGCCGGCAAATTATTCTATGAAAGCGATGCTCCCAAGTTTTTCGCCCCCGTTTCAGCTGCGATGACCGGAGCGGAAGATCCTCCAGCAAAGCCTCTTTCGCTTGCAAAAGAGGCTATCGCGCTCTGGAATGGATGCCTGGGAGTTGAGACGCCCATATACAGCCAAGAAAAATCGGCAGTTGCCCTAGATGAGCATATCTTAAGCGAGATCAAGGCTCAGGACTACAATCTCGCCGTCCTGGCTCTTTGCAACGCACAATTTCGCCCTGGGCAGCAGGAATTGCTTCGGGCCCTGGAAGCCAGCGACAGGCCTCTTATTGTTCTGCTGATGGGCTCGCCCTACGACGCATCGCTTGTAAAGCGCAAAGACGTCCCGATAATAGCCGCGTATGAGTACACTCCGCTTTCTGTGAATGCATTGCTAAGGGCAATGGATGAAGGGCGCTACTTGGGCCGCTGCCCAGTTAAAGTTGAGCTAAATCGATAGCGGCATGAGCCGCAGGATGCAGGAATAACAAAAGACAGGGAGCGCCGCAGGCGCTCCCTGTCTTTTATGCTTTTAATCCCTGTCGGGCAGATCCGCCTTATGCCTGGCAAAATCGAAAATGCTGATGTTTGCGATGGCAAGCATCGAATATGTTTTGTATTTACGAGTTTTCGCGTCAAATCCCTTTCGGGATCTTGCTCTTTTTAGGAGCATATCCCAAAATTCCGAAATGGCACCGGAAAAATCCTGGCGAATGCTTCAACGCCGGATTTTTCCGGTGACTCGGATATAATTTTGGGATATGCTCTAAGGCAAAGGCCCGCCTTTTCAAAGGCGGGCCGCGTGAAACGGGATTTCGCCGTTGCTGGTCCTTCAAAGAGGATTACTGGTCCTTTGAGGATTATTGGTCCTTTAATGAAGCAAGCTCCGTAGTAGTGGTGAAATGGCCTGGAGCGGGGAGCTTGTCGGCTACGAACAGCTTGGGGATGTTGAGCTCAAGGTCTGCCGCAAGCCATGCTTTGGAGATGAAAGTGCCCTTTCGGAGCTGCATAGCCTGGATGCCAACTGTTGTCTTTGTTGTGCTCTGGCTCAGCAAAGAGGTGCTGAAAACCAGGAACTTTCCGTCATTTCTCAATATGGCCAGATCGGCGTCTTCATCAACCTTTGCCATCAAGACCAAAGGGGACTTGTCAGAGAAGGCGTTCACCAGCTTCTTGCGGTTGCCCTTGGTGGCGTAGCTTTCAAGCGGAACCTTGGCGGCTTTGCCGTTTTGGAAAACAAGGGCCAGCATTCCGCTGTAGTCAAGAGTCACAGTCATGTAGACTATCTTTTCCCCGTCCTCAAGGCCAAGGAGGTTTTGCAGGTACTCTCCCATGGAAGAAGCCTTGTGGTCAGGAAGGTCATAGGCTTTGGCCTTGTATACGCAGCACTTGTCAGAGAAGAAGATGACATCCGTCTTGTTTGTGGTTTCGATCTCCTGCGACATTTTGTCATCGTCTTTGATGTTCTGGTCATAGCCGGTTCTAAGCGAGCTTGAAGGTATCTTCTTGAAGTAGCCATGTTCCGTAAGGAAGAGCTTTATCGGGTAGTCGTCTATGAAGACGTCCTCTGGAACGTCTTCTACCTGCTCTTCGGTTATGATCTCGGTTCTTCTTGGCTTGCCGTACTTCTTGATTATCTCCTTGAGCTGGGAGCAGATGAGGTCTTTTATCAGGTCATCGCTTTGCGCCAGCTTCTTGAGATCGTCGATCTCCTTGCGAAGGGAGTCGATCTCGCTTGTCCGGCTTAGGATATAGTCCTTGTTCAAGTTGCGGAGCTTGATCTCCGCCACGTACTCAGCCTGGAGCTCGTCAATGGAGAAGCCTGCCATCAGGTTCGGGATGACCTGGGAATCATCCTCCGTGTTCCTGACAATGGCTATGGCCTTGTCGATGTCAAGCAGTATGAGCGACAAGCCCTCCAGCAAGTGCAGCTTTTCGGACTTCTTGTCAATGTCAAAGACGATCTGCCGCCTGATGCAGGATATCCTAAATAGCACCCATTCATGGAGGAGCTCAGTAACTCCCAGGGTTCTGGGCTTTCCGTCTATAAGAAAGTTGAAGTTGCAGGAAAAAGCGTCACATAGGCTGGTCATCGCAAAGAGCTTGTGCATCAGCCGATCCGGGTCCGCGCTCCGCTTGATGTCCAGGGTTATCTTCATCCCCGCCAAGCCGGTCTCGTCCCTTACGTCTGTAATTTCCTTGATCTTGTTCGCCTTGACCAGCGACGCTATCTTGTCGATTATGAACTCGATTGTAGTCGTGTACGGGATCTCCAGAATCTCTATGCAGGAGTTCTTGGGGTCAAAGCGGTACTTTGCCCTGACCTTGAAAGAGCCTCTTCCAGTGGCGTAGATCGCGTCCATCTCTTCGCTCTTTAGTATAAGCTCTCCTCCTGATGAAAAGTCAGGCGCCAGCAGATACTTGGATAGCTGGAAGTTCTTGTCCTTTATGAAATGTATCGTGGCCTCGCAGACTTCCTTCAGGTTAAAGCTGCAAACCTGGCTAGCCATGCCGACAGCTATTCCCTGGTTCGGCGTGACCAGGAGGTTCGGGAAAGTGGTCGGAAAAACCAGGGGCTCCTTCATCCGCCCGTCATAGCTGTCTATCATGTCCACTGAATTCTTGTCAATATCCTTGAAGATCTCGGCGCAAATGGCGTCGAGCTTCACTTCTGTGTACCTGCTGGCAGCGTATGCCATGTCTCGGGAGTACTGCTTTCCGAAGTTTCCCTTGGAGTCGATAAACGGGTGAAGCAGCGCGTCGTTTCCCCTTGTGAGCCTCACCAGGGTTTCATATATGGTCTGGTCTCCATGGGGGTTTAGCTTCATGGTCTGGCCTACGACGTCAGTGCTCTTTAGCCTGTTTCCAGTCATAAGCCCCATTTTGTACATTGTGTACAAGAGCTTCCTGTGCGCGGGCTTGAAGCCGTCTATCTCAGGTATTGCCCTGGAGATGATCACGCTCATGGCGTAAGGCATGTAGTTTGACTCCAGGGCGTAAACTATGGGCTGCTCAATTATGGCCGCCGGAGGCGGGGGCTGGTCAACAACAGATTTTTTTCGTGCCACTCTATCACCTGTATTATTTCGCTAAAGTCATGTTATATCTCGCTAAAGCATCTCGCTAAAGCCAATTCTAGCATCTCGCAAGCCCTATACTATCTCGCTAAAGTCAATGTACATGTGCCCGAAATTCTCAATGTGCTCCTTGCGGCCCTTCAAGTTGTCTCCAAGCAGGATGTCAAACATCTCCTGGGTCTTCAAGGCGTCGTCAGGCATGACTGAAACCAGGCGGCGGGTTTGGGGGTTCATGGTGGTGAGCCACATCATGTCCGGCTCGTTTTCTCCAAGCCCTTTGGATCTCTGTATCGTGTACTTCCCCGCAAGCTTTGACAGGATGTCCGTCTTTTCCTTCTCAGTGTAGGCGAAATAGGCCTTCTTCCCAGAGTTTATCTCATAGAGGGGGGACTCCGCGATAAAAACCTTCTTCTCGTCAATGAGGGTAGGCACAAGCCGGTAAAGCATTGTGAGTATCAGGGTTCTTATCTGGTATCCGTCAACGTCAGCGTCAGTGCAGATGATTATCTTGCTCCACTTGAGCTGGCTCAGGTCAAAGGCGTTCAAGTCCTTGTTGTGCTTGGTGTGGATTTCAACCCCGCATCCAAGCACCTTGAGCAGATCGGTTATGACGTCTGAATTGAAGATCTTGTCATAGTCTGCCTTCAGGCAGTTCAAGATCTTTCCCCGCACAGGCATGATCGCCTGAAATTCCGCGTCGCGGCCCAGCTTGCAGGAACCCAGGGCCGAATCTCCCTCCACTATGTAGATCTCCCTGCGAGTCACGTCCTTTGTCCTGCAGTTTACGAACTTCTCCACCCTGTTGTTGATGTCCAAGGTTCCGGTCAGCTTTTTCTTGATCGCTATCCTGGTCTTCTCCGCCGTCTCCCTGCTTCTCTTGTTGGCCATGACTTGTCCCGCTATCCTGTCCGCTTCGGCCTTGTTTTCTATAAAGTAGACATTTAGCTGCTTTTTCAGGTATTCGGTCATGGCGTCTTGTATGAACTTGTTTGTTATGGATTTTTTGGTTTGGTTCTCATAGCTCGTGACAGTTGAAAAGGAGCTGGATATGAGCGTCAGGCTGTCCTCGATGTCAGGGTAGCCGATCTTCTTCTCGTCCTTCTTGTAAGAGCCAGCGTTTTTGATGTAGTTGTCTATAGCGAACACAAAAGCGCTCTTCACAGCCTTGTCAGGCGAGCCGCCGTATTCCAGGAAGCTGCTGTTGTGGTAGTACTCTACGCTCCCCTTCTCGTTTGTGAAGCAAAAGGCCATCTCAAACTTCACCTTGTACTCAGGCTTGTCTTGCCTGTCCCGGCCTCTGGTCTCGTAAGAGAAGAATTGCGGCTCAGTCAGGGAGTCGCCGGAGAGCTCCAAGATGTAGTCCTTGATCCCGTTCTCGTAGCAAAAAGAGAAGCTTTCCCCGGATTCCTCATCCAGGAGCTCGAAAGTGAGCCCAGCGTTGACAATGGACTGCTTTTTCAGCACGTCCTTGTAGTAGTCGAGCGGAACGTCGATGTCGGTGAAAACTTCAGTGTCGGGCTTCCAGTGAATGGTTGAGCCCGTTCCCAGAACCTTTGCGGGGGTTTTTGAAAGCCCGCCCACGTTTTCGCCTTTCTCAAAGCGCAAGGAGTAGTGCAGGCCGTCCCTGAATATGTCCACGACCATCCATTCGGAGGCGTACTGGGTGCTGCATAAGCCCAGGCCGTTCAAGCCAAGGCTGAAGGAGTAGTTTTCCTCCTCGTTGTTTGCGAACTTGCCCCCCGCGTAAAGCTCGCAGAAGACCAGCTCCCAGTTGAACTTGTTTTCGGCCGGGTTGTAGTCCACAGGGCAGCCCCGCCCGTGATCCTTGACAGTCACGGACATGTCCTTGTGCCTTATGATCTCGATGGTCTTTCCGTAGCCTTCGCGAGCCTCGTCTATGGAGTTCGATATGATCTCAAAGATAGAATGCTCGCAGCCTTCCAGCCCGTCGGACCCGAAGATGACCGAGGGGCGCTTTCTCACCCTGTCCGCGCCTTTAAGCGCGGTGATGCTTTCGTTATCGTACGTTTTGGCTGTCGTCTTCATGCTGGCGCCTTTCGGCGCTCCTCCCCTCATGTGTATGCTTTCTTAAAGCGTATCCCAAAATTTTATCCGAGGCGCCGGAAAAGTCCGGGTGTTTGCTCGTTAAAGCGTTCGCCAGGACTTTGGCGATTTGCCCATGAACATTGGGCAAACGCTATCCGACACCATTACGGAATTTTGGGATATGCATTTATGCGACTGCGGTTCGCAAGCGGCATTTGGCTATGCAACATAATGGCTGCCGGCAGAAAAACTCTCCTAAAGCCTGAATTTGGGGCCATTTGCAAAACATTGCGGAGAATCCGCTTACGTTTCATATAGTGCCCTAAACCGGGCGGCGTATTCCGCCAATGACAGCGCCGGTTAAGCCAGGAAAGCGTTTTTTTCGCGCTTTCAGACCGAATTTGGAATGTGTCAGCATAAAGCTTAACACTAAATTGGCAACGTGTAAATACCTCCAAAGAAATTGTCACGAAAACAGGCAGCTCTGGGGCATCGAACTATAGTTCGCCTATAGTATAAATGGCCTAGCCTCTTTTGTCAAGCCCTCAAATATCGCAATTTTCGATCCATCCCCTAAAGCTGCAACCGACTTTACGCCTAAAAGCCTAAAAAATGCCGTAAATCCGCCATTTGTATTTTTTCTGGAAATCGCAGGAAAAAGCCAAAGCAAAAAGGCTCGCAATATGCGGGCCTCAAGATTTTTTGGTTTTTTTAATTTTTATTTTTAAAAATTATTTTTAATTTTTAAGTTTTATTTTTTCTATTTTTTTTATTTTCTCTAGCTCCGGCCCGCGCTTGCGCCGCTTAGCCGCAGTACCCGCAAACGCCCATCCTAGGGGAGTTGCAGACGGGCAGGTTCATGTCGTCATCGCCGTCATGGACTTCCTCGGCGTGCTTCTCGTAGCAATCCGAGCAGTAGAGCTCATCGCACTCCAAGCAGATCGTGTCGGCATCTTCTCCGCATTCGCAGCACTTGTACTCTATCGGGTTGTTCCTGGCCAGCGTCCTTACGCCGATTTCTTCCTTGTCGCGGTAATGCGTTCCGCAAAGGGTGACCAGGCATTCGGTTGTGGAACCGAAGTCATAGAGGTGCTTGAGCGGCGTTCCAGCCGGAAGGCTGCGTATCTTGGTTGTCATGGGGATTTCTTCGTATGAGCCCTTGAAGTTGAATTCCGAGAGGTGGCCGCAGCATTCCAGCCAGATGTCTCTCATGTAGGAATCAAGGGACTGCAGGGTGTCAGTCAGGGGCATGTCCACATACAGCCAGTGCCCTTTGCTGTAAGCCCCTTCGATTTTCAAGATCGCGCTCTGCACTCCGCTTGACGATCCCAACTCTGTTGCCAGGTGCTTTAGGATTGTGGTCTTGGAGAACTCCTTGTCGCACAAGTAGCACGTTCCTCGAGATCTTGGCGCCATAAACGCTCATCCTTTCGCATGCGCTAAGAGCATGCCCTAGGGCAGCCATGCCCCGAGGGGCGCGTAGCCATGGGGTTGGCAAAGCCCTTTGATGGACCTGCTGACAGCGCTTGATTATATAAATATTATAGCACGTGGCGTGGCGAAAAGATAGAGTGAATATGATGCCAGAAATTAAAAATCATTAACAGGGCGATTTAGAGGCGCCGCTTAGCCAGCGGCGCCTTTTCGTGCATATCCCAAAATTCCGAAATGGCACCGGATAGCGTTTGCCCAATGTTCATGGGCAAATCGCCAAAATCCTGGCGAATGCTTCAACGCCGGATTTTTCCGGTGCCTCGGATATAATTTTGGGATATGC
>JAISWZ010000161.1 GCA_031270945.1 Clostridiales bacterium | reverse complement strand
TAATCTAATGATAAAATTCTAGTGGCAAATTTCAAGCGGCAAATAATAAGAGCATATCCCAAAATTATATCCGAGGCACCGGAAAAATCCGGCGTTGAAGCATTCGCCAGGATTTTTCCGGCGCCATTTCGGAATTTTGGGATATGCACTAAAATGCCGTTTGGCAATAGCGCATAACTGCCGGTGTTTTGCCAACCCTAAAGGCTGGCATCATGCGCTGGAAGCAATGGCAAAATCGCATTCCAAACAAGGCGCGGCCCTATTTTTCTAGCGCAAAAAGCGCAAACGGAAGGTGTAAAATGAGCATCGCCAAGGCCGAACTCATGGCCATTGGGAAAAATTTCAAGCTCAAGGACTTTTTGGCCATGAATTTGGGCATATTTTTAGTATCCCTTGGGATCCATGTCTTCAAAAATCCCAACCGGTTCGCTTCTGGCGGCGTAAGCGGGCTGTCGCTGCTGCTAGGGCAGATGCTGGGCTTGCCTATCGGAAGCCTAATGCTGGGGCTGAATGTGGCGATAATGCTATTGGGTTTCTTTTTCCTTGGAACAGAGGCCAGCGCGAAGACAGTGTACGGCTCACTCGCCGTGTCGGCGGCGCTCTGGCTAATGGAGATAGTTGCGCCAATGCCCAAGCCCCTGACTGGCGAAAGGTTTTTGGAGCTGGTGTTCAGCGTTTTCGTCCCTGGGTTCGGCAGCGCCCTGGTCTTTTACAGCGGCGGATCCACTGGGGGCACGGACACCATAGCTCAGATCTTGAAGAAAAAGCTTAAGATTAAGATAAGCACTGCCCTGCTTTTCACTGACTTCTTCATAGCGGCGGGAGCGGGGGTGCTATTCGGGGCGGAAGCCTGCCTTTATTCGATCTTGGGAGTATGCTTGAAGATTTTTTTGCTGGATTCCGTTCTGGAGAGCTTGCGCATTTATAAAATAATGGTTATCATAAGTGATAAGAGCAAAGAGATCTACCGCTACATCAACAATGATCTGCATAGGGGCGCAACAGTTCACCAAGCCCAGGGCGCGTACACGGTCGAGCCCAAGGAAGTGATCACCACAGTCTTGAGCCGAAGGCAGGCGTTTCAGCTCCAGCAGTTCATAAAAGTGGCGGATCCGCAAGCGTTTATTACCATCAGCAACTCGACGGAGATAATTGGCAAGGGCTTCATGGGGTTTGATTAGGCGCGTAGCCCAAAATTCCATATGTGGCGCAGGGAAAGTCACAGCACTGCTTCTACGCGTGACTTTCCCGCGCCATAAAATTAATTTTGGGATACGCACTAAAGCGTGGCTAGAAGTTTGGCTTTTGAGTTTGATATTAGTTTGGCTATATCTTGGCTAACCATCCCGAAAAAATCCCATGGGCTGCGGCACAAGCCGCTTAGAAAGGAACAGCGATGCATTACATCGAGGACTTCAAGGAGAGCGACCATGTTGTAGATCACTATCTCTGCAAGCAGAAGCAAACCTTGAAGACAAGATCAGGAAAGAACTACCTTTCCTTGAGGCTTCAGGACAAAACCGGCTACATTGACGCGAAGGTATGGGAAATGAGCAATGACATCCACAACTTCGAGGAGAACGACTTCATCAAGGTGGATGGGGTCGTTCTTACATATCAAAACGACCTGCAGCTGAAAGTCAACAAGATACGAAAAAGCGTCGAGGGAGAGTATGACCCCTCCAATTACATTCCCAGGACGGAAAAGGATATAGACGCTTTGATGCGGATAGTCACGGAGACCATCAAGTCTGTGTCCATTGGGTGCCTGAAGCAGTTGATGGAGAACATCTTCTTGAAGAACCCCGAGATAAACGCGGCGTTCCAGCGGCACTCGGCGGCCAAGAACATGCACCACAACTACCTTGGAGGCCTTATCGAGCACACTGTTTCCGTGATGCAGATATGCGAGTTCATGAGCGGAAGGCACAAGTTCATAAACAGGGATCTTTTGGTCTGCAGCGCATTATTGCACGACATCGGGAAGATCTATGAGCTCTCGGACTTTCCTGACAACGAGTACACGGATGACGGGCAGCTTTTGGGCCACATAATGATGGGCGCTGATCTTGTCAAACGGGAATCGGACAAGATACCTGACTTCCCGCACCAGCTTCAGAGCCTGCTGGTGCACTCCATTCTGGCCCATCACGGCGAGTTTGAGTACGGCTCGCCAAAGAGGCCAAACACCATTGAGGCGTACATCCTCCACTGCGCCGACAACATGGACGCGAAGATAAAAATGTTCGAAGACTCGCTCTCAAGCAGCTCAGGAAGCGGCAAATGGGTCGGCTTCAACAGGATGATCGACAGGAACGTGAGGAAATCCCAATTTGACTAAGCCAGGTGCGCAAGGTATGGTAAGAAACGACGTATTGCAGCTAGAGATAACCGGCTTGACCAGCGAGTGCGATGGCGTTGGCAGGGCATCAGGCCTTGCTGTCTTTGTGGAAGGCGCCCTTCCTGGAGACACGGTTATGGCAAAGATTACAAAGCTTAAGAAAAGCTATGCGCACGGCAGGACAATCAGGCTTGTAAAGCCGTCCCCGGATCGGGTAACCCCTCCTTGCAAGGCGCTAAAGTGCGGCGGATGCAGCCTTCAGCACGCGAGCTACGAATCCCAGCTTAGGCTGAAAAGGCAAAGAGTCCAAGACGACTTGGAGCGGCTTGGCGGAATACATGGCGTAACAGTGCCTGAAGCCATTGGGATGAAAGATCCGCTTCATTACAGGAACAAGGCCCTATACCCTGTGGGCATGTCAAACGGGAAGCTGGTCATGGGCTTTTACGAAAAGGGAAGCCACGACATCATACCAGCTGACGCCTGCCTGATACAATCAGAATCCTGCTCAGCCGCCCTGGCTGCAATTCAGCAGTTTGTTGAGGGCTCAGGGATTTCAATCTACGATGAGGCGACAAACCAAGGGCTCTTAAGGCATGTCTTGATCAGGGTGGGAGAAGGCGCCGACGACAGCGGCAACGTGATCGAAGAGATCATGGTCTGCCTTGTCATAAACGGCGACACCCTGCCAAACATTTTGTACCTGAAGAACATCTGCTCGAGAATGATACCGACTCTGAAGACCATAGTCTTGAACACCAACACCAAGGCGTCAAACACGATCCTTGGAAGCGCTTGCAAGACAATCTGGGGGCCAGGGTTCATACACAAGAAGATCTTTGATCTGGTGTTCGAGGTATCCCCTCTTTCCTTCTTCCAGGTTAACACAGCCCAAGCCGAAGTCCTGTTTGGGCTTGTCCTTGAGATGGCGGAGCTGGAGGAAGACGAGACAGCCGTCGATCTTCACTGCGGCGCTGGCGCGATAACACTTCTATTGGCCAGGAAAGCAAAAAGCGCGATAGGCATTGAAATATCAGAAGAAGCCGTAAAAGACGCGGTTAGGAACGCAGAGCTTAATTCAATCAAGAACGTGGAGTTCATAGCGGCGCCGACGGAAGAAGCCATGCCAGCCCTTGTGGAAAAGGGTGCTACAGCCGACCTGGTTGTGGTCGACCCGCCCAGGAAGGGCTGCGATCCCGCTACCATAGCGGCAATCCTTGCGATGGCCCCGAAAAAGATAGTCTATGTATCCTGCGACCCCGGAACGCTTGCCCGAGATCTTAAGATCTTGATAAACGGAGGGTACTCGTTGGACAGGATTCAGCCTTTGGACATGTTTCCCATGACAAGTCATGTAGAAACGGTGACCAGGCTGACTAAAACCGAAACAGCGCCAGAAGCAAGCCAAGAGTAAGACAAAGGCAAGCCAAGATCAAAAAAAGACAAGCCAAGATCAAAAAACAAAACCTAATAAATGCGCTTTTATTCTAACGAGTTGCGCTCGTCAGCGCAATTCTCAGACAAAGGGATTTCGCTCTTTTCGCGCGATCTCCAAAGCACAAACGATGAAAGGGGCAACATAAATGTCCAACCGTTTTGGCAAAAACGACTGGAAAACCATCGATGAAGGCCTGTCCAGGTGCTACCTGCTGGCAAACGGGCTTGGCGGCTTCTCGTCTCTTTCTGTCGCGGGATCTCCCGCGCAAAACAGCCAGGCTCTATTTATGGCATGCGTGAAGGCGCCCAACCAAAGGGTAAGCCTGATAAGCTGGATGCTGGAGGAAGTCACTCAAGACGGCAAGACCGTTTCGCTGTCAAGCCAGAGCTTTGTGGATTTCACGAAGAATCTGGACGGGTTCACGCGCCTCGACTCATTTTCCTTGGATCCATTCCCCAGGTGGACGTTCAAGCAAGGCGGAGTGGAGATTATTAAAGAGCTTGCAATGGAGCACGGAAAGAACACCCTGGCATTGAGGTATGTTGTCAGAAACCAGACAGACAGCGAAGCTGCGCTTTCAATCACGCCCCAGCTTCAGTTCGCCCCAAAGGGCGAGCAGCCGGAGCCCTTGCAGGAGTACACGACAAGCCAAGGCTTGATCCAAAGCGCTGGCATTGGCTTGCACTTTATTACAAACGGCGAATGCGAGACCTTTGAAACCAAGCTTGTTGCAGACGCCTACTTTCACAAGGACGCGACCGAGGGCAGAAAAGCGGTTGGGGTCATGGCTTCAAACCACAGCATAAAACTGGTCGTTCCGCCTTTGGCGAATTCAGAGCTGGCGGTCGTTTATAGCCTGGATGCGCTTGAGCAATCATCAGCTCAAAGCTTGGCCCAAGAGATATTCGCCAACGAAGCCGCCAGGCTTCAATCGCTTGAAGACAAGGCCGGGTTTGAATGCGGCATAGCCAAAACTTTGACAAGAAGCGCTGACGCTTTTATTGTATTCCGCGAATCCACCCAAGGCAAGACCATAATAGCCGGCTATCCCCTATTCGAGGACTGGGGCAGGGACACAATGATAGCGCTGGTTGGCTGCTGCATAAGCACTAAGAGGTTCGAAGACGCGAAAAGCATTTTCAGGACTTTTATCAAGTATCTGAAGGACGGCTTGATGCCTAACATCTTTCCGGAAGGCGAGAGCGTCCCCGCCTACAACACGGCAGACGCAGCGCTTCTGTTCATTGTGGCCATCCAGGAGTACTTTAACGTGTCCAATGATCTTTCCTTCGTGGAAGAAGCCTGGCCAGCCATGGCTGAGATCATAGAGAAGTATTCAAGCGGCACCAGCTACAACATTCACGAGGACAGCGACGGCTTGATCATAGCGGGATCGGGCTTTGACCAGGTGACCTGGATGGACGTGCGAATAGGCGACATCCTTCCCACCCCGCGCCATGGCAAGCCAGTCGAGATAAACGCGTACTGGAACAATTGCCTTGAGGCCATGGCCAGGTTCGCTGGATTGCTCCACAAAGACGGCGCAGAGTACAGCAAAAAGGCCGAAAAGGCCAAAGAAAGCTTTAACAGCAAGTTCTGGAGCGACGAGCTGTCCTGCCTCAAGGATGTCATAACCGAAAACGGGGATCCTTGCGAAAGCCAGATCCGCTGCAACCAAATCTGGGCTGTGTCTCTCCCATCAAAGATCCTGGATACCGAACGCGAGAAAAAAGTCGTTCGCAAAGTTTACCAAGAGCTTTACACTCCTTGCGGACTGAGATCGCTCTCACCATCCGATCCGGAGTTCAAGCCCGCCTATGGCGGAAACATGTTCAGCCGCGACTTGTCCTACCATCAGGGCACTGTCTGGGGTTTCCCGCTTGGAGGCTTCCTGCTTGCCGACTTGAAGGCCAACGGGGATGAAGCCGTGGAACGAGTCAAAAGCCGTTTGCAAGACTTGGGCCCTGTCCTGGATGAAGGCTGCATCGGCCAGATAGCGGAGATTTACGACGGGCTTGTCCCAGCAGCGTCACGCGGATGCTATGCCCAAGCATGGAGCGTAGGCGAAGTGCTTAGGGTGTTTGACAAGCTAAGGCA
>JAISWZ010000134.1 GCA_031270945.1 Clostridiales bacterium | reverse complement strand
CCGCATTTGTAGCCAGACGCTTCCGCTAGCGAAAATCCGATGGCAGTTTAGGCAGTTTGTGAAGTCCGCAAATTGCCCGCTGCAGCCCGAGTCAACCGTTAAAGCTTCGCGAGACTTTTACGAGCCTTTGTCCGGAATTTCGGGATTCGCTCTTAGTTTTCATCGTGAATGCATCCGAAGAGAAAGCCTTAGTCAGCCGTTGACACTTTCTTGGGCCTTCCGCTTCTAGGTTTGTCCTTCAATCCGCTAGCGCCTTCTCTCTTGTAGCGGTCAATCACGTAGTAGACTTCCCTGACGCTAAGGCATGACGTTCCCGCCGCATCCCTTGCGGTGGCGCCGCTTAGCACTTCGAGCAGGGCCAAAAGCTTAGCGTAAAGCCTTTTGTCCTTTGTGTCTTGCAGGATGTCCTCCAACTCTTTGATCTTCTCGGGAGCTTCTTCAAATTTAGCCATAGCTACTCCTTCAAACTTGCCGTATGCCCAAGGAGCGAATGCATTCGCCCCAACCGAAGGTTTATCGCAAGACTGCGCCTTGCGAGCCAAAAAGCGCTTCCAAACGGATTATACCATAAGGCAGGCACATTGTAAACGGTTGTGTCGAATTTTGCGCTATTATTGCTAAATTTATAACCTTTATATGGGTCTGATCGCTAAATATGACAGATGCAGGATTACTGGCGCACAATACATATTGACGTTGAGATTCAAGTGAGATTGGGGCTGTATAGTAAAACAAGGCAGACGCTACTTATAGGAGGGATACCATAAAGACAACCATACTTCTAGTTGAGGATGACATGGCAATCAGGAATACCGTAGCGAAGTTCCTGTCAAAGGAAGGGTACGAGATTCTTGCTTGCCCGGACGGGGATACGGCGCAGGGCTGGCTCTATGACAAGGACTTTCAGCTTGCCATTTTTGACATAATGCTTCCTGGAGTAAACGGGCATGAGCTTTTGAGCGAGCTTCGAAAGATCAAGGACACGCCTGTTCTCATGCTAAGCGCTCTGTCTGACTGCGCCAACCAGGTCAGGGCTTTCAAGCAGGAGGCTGATGACTACGTGACAAAGCCATTCTCCCTTCAGGTCTTGCTTGGCCGGATAGAGGCGCTTTTGAGAAGGAGCGGGCATGGCCGGAAGGAGATTTGCGTCGGATCCCTGACTTTGTACCCGGAGACGCTCAAAGTTCAAGTGCTGGAATCTGGCGAGTTCTTGGATCTTTCTCCAAAGGAGTTCGACCTGCTCAGGCTTCTGGCCAGAAACCGGGGGCGGATTGTGCCTCACGAGACTCTCCTGGTGCAGATCTGGGGCTACAACTTCGAGGGAAACGAGAGCATCATCCATGCCACGATGAAAAAGCTTCGGGACAAGCTGCCAAACGGCGCAATCAAGACTGTCAGGGGCGTAGGGTACCGCTTGGAGGCGGAATTATGAAGAGGCGCGGGATTTTCATAAAGGTCTTCATTTACACCTCCATCTTCATAGCGCTATTGGTATGTGTAACGGTAGTAGTATTCTCCCAGCAGTTCGTCTCTTTCTACAACAGCAGCCAGCTGCAGCAGATAACAAACTCCTACCAGCGTCTTGTTGAGGAGCTTCAGAACTCCCCCAATGATCAACTTATTGGGAAGGCTTTGGCGTTTCACGAGTCAAACCAGTCTTTTGAATTTTTTATCGAGGGCAAAGATGGATCGATCCTATTTTCCACGCCAAATGCCAACGTCTCGAAGAGCGTGAACGGAACCCTAATGGTCATGATTCACGTAAACCAGGATTACACATTGCGGGCCAACAGCACAAGCGGAATGGGCGAAAACTTCAAAGGACTCGCGATAAAAGCGCTTGCCGTGCTGGCTTTGATGCTTATGATAAGCGTCTTTGGCGCTCTGGCATTTGCCAGGCAGATGACCCAGCCTATAAAGCAGCTGGCGCAACTGACGCAGAAGATGGCCAATCTCGAAGATGTGCCCAAGGGGCCAGAAAGGAAAGACGAGCTGGGGGCTCTAGCGGCTGACGTGCATTACATGTACGGCAAGCTGAAGGATGAGATCAAGAAGGAGCGAGAGATCGAAGAAACCCAAGCGCACTTTTTCTCTGCCGCGTCACATGAGCTGAAGACTCCCATAGCGGCCATGAGCGTAATACTTGAGGCGATAGACAACAACGTTTTCGAGCCCAGCGAGGTGCCTGAGCAGCTTCGGCTATGCCGCAAAATGGTAGAGGAGCAAGGGCGGCTTGTTGGCGAGATCCTGGGGCTTTCTAGCCTAGAGACCCCCAAAGTCGATCTTCAGGCTTACTTGATCAAAGACCTGGTGGAAAGCGCCATATCCCCATATCTGCCTTTGGTGGAGTCCAGAGGCCAGACTCTTATCATAAACGCGCAAGACACTCTGGTTGTCACGGACAGCTCTCTTTTTCAAAAGGCTTTTTCCAATATTCTCCTAAACGCCATCCAAAACACTCCGACCGGAGGCCGGATAAGCGTCTTCTCTGAAGAAAGAGAAAGCTCATCCAGGCTATGCGTCCTAAACGAAGGGGCCCGGATTCCGGAAGAGCTTTTGCTTAAGCTCTTCGAGCCTTTCTTCAGGCAGGACAAGTCAAGAAACCGGGCCGATGGCCGGAGCGGGCTGGGCCTTACTATCGTGAAGCGAATGCTGACGACGCTTGAAGTGCCTTTCGGGCTCGAAAACGCGGAAAGCGGGGTTTTGTTTTGGATGGAGATTCCTGTTTGCGTTGAGATTGAGTGAGTGAAAAGTGCAATTCTTTTCACTCACTACTATGCTCCGGAATGAGATCCAACTCAAACAGCGAGAGAAAGATGAATTGAGATCCAAGTGAAATAGCGAGTTGTAGCCGCAGTTATTTTTTATCACAAGAATATTTTGGAATTAAGATTCAAGTGAGATTAGGCTGGTATCCTGGTCTTGCAAGCATCGCTTGCGAAACTTTGCCCAGAAGTTGCGCTCCTGGGCACAAAAAAGGGGGATTGCCTTGTACGCGATATTTAACGCAATGAAAAACCTGGTTCGAAACCTTGGCCGAAACATCCTTCTCGCATCTGTGACGCTGGCAGTCATCATTTGCGTGTCAGCTGCCTTGGCCATAGGAAACACGTCAGAGAAAATGATTGAGGACACGAGGCTTCAGATAGGCTCAAAGGTCTCGATTTCACTGGATCTGATGGCTACCCATGAGCAGGGGCAAGGGCCTGACAACCTGGCTTCAATCGGGATCGAAGACTACTTGAGCTATGGGGAATCGGATTACTTGGACAAAAGCGTCTTCAGCGTCCAGATCCCGATGTACAGCTCGACTGTTTTCGCTGTTGACGACGAAACCAAGGGGCAGAAGGAATGGCAGAACCAAGACGGAAGCGTGGCCAAAGCCCCAACACTTATGCTTGTAGGCAATTCGGACGCGGAAACCCTGTCTGAATTCGCAAGCGGTGAAAGAGAGATCCTGCCTGGCGGAAAAATGCCGGAGGAGCTGAATGAATGCGCCATAAGCTCTGATCTCGCGGAGCTGAACAACATTTCTGTTGGGGACCCAATCTCGATTCAAGGGCAGTCCCAAAGCGCTCCCAACTATGAGCTCATAGTTTCCGGCATCTACTCTGACAAGACCGCCGCTTACGCCAGCCCCATGTACCAATTTCAAGGGCTTGTCCACTTGGGGCAGAGAAACCAAGTGATCGCAACCTATGACGCGGTCATGTCAAAGGGGTATGAAACGGATGAGGGCATTGACTTCCAGTCGCAATATTACTTGAAGGATCCAAGGGAGCTGGACAAGTTTGAAGCCGAGGTTCGTAGCAAGGGGCTGCCCCGAGACTACAGCGTCTCCATCAACCAGGAAGAGCTGGACAAAGTGACAGGACCGCTTGCGGGCATGCGGGGCGCCTCTTCAACATTCATGGCAGTCATCCTGAGCCTTGGAGGGCTGGCGCTTGCCCTCATCTCCTACCTGGCGGTAAAGGAGAGAAAGTATGAGATCGGAGCCCTTCGCGCGATGGGCATGGAAAAGGCCATGATCTCCTTATGCCTATTGTCCGAGTCGGTAGCTATAACCATTGTATGCCTTGCTCTTGGCCTATTTGCGGGAAGAGCGGTTTCTCAGCCAATCGCTGACAGCCTTCTGGCCGGGCAGGTTTCTGCTTCTCAGGCGCAATCCGCTGGAGGAGGCGGAAAGATTCTTATGGCTAACGGAAAGACCCAAACCAGTGGGGTTAACAGCTACACCCCCATAAGCGAGATAGAAGTGGCATTGAATGCTGGGACTATGGTGCAGATAGCGGTTCTGGCGCTAGCGCTGGCTCTGCTTTCAGGGATGGTCGGGATTGTGTCAATCGCAAAGTATGAGCCGTTGAAAATCCTGAGGGAAAGAGGCTAGGCGCGTTTTTTTAAGAAATTTATAAAAGGAGCTATCCATGAGCGTTCTTGAGCTTGAAAACGTTTCGTACGCATACGAAGGATCTTCAAAAGCCGTCTTCAGCGACGTCACCCTGAGCTTTGAAGCTGGAAAGGCCTACGCCATCGCAGGCAAGTCTGGATCCGGAAAATCCACTCTCCTGCACTTGCTTGGGGGGCTGGATGTCGCAACAAGAGGTCGCGTGAGCTATGGAGGCGAAAGCCTTGCTGACATGAACCGAAACCGGTACAGGGCCAGAAATGCCGGGATCATTTTTCAGGGGCTTAACCTGCTGACAAACGCCAGCGCTCTTGAAAACATTGTTTTGTCCATGAGGATTAGCGGGATGAAAGGGCCTGGCTTGAAAGCAAAAGCCCTTGAGCTCTTGGCAAGGGTAGGGATCTCCCCGGAAAAGGCGAGCCGAAAAATCCTGAAGCTCTCTGGCGGCGAACAGCAGCGCATAGCTATCGCCAGAGCATTGGCTCACAATCCGGATCTGATAGCGGCAGACGAGCCTACCGGCAACTTGGACAAGGACACGGAATATAAGATTCTAAAGATTTTTGAAGACCTGGCCCACAAAGAGGGCAAGTGCGTAATCATAGCAACCCATTCCAAGCGGGTGACCGCTATAGCTGACGAGATCTGGACTGTGGACAAAGGGGTTTTCCGCTCTGTCCCAACCAAAAGGAACTGATGCCTGTGAACTGCGCAATCGAAAACGCGCTTTTAAACATCTTAAAAAACAAAAGCCGAAACATCCTGCTTGGCGTTATAACCTTTGTCATAATCACGGCTGAGGTTGCCGGAATGTCCATCTATAACGCCTCAGGCACCATTGTCAAAGAGTTCAAGGCCCGGTTCGGAAGCGAGGTCGCCTTAACCCCTCTCAAGAAAAGCGCTGAGGGCATTACAGCAGAGCAGGCGATAGCTTTTTCGGAGTCGGAATGCTTGCTGTCAACAGACATCAATAGCTCGCTTACATGCCGATCTGATACGCTTAAGGCCATCGGCCAGACCGAAGGCAGATCTCCCAACATAATTCAAGGCCGAGAAAACTACGGAGGCGATCTCTCAAACGCCGCAATGAGGCTTCGAGGGGGCCAGTTTGACAAAATCCTGGCTGAGGGCAAGCTGCCTGCTATACTGACCGACGTAAAGTTTTGGAATCGGTCATTGTTAGCGCGAGCGGCCCGACCGGCTTTTAGGGCGGGCAACAATGATCCGATTCCATCATTTAAGGTCGGTCAGTATAAAAACGAATGCATCGTCAGCTCCGAGTTCGCAAAGCTAAACCAGTTGGCCGTAGGCGATCACATAAGTGTTCAGGCTGGGCTGTTTGAATCCGGAACTCTTGTCGAGACAAGCATATCTTTAACTATCGTTGGCATTTACGTTAGCGCTCCTAGCGCCGCTTATCCAGCATCCTACCAAAACCCCAACAACGAGATCATTGCCGATTTCAACACAGTGGCGAGCATCCAAAAAGAAGGCCAAACCGGCGTGGCTGTAAACGCGACCTACTGCTTGAAGTCCCCGGAATTGCTTGCGCTGTTCGAAGAGGAGATCAGATCCAAGGGGCTTTCCCCCGATTTCAGCGTGACCACGGACGAGGCTGGCTACAGGCGCTTGGTTGGCCCTATAGAAAACCTGAACTCAGTTTCTCTTGCCTTTCTTTTGATGCTTTTCGCCCTTGGAGTAGCCGTCATGGCGCTTGTGTCAATGCTTGCGATACGGGAGCGAAAATATGAGATCGGGGTTTTGCGGGCGATGGGGATGAAAAAAGGGCAAGTCGCACTTGGGCTTTGGGTTGAGACCGCTGCTGTCACAACCGTTTGCTTTGCGCTTGGCATGCTTGCAGGAGGGCTTCTCTCCCAGCCGATCTCTGACACGCTTTTGGCAGCTTCCGGCAGCATTCCTGTGAGCGTCTCTATAAGCCCCCTGACCGCGCTTGAAATATTTGCGGTTGCCATTGTTCTTGCGTCGATAGCTGGATTTGTCTCGGTCAGCCAGATAACGAAATATGAGCCCATGAAAATTTTGATGGAACGGAACTAGAAAACGGGGCGAAAGAGTTGCTCTCTAAAAAAGGTGCCAACATGACATGCTTGGAGCTTAAAAGCGTTTCCTACCGCTACGGCGGCGCGCGCGATCTCGTGCTTGACGGGATCAGCGCCAGCTTTGAAATGGGAAAGGTCTACGCCATAACCGGGGAGTCCGGGTCTGGCAAGTCAACACTACTTTCTTTAATGTCAGGGCTTGACATTTGCGGGAGCGGGGACATCCTTTACATGGGCAAGAGCCTGCGCGACATTGACCGGGATGCCTACCGCGCAAAAAGCGCGGGCGTGGTCTTCCAATCCTTCAATTTGCTCCTGAACTCCACCGCCCTTTACAATGTCACTCTCTCAATGGGCATAAGCGGGATCCCCCTGGACTCGAATGGCAAAAAAATGGCGGCTCAGGCGCTGCTTGAGAAAGTCGGAGTCAATTCCGCGACCGCAAGCCGAAAAGTCCTCAAACTCTCAGGCGGAGAGCAGCAGCGGGTTGGCATCGCGCGGGCGCTGTCGCATAACCCGGATGTGGTTATCGCGGATGAGCCGACCGGGAACCTGGATGCGGAAACGGAATCCGCTATCCTTAAAATATTTGCAGACGTGGCCCATGGCGACGGAAAGTGCGTGATCCTGGTCACCCATTCCGAAAGCGTCACGGCCATGGCGGATGAAGTGTTCAGCCTTTGCGACGGAAAGCTGGCCTATGGCGAGGCAAAGAGAGAGGATGAATTTGGCCTGTGAAAAAGCTTAATTTCTTTTCAAGCGTTGCCTTCCATATAGCAAGCATTGCCCTTCGTGCGGCCGCCGCGCTTATGCTGGCGTATTCAGCCTGGGCTTTCACCCAGTGCAACGGCATCATATCCCAGGCAAAGGCAAGCGGACAATTAGTTGCAAGCGGCAACGAGTATGACATAGTAAGTTTTTACATGACCAACAGCCTGCAGTTCGCGGCCATTGCGCTCCTTCTGTTTGGAGTCGGCTTGGTTTTAGTCAAGCCGAAAAGGGAAGACGGCGCTGCCGCGCCGCCTTCCCCAAAAGAAAAGCCTGATGATGACAGTGATGAGTGGTATACTGCGCCTGACAATTGATGAGTGGTTCGGTTGCATGAGCTTTTATTTTTTTATTTTTTATTTTTTTGTTTTTTATATTTATTTTTTATTTTTTTGTTTTTTTATTTTTTTATTTTTTTATTTGCTGTCTCAATTCTTCCTGTCAAACTCCAATATAAGCTCTCCGCACTCCACCGGATTCTCTAGCCAAGGAAAATGCCCGCCTCTTCTGATCTCGCGGAACCTGCATTCTTTCATTGCCTTTGCGATTTCGAACCCTACTTCAGACGATCCAAATGGATCGCGGGTGCCCCAAAGGAGAAGCGATGGCGCTCGGACTCTCACCAAGTCAGCTCTGCCAATAAAGATCTCAGGCCTTTTCCCAAAGAGCCTGTTTGTCGTTTCAAGCATGGAAATGGCTGAAAGCTCGCTCCCGGGAAGCTTGGCAAACTGGTAGAAGCAATGGGACATGGCGCTTGGAAGCAAGCCCAGCGTTTCCTGGGAGTGACCCATGAACTTGAGGGCGCTTAGAGCCTGGTCTTTTCCGCCTATGATGGAAGACATGCGCATTGCCCGGTTCACGTAAGGCACTGACATGAGCCTGAGGGCCAAGGGAGGCTGAGCGGCATCCACATGTCCCGGAGCGCCAAGCAAAATCAGCCTTCCTACCTTGTCTGGATGATCAATCGCAAACCACAGGCACCAATGCGCACCAATGGAATGGCCCATCAAAGTGGCGCCGTCTAGATGAAGAGTGTCCAAAACCGAAGTTATGACATCAATGGCCAGCGTATGGAAGTCATGCCGCCTATAGTCCATGCTTCCGCTTAGCCCGCTTCCGGGGAGGTTTACCGCGAAAATGGATTTTCCAGCCAGCTCGGCAAACAGCGGGGCAAGCGGAAACGCTTCCCCTGTGCCGCCTGGGATAACAAGGATTGGATCGCCTGTCCCTATCTCGGTAACCCGCAAGTCGAGCCCGCCAACGGAAACATAGTGGTCATGCCATTTCAACCCGTAATAGCCATACAGCCTCTCTTCAGCCTCTTTGGCGGCTTTGGAGGTTCCGCTCTCTATCACCGCTTCTTTGCCTACCGTTTCCATAGCCGCCTCCCGATCTATATATTGGGCATCTTTAGCCTTGGGGCATGTCCCAAGGCTTTTGCTTCATATATCGCCCAGGCAACTTTAAGTGCATATCCCAAAATTCCGAAATGGCGCTGGAAAAATCCTGGCGAACGCTTCAACTAGTTTGCTCGGGCTTCTGCGAGCAAACACCCGGATTTTTCTGGCACCTCGGATATAATTTTGGGATATGCTCTTATTCGGATTTTTCTAAAATTTAGTTATCCAAAGTTTAAGCGCATAACTTTAGGATTCACCTAAATTTTACGAAAAAGCCAGAGCACAAACCCCCAAGCGCTCCGCGCTTGGGCAATGCAATATGCCGCTTCTCGCTCGATGGCCTGAAACGCCAAAACGGCCTTGTTCTACGCCAGGCCGCTCCCGCTAAAGATAAAATCACGCATTTATTTGCATTCATCATCATAGGAGGCTTAGCATGAGCAAGGTAAAAACGCTTGTTTTGCTTAACGACTATTGGCATCCCCGCTCCAGCATAGAGCCCGCGATTCCAACGATATTTCCTGAGAGCCAGTTCG
>JAISWZ010000101.1 GCA_031270945.1 Clostridiales bacterium | reverse complement strand
CCGTTCTTGATTTCGTTGTAAAGGGCCTCGAAAGCCTGTGCCTGCTGCTTGATGGTAGCGCCGGCGGATCTGATCCTCGTGGAATCGACTACTATTTCCATGAATGCCACTCCTTTTAATTTGCTTTTTTTCTGATTGGCCTAGCCTTTATGGTTGAACCGTTTTATCTGATTTATTGGGCTAAGCCCTTTTGGATTTTTCCTCTTGCCTACTTGCCTGTTCTACTACTTCCCAACTTTAAGCTTGTTGGCCCCTGCAGCTACGTTCTCGTCTGTCACGTCGTAGTTCCTCGCGGACTCCTTGAGGAAGGTGACATACTTGAAGAGGAGCTCTTCCATCAAGCGGAAGTCGTTCTCGAACGCCTGGAGGCGCCTTACGAACGCGTCGTGCGCTCTTCCTTTGAAGAACGGGTTAAGGGTGTTTGCCTCGCCCAAGACTTTCGTGTAGATCGAGTGGTACCTTGCCCTCTGAGCTTCGCACTGGCTTGCTGTCTGGCGCAAGAGTTCGGGTGTTACTACGAATTTTGCTTCTGGCATTGAATATCCCTCCTGAAATAACGTTCTTGGAGGCTTTGCCTCCATTTGATTAGTGAAAGGCTTGGCTTCCGATTTTTGTTGAGAAAGCTTAGCCTTTTATGTTCGTTGAGAATCTGGAACAGTTGCCGTTCGCCATCTTTGTGTTTCGATGCGCTTCGGCTTGCGTTAAATCGATTGGAAATCATAGTCCTGACATTTTTCCTGGCGCATGTAAAAGCGCCCTTATCGACTTGTTTTAATTTTAAATCACGGAAACCTATCATGTCAACAGCATCTGATAACTTGCACGAAAAATGCGATACTTGTTTTGACGCTCGCAAAGTGTCTGATAAAAACCATCAGAAACCGCCTAGCCCGTTGTACTCATTGGCTTAAATCAAGGCTTCGAGCGCTCTTGAGCGCTCGTGTCCAAGCGTCAATTGTCATGCGTTTGCTGCGCTAATGCAGGTGTAAAATTAAAAAAATTATTAATCACCAGCGGAGCGGGCACCCAAACATTCGATGATTTAGGGCTATTGGCTTCCGCCTGTCAACATGTGACGCGTCAGGAGCGTTGCCGCTTGACTGCGCTGAGCGAGATAGCCTTTTAAATGTGTTGAATTATATTCAAACATTTTTCTAGGCGGCTTCAATCGCCTCCCTGTTAACTTGTTTTAAGTTTAAATCACGGAATGCTATCCTGTCAACAGCATCTGATAACTTGCATGAAAAACGAGATACTTGTTTTAGCGCTTGCCATGCATCTAAATTAAATCATCAGAAACCGCCTAATCCATTCCACTCAGATGGCTCAAATCAAGGCTTTTAGCGCCCATGCACCAAAGTGTCAAGCGGCATGCGTTTACGGATGCTATGCTGACGAGCGTTCAAATGCGAATATTTCTTATCGTTGCCCGATCCTTCTCTGCAACTCTCCGCTCTCCTCCTTTAATTCTTCTTTCACAAATTCCTCTAATTTCCTTCACAAATTACTCTAAATCCGTTCATTTGCATGGCGATATGCAATCGGGGCAAGAGGCGCTAGGACAGCGGAGAAAAACCAGGCGAGGCACCATCCTCCCTGGTTTTTTCTTGTATCGCGCATGGGGTTCGTCTTCTCTGGAGGCCAATTCTCCTTTTCTTTTACTGCTTCTCACCTTCAATCATTTTTCACAAATACCCTCTAATGTTCTACAGCCAGACGGCGATATAATATTGGGGTAAGAGGCAATAGGCTAGAGGAAAAAAACCAGGTGAGGCGCCATCCTCCCTGGTTTTTGCCGCTTTATGGCATTCTTCTGTCGCGCTTAAGCAATCACAGCAACTAGCAGCCTACCCGCGCTGCCCTGTATGCCTTGTAGCGAGCTTATCTGTCTGCCATCCCAAGGGCAGCAGCTCATAATTCTTCGCGTTTAGCAGGAATCCATGCGCCCAGTGATTCGCGTCCACAGAGACGGCACCGACTAGATTGAGGTTGGTGCTTGCAGTAAATAGTTAAACGTTTAACCTGCCACTGCGGCACGTCTGCCCTGCGATTGCGACCGCAATCAATTGCGGCTCTGACTGTCCCCTCCCGCTTCCCGTATATCATTCATCATATAACTTTCACAAATCCCTTCTAATGTTCTCCCCAAGCACGGCGATATAATATTGGGGTAAGAGGCAATAGGCTAGAGGAAAAAAACCAGGGAGGCGCCATCCTTCCTGGTTTTTTGTTGCATTCTCAGCCCCTAAGCCTTTTCATCAGGTCATCGCGCACCGTAGCATAGCCCCGTATGGCTTGCCCAGCCCCTGTCTTTTCATTTTTTCGAGTATAGTTGCCCTAATATTGGGGCATTATTAGTCGGGGAAGGTTTCAAACGTCCCTGGATGGGCGTTTGGCTCTCCCTGGTCTGGCCAAGCAAGCTTATCGACCTGCTTTGCAGAGCTTCTTGGATAATACAGCACCCCGTATTACTGAACCCAGGGTTGGCCCCAGCCCTGGGTTTTTTCTGCCTTTGGGCTGAGAGATAAGTAGGCAGGCGCTCGTCACATGCTGGAGGGCTGCGCCACTTCCGGGGAAAAGAAGAACCTTCCACAAGGCAGAACCTTCGAACCGCATCCCGTAAAAAAGCAGCACTCGATTCTTATCTCTGTATGCTTAACATTCTATGTTATTGATAGTTTAAATCACGTTTTGCGACGCTTTGCCAATCTCTCCGCCATAATCCAAGCAATCATCCATCCGGCCAAGCTTCTGATCTTCACCGAGAGCCTTTCCTGAGAAAACCGGATAGGGCTTCTTCCTGAACTCTCCCGCACCGCTTTCTACAGGATTAATTTATCTGCCAGCTTTAGGTTCCAGCGATGTACTTTGCTCTCGTTACTATAGCAATAGCAACCTTAACAAGCCATAACCGGACAAGGCTTCTTTCTCAGTTTTCCCGCACCGCTTTTTACAGGATTTATTTATCAGCAATGGCAACCCTAGCAAGCCAAAACCGGACAAGACTTCTTCCTCAGCTATCCCCGCATCAACCCAAAATCGGACAAGGCTTCTTCCCCGGTTTTCCCGCACCGCTTTCTACAGGATTAATTTATCAGCCAGCTTTAGGTTACAGCAATGTCTTTATTCTCGCCAGTTGAAGCAATGGAAACCAGAGCAAGCCAAAATTCCGAGTTAGCCAAACCCGGACAAGGCTTCTTCCTGACCCGCTTTAGGTTACAGCGATATACTTTGATTTCGTCAGCTGAAGCAATGGCAACCCTAGCAAGCCAAAACCGGACCAAGCAAATTCCTGAGCTTTCCCACGCCGCTTTCTACAGGAATAATTTATCAGCCAGCTTCAGGTTACAGCGATGTATTTTGTTTCCGTTAGTTGAGGCAAAGACAACCCTAGCAAGCCAAAACCAGACAAGGCTTCTTCCTAAGCTTTCCCGCACCGCTTTCTACAGGATTAATTTATCTGCCAGCTTCAGCCTACAGCGATGTACTTTGTTTTCGTCAGTTGAAGCATCGGAAACCCTAGCAAGCCAAGACCGGATGAGGCTTCTTCCTCAGCTATCCCGCACCGCTTTCTATAGGAGTAATTTATCAGCCAGCTTTAGCCTACAGCGATGTATTTTGTTCTCGTCAGTTGAAGCATCGGAAACCCTAGCAAGCCAAAAACGGATAAGACTTCTCCTAAGTTCTGAGCTCGCCCGCACTGCTTTCCACAGATAGATTGCTCTCAGCGAGCGGCTTTGTGTTTCTCCTTTGGGCAATGACAATCCAGCCAGCCCAAACTGCTTAAGGCGTCTTTCTCAGCTCGCCCGCACCGCTTTCCACAGAGGGATTGCACTACCGACTCTAAAATTCTCGACTCGGGCTTTGCCTTTCCTTGGGGAAACAGCCAACCCAAGCAAGCCAAAACTGCTAAGGCGTCTTTCTCAGCTCCTGCCGCACCGCTTTCCAAAAAAGAGATTTCTCTGCTGGCTTTAAAATTCTTAGCGGCGGCTTAATTTTTCGCCCTTGGGACAATGACAACCCGAGTTAGCCCAAACTGCCCAAAACACCTTTCTCAGCTCCTGCCGCACCGCTTTCCACAAAAATGATTATTGTTGTGCTTTAAGTTCAAGCCGAGGAAGCCTTGTTTTCGTCCCCAAGCGCAATGGCAACCTAGCCAGCCGCACCGCTTCCACAAAAAGGATTTCTGTTGCGCTTTAAATTCAAGCCAAGGAAGCTTTGTTTTCGTCCCCTAGCGCAATGGCAACCCTGGTTAGCCAAAACTGCATAAGGCGTCTTTCTCAGCCAGCTCGCCCGCATATCTTTTCAAAACAGATACTTCTCTGCTGGCTTTAAAGATCTTAGCGGCGGCTTTGTGTTTCTCCCTTATGGCTTTGCCTACCTCAGCAAGGCTAAATCGGATAAGGCGTCATCCACAGCTCATGCCGCACCGCTCTTTAAAGTTCTCCGCGACAGGCTTTTTATTTCTCCTTTGGGGCAACAACCAACCCCAGCAAGCCAAAACTGCATAAGACGTCTTTCTCAGCAACTTTAGATTCCCAGGAGGAACTCTATGTTTCTCCCTTGGAACAATGGC
Source organism: Clostridiales bacterium (assembly GCA_031270945.1). Classification (GTDB taxonomy): domain Bacteria; phylum Bacillota; class Clostridia; order Lachnospirales; family WQUN01; genus JAISWZ01. The sequence continues at coordinate 28,842 of JAISWZ010000101.1, read as the reverse complement.
AACCCCTGTTGTCCTTAACTTCTCAAATCACCATTCTCAGCTCCTGCCGCACCGCTTTCCAAAGCAGTATTCCCAATGAATCTTCAGATTCTCATCCTAACTAAACCTGGGTTCGTCCCTTGAGCAGCGTCACTTTTCACCCCAACCTGCCAGCAATACAAAACAAAAAAGGCCTCAGAATATCGCCATTCCAAGGCCTTTTCAGTCTGCCTGAATTCTCCATCTTTCAGCCTATCCCAGTCCCGCCAGCTGCTCACTTCGGATCCGCTCCTGAATACCCTCCATACTCTTTTGATATGGCTTTGTACCCGTCTGTGTAAGTTACGGTTCCGTCATGCGCAACCCAAACCGCTTCCGCTCCCGCTTTGCTCGCCAAAGCTCGGCCCTCATCCTCATCAAGTATGAAAAGGGCGGTTGAAAGAGCGTCAGCCAGGCAGGAGTCTTCATGCACCACTGTCACCGCCGCGTGCTTCACTGCTGGCATTAGCGTCTCCGGATCAATTATGTGGTTGTACTTCTTCCCGTTGACTACGTAAAACCTCTGGTATCCGCCCGAGGATACAATGGCTATGTTGTTGACAAACACGGTATCCAGAATGTTTGAGATTCCTGAAACCTCAAGGCTTGGATCCTGGATCCCCACTCCCCAGCGATCCCTTACTCCATCCATAGGCTTTCCAACTGAGATGATGTTGCCTCCCATGTTGAAAAGAACAGAGTCCATTCCAGCTTCGACTGCCGCTTTCATTGCGTTTCCTGCGGCATAGCCTTTTGCAATCGCTCCTACATCCAAAGACATGCCTTCTTTTGCAAGAAAGACTGTCTGATTAACCTCGTCTATTATGACGTCATCCATGTTGGCCAGGAGAGAAGCCGCCTTTAGCTTATCCATGTCTGGCAGCTCTGCCGAGGCAGGATCAAGAAGCCCGTTTTCCCTGTATCTATGCCAGATGGATAGAACAGGCCCCATGGCTACGTTGACAGTCTTTCCTGTCAATTCATATAGCTCCTTGCACTTCTTCAAAAGGTCAATCACTTCCGGATCAACCTTCACAGGAGCAATGCCAGCGCTCTCATTGACAGTCTTAAGGTTTGCCACCCCGTCGTAATCATAGTAGATGTCAAAAAGCTCAGAGCTCTTTTTCATCTTGTCATATATGACTTGAGCATGCCTGTCAAACTGGGCGTGGGATTTGGAGTACCCTATGATCTCCGCGTGGGTGTCAAACAGCGCGTCAAACTCGCCTTGGAACTTTTGGTACCCTGCCTTGCATGAAGCCGCCAACGCCAGAAACGCTATGGCGGCCAAAATGAGTCTCGCTTTTTTCAGGCCTGTCATAGGCAGCCCCCTTTGCGGCTTGATTGCAAGCGAAAAGTTTTTCTTTCGCTCGCCTTTATTCTATCATTTTTCCAGCCAGTCCGCTTGTCTTTCTTTCCCGTTTTAAGCCAGTCCGCTTGTCTTTCTTTCTCGTTTTAAGCCAGTCCGCTGTCTTTCTTTCCCGTTTTCAGCCATTCCGCTTGTCTTTCTTTCCCGTTTCCAGCATTAAAGCCGCCGGTTGCCCGGCGGCTTTAGAGCATTGCCATTTTATTTTTTTTTTTTTATCGTTTTACGTCGTTATGGATTGCCGTCAGGTTTCTCAGCTTAAGCTTCACGGCGCTTGGGCACCGCTTCAAGCCGAACTCCCTCACATATCCATTTTTCGCATTTTTCTTCTTGCCGTCGTTAATAATTGCCTTAAACCCTATTACCTAGCGTTTGCAACAGCCTTTGCCACTGCCTTCTGGAAGTCGGCTACAGAGATGGTTACTGTGCTTGTAAGCTCTGGTATATCCGGCACTGACGTATGCTCTTCGTCTCTGGCTTTGGTCTTAAGCCCTGTTACGTCCGCAGCTGTCTTGCCTACGCACCAAGCGGCGAAAGCGTCAGCCTGCTGGTACCATTCCTTCTGGATAGCGGAAGCGTTGTACCTGACCATGCCGTAGTCTTCTTTTTTCTCATACTTGCTTCGAATTTCGGCGTTTACGTCTGAAGATATGATGCCCTCAGCGTCAAACTCGACAGTTGTCTGGGCCGCGTCGATCCAGCACTTCTGGATCTTGCCGTTCGCGTCTACGGTAACAGCTGCGATGAGGGAGTCAACCTGGCCTACTGGGCCTGCTTCGTCAGTCTTGGATGACGAGCTGTGGATGCCGGTCACGACGCCAAGGCCGATTTTGTAGTCCGAGCTGCCGCCGCCTGAGCAAGCGGAAAGTGACACTGCCATTGCCAAGATGATGAGCGCTGCCAAAATCTTCTTCATAAACATGCCTCCTTAATGATTAGCGCGGCCTTTAGTAAAGGGGGCGCTTGAAAATAAATGGCTGTTGTTCTCGCTGCTTGATGTATCGATCTCATGCCTGTTGCTCTTGCTGAAAATGTGCCCGCAGGACTTTCTTAGACGCGGCGCCCCATGAGGGGGGGCGCGCCTGTATAGCGGCTTTTGAGCATCTCCCAAAATTATATCCGAGGCACCGGAAAAATCCGGCGTTGAAGCATTCGCCAGGATTTTTCCGGTGCCATTTCGGAATTTTGGGATATGCTCTTAGCAGCCTTATTGCTTCAGCCTAGCCAGCGGCCGCGTGAAACGGCCGGCATTATTACCTTTAGTATCACACCAGTAATTATACCTAATCCGACTCCAAAAATCAAGAGAAACGGAAGGTAATACGCCAGTTGCCACATCCCCATTATGGCAGATACAGCCAAAATTTGTCCAAGGTTGTGGGCGATTGAGCTGCAGATGCTGAGCAGTATGCACGAAGCCTTGTCTTTGGAAACCCATAGGACGAACATGATGACGCTTACCGAAAGCATGCCTCCGCTCAGGGAGAGCAGGCCAGCGATATATCCTCTTGTGAGAAAGACGAAAACCGCCTTCATGGCATTAAGCCCGAACGCTTCCTTCCAGCCCAGGAACAGCGCGGCGTACATTACGACAACGTTTGCTAGGCCAAGCCTGGCTGAGGGGGGCATAAAGGGCAAGGGAGGAATCATCCTCTCTAGCATTGAGAGAACCATCATAAGCGCAAGCATCACGCCTAGGGCGGCAACGCGCCAAGTTTTGCGCAAGGCATCCCCTCCCTTATTTAACTATCCTGCCACGGCGTCTATGGCGTCTGAGCTTTTCTTCTTGGAGACAACCCGTATCGTCAACCTATTGGGCAGGCAAGCCGCTGTCTGCCCTGCGCGGTTTAGGTATCCGCTTTTGACGCAGATCTGGTCGGGGCAATCGGAGGAATGAAACGCCAAGGCATTGCCCTTCAAGGAAAAGACGACTTGCTCATGCCCTGGCAAAGAAAACTCTCGATCCGGGCCTGGATCCACCCTCATGGCAAGAACGCCGTCGGCATAGATCTCGTAATAGTCTCCGGCCTCCCTGGATTGAAAGAACCAGATCAGGAGGGCGACAAGCGCTATGGCTAGAATGGCTAAAGCGTCAGCCCGCTTCGCCAGCGGCCTCCCTTTCATCTAAAGAGCGCCCCTATGAATATGGTCGCCATGTAAGGGAAGAGCACTTGGACAAAGTTTTTGATGGAGGTAACGAAGGTTTTAGCCTTCACCTGCTCAGCCTCGAATATTTTGACATTCTTCCAGACAAGCGGGAAAGATGCCAAAGCCAATAGGGTAACAGGGCTAAGCGTTCTGGATATGACGGAGGCTATCATGGATGCGTAGGCCGCGATATAGAGCAGCTTATAGATAAGCACGGCGGCCTTTTTCCCTATGAAGTACGGCAGGGTATATCTCTGGGTCTTCACGTCTCTTTCCACGTCGCAGGTGTTGTTGGCTAGCATTATGTTTGAGATGCAGAAGACCGCTGGGAGAGTAACCAGGCCTAGCTTCACCAGGTTCCAGATATTGGCGTTGAAGCTCAAGCTCGTCCAGTCCAGCTGCGCCTGCGCCAGGTAACCGGCGGGCAGGTTTACGAAAACAACCAAGTATATGATTGTGAAACCCTGCACCAATCCCGATACGATCTCCCCGTAAGGGGTTCGGGAAATGGAGATGGGGGTGGCCGAATAGAAAATGCCGGCGGCAAAGCAAACGACGCCGCCAGCCAGGAAGCACAGTCCATGCTTCCAGCTTAGCCAGAGCCCGATGGAAAGGGAAATGGCCACTGTTGTGAATATCATGGCAAGGGAAGCCGCTTTGCCGAAATGGGGCGTCTCGTTCGCTCTTCTCTTGTCCAGGTAGTTGTTGATCATTGTAACCGGCAGGTCGAACATGACGACTGCAACCCAGAGAAGGGCTGTGTCAGCCAGCTGAATCTTTCCGGCTAGGTAAAGCGCGTATGCCACCCCGATAAAAAATGGGGTCTGGCTTGCCAGCTTTGTGGAGATCTCCACGAAAGCCAGGAACCGCTTGAAAACACTCATCTTTAGCCTCCCTATCCGAACTTTTCGGCCGCTTGAAGCGCCCGGCTCAATATTTCGGAAAGAGCTTGCCTTTGGTGCGACGCTTCCAGCGTCTCCAAGATCCGCTCAGCCTTTTGGGCAAACCGCATGGCCAGCGCTTTGGCTTGCGCAACTCCGCCAGCCTCTCCGACAAGCCTTGCGACTTCTTGCGAATCCCGTTCTCCCTTGATCGCGGCTGACGCGGCTAGCGCCAGGCTGGGCTGCTTTGCCATGGCCATGATCAGGGGCATTGTCACTACGCCTTGGGGAAGATCCTTCTTCACCGGCTTTCTGGCCGTTTGCTCAGTCTGCTCATAATCCTTGCAGTCATCAATTATCTGAAACACTATTCCAATGTCAAAGCCAACCCAGCCAGCCTTCCTGGCTTCCCGGGGGCTGGCGCCGCCAAGGGCGGCGCCAGCCATAGCGGCGACACGAAACAGCTCCGCTGTCTTTCCCGACACTATTCTCAAGTATTCAAAAGCGTCTAAAGAAAGGTTTCCGGAATTCAACCATTGGCTGAACTCACCTAAGCATACGCCCATGAGGCTCTGTATGCAACTCCTGAATGGAAGGGCCTCTTCAGGGCTTCTCCCGTCCAGTATCTTTGAAAGAGTTCCCATTGACAGGCACAGGATGTAGTCGCCTATGATAACAGCGCTTTTCTTCCCGTGCCTGCTTTGGATGCTCTGTATCCCTCTTCTTGTGTCAGCGTCATCAATCACGTCATCATGGACCAGCGTGGCCAAATGGAACAATTCCAAGGCGCAAGCGGCGTATACCGCGTCCCTGGGCGCTTCCATGTTCTCGTCTGCGGAACTGCACAGCAAAAGATAAGCTCGCGCTCCCTTGCCTGGACGCTGGGCCAGATGCCTTGTCGCATCGCTGATAGCGCCTTTGGCGCCCAAGAGGATGTCTCGCTCCATCTCCTCAGCCAGCTCCCTGGCTTGCGCCAGTGGCAGGCGCTCAGGGAGAATGCGGCTAAGCTCCTTAATCATGGTATAGATACCACTTCCGTGCGAATCGCACTTTCTTCCATTGCTCCTTGAGCCAAGGCATCACGTAGTAGTCCATCGAAAGGGCTCTGCCTGCGCCAAAAAGCATGGCAATGCTTGCAAAAAGCATCCACCAGGTTGAAATGTAGAGGCCGGTGGATGTCATGAACATGAGCTGAAGCACTAAGCTGTAAGCGCCTGAGAGAGTGGTGAACAGTCCGCCAAGAAGGGCCAGGCCGATCAGGATCTCAGAAAGGACGATTACATACTGCATTATGTTTTGGGCAGGAGAGGAGTAAAGCACGAAAGTTTCAACAATCCAGTCCACGAAGCCAACCTGCAGCTTAAACGCGAGCTCTCCGCCGTCAACTAGTATCGCCCTGGCCAAGCCAAGGATGTTAAGGTTCAGGAACACTTGCCCTGCTGACGCCGCTGCTGAAGTGGCAGCGCCTGTTGCTGTCGCCGCCGCGTCCGCGGCGCCTGTTGCGGCGGCCGCCGTTTCGGCCGCGCCCGTGGCTGCTGCTACAGCCGCTGCCGCGCCTGGCGCTTGGTTCAGTATTCTCTCGTAGAATTGGTTCGCTCCGGTAAAGAATCCAGTCAAGGCAGGGCCTTGGAGCCACCCTTCCATGACTTTTAGTATTCCTTCTCGGAGCCAGTAGAATCCCATGTACATTCTCAGGGGAACAAGGAAGAAAGACGGGGAGCGGTTTGACAGATGCCCTCCGACAAAGCTCCGTTTGTCCCTGACAGTGAAGAACTCATGGTTAAGGTAGGAGAAGATCTTGTTCCATCCCAGTATCTTTATAAAGTATATAATGTTGATAAAGTGCTTGGCGAACATCGCAAGAAACGAAGGAAGGCCAAAGAAGCGGCCTGGAAGCCCTACATTGGCTGTGCCGTACCTGCCGCCTACGCAAACCATGACTCCATGGAAGCTTGGCTTGTATTCGTGCTTCTGCCCGTCGCCTGTTGCGTCAAACAAGACGTTCTTTGCGGCGGTCTCGGCGCTGGCTTCAGCGTTCTCAACCATCTGAGGCACTGATTCCTTTTCGCCTTCTGGCACGTAAAAGATGTTGTCTCCAGCTACATATACGTTTTCAAGCCCTTTTGCCCTAAGGTGCTTGTCTGTCTCTATTCTGCCCCGTCCCGCCTTGGGAAGCCCCTGCGCTCCGCTTGCCAGGTCTGACCCCTCAATGCCAGCGGTCCAAATGATTGTTCTCGTCTTCTCGGTGATTGGATCTTGGCCTTTTCCGGCGTACGATATGAAGTCAGCCCCAGCTTCCTTGATTCCTGTGTTAAAGAGGAGGTCGACTTTCATCTTTTTGAGCCTTCGCTCAACCTTGGCGCTTTGCTTTACCGGAAGGACTGTGCAAGCCCGATCCAGCAGGTCAAGCTCAATGATCCTGACCAAGCCCGGATCAATCTCAAATCTCCTGCACATGTTGGGAACCAGCTCAGCCAGCTCTCCAGCCATCTCCACTCCAGTGAACCCCGCTCCAACAACAGCGAAGGTCAAAAGCTCCTTCTTCTTTTCGTGCTCAACCTCCAAAGAGGCCTGGCGGAACATGTTGACTATGTGATCCCTAAGCCTTACGGAATCCTCATAGCTCCACAACGTGAATGAGTTGTCCTTTACCCCTTTGATCCCGAAAAACGCCGGCTTTGATCCTGAGGCCAGAATCAGCCAGTCATATGGGTAGTCTTTTTTTGATCCTTTGAGTACATTGGCTGCGTTGTCCAAGCCTTTGATCTCGTCTTGGACGACATTGACCGCCCTGCCAGCGAACACCTTTTCCAAGCTGATCTTGATGCTGTCTTCTTCCACGCGCTGCGCCGCCACTTCGTGCAGTTCGGTTAGCATCGTGTGAAATGGGTGCCTATCGATGATGGTTACCTCAAACTCTTTTGTTTTCTTGAGTTTTTTCAAGCGCTTAGCCAACAGTTTGGCGGCAAGTACGCCAGCGTAGCCGGCGCCTGCGACAACAATGCGCTTCATGAGCCATCCCCTTTCTATGCCAGCTTGCTTTGGGTTGGGCGTTTTTTTATTTATTTTTTTTATTTTTTGCCCGGCAGGCGTAATGGATTGTGTCGATTGATCCTAGCCGATGAGCGGCCTCTTGCGCGCGAAAGCAATTTTTGCTTTTTGCATTTTGCTCGCAAGCCTAACCCGCCCATATTTCCCGGCAGGTTGTTTTCAAGACGATCAATTGCCAATGCATTCCACTTGACAGGACAATAAAAGCAAAAATAAAAGCAAAAATAAAAAATCGCCAAGCCTTTGTTTGCTGACATATGTGCGCCTTGCAAATCTTTCACCTTTATGTTCATCCCAGATTTGTTGGAAGGCTTAGAATCGCGAAAAACCAATGCCAAAACTAATTGCATAAAGACCGCAAGCGCTTTGACTACGGCGTTTCACAAAGCCCACCAATCCGATTCACTGGAATAAGCACCTAGATTTACGAAGCGTTTCTTGCCCTTTGGTGCTCCCCATTCTTGGGGCCCGTGCAAGATTTATGGCTCACGCAGGAATCGACACTACGCCAGGCTTTTTCAAATCCGCCCGCGTTCAGCAGGGCAAATTTAACAAAATCTATGCGTCGCTCCCTTTCGATCTGCCAAATATGTGCAAGCTTGACGCCGCCTAGGGGCTGCGCCGCTTGCCATGCTAGGATCCATTGTAACAGTTCCCTGTACATTTGTAAAGCAAAATATTGGAGCTGCAACGCGCTTGCAGCCATTCGCTTTGCCTGTTAAAACGCTATAATTGGACAGATTGATAGCTAGCTTTCAGAAAAATCCATTAATTAAAGTTCCTTAAGGAAAAGTTCTTGCACAACTGTTATGAAATCTCCCCACCAACTTTATGTTTACGTTAAACTTGCAAACCTACAGACGCAAGTGCAGCTTCAAACTTGCATTTGTTCTGAAAAGACATTCATTATCATATCGGATGGTCATAAATTTGCCATTTATATATGTTTAAAGGCAGTTATTCAGGCCAAGCATTGGCTTCTGTCCGTTAACCCGGGTTCAACGCTCACTCATATAGGTCGTTAATCCCAGCTTCCGGAAAACATTTTTCAGCGCCCCCCTGAGCGCCTGCCAAGACCCCTGCCATTCCAGCTAACCAAATGCCCAATCAAGCCTAGATCACTCTTTTTTTGCTCATTCCCCAAGATTTCACCCAAACCATCTACAAATTTTCCTCCTTCAGCGTTATAATCATCTTAGGCGGCTGAACCATGCTTTGCATTAAGTGCCCGCCAAGGAGAGATTCGATGAAAACATTTATGGGCCCTGACTTCCTCTTGGATTCCGAGCCTGCGAAGATCCTTTACGAAAGCGCCAAAGACATGCCGATCTGCGACTACCATTGCCATATCGATCCCCAGGAGATAGCGCAGGACAAGCGCTACAGCAACATCACAGCGGTATGGCTGGGCGGGGATCACTACAAGTGGAGGCTCTTGCGGGCCAATGGCTTCTCTGAGGCCGAGGTGACAGGCGCCAGATACTCAGACCCAAGGGGGCTCTTCAAGAGGTTTGTGAAAACGCTCCCCCAGGCTGTCGGAAACCCCATTTACCACTGGTCATACTTGGAGCTCCTGCGCTATTTCGATGTGCCCGCTCCTGTTTCAGAAGAAGGCGCTGACGCTCTCTACGACTTGCTAAACCAGAAGCTCGAGACGCTCACTGTAAGGCAGATAATCAACAAGTCAAACGTGGCAGTCATCTGCACGACAGACGATCCCGCCGACACATTGAAATGGCACGACTTCCTGGCGGGGGACAGCTCTTTCAAGACGCAGGTGCTTCCAGCCTTCAGGCCTGACAAAGCCATGGCGATAGACAAGCCGGACTTCACTGAATACATCGTGAAACTCGAATCGGCTTCCGGCTCTTCTATCGGAACCTTTGACGATCTGGCGAAAGCGCTGGAAAAACGAATCGACTTCTTTGCCTCAAAAGGCTGCAGGGCGTCTGATCACGCCTTGGAGGCAGGCGTCTTCGCGCTGGCCACGCCGGCGGAACTCGATCTGATCCTTGAAAAGGCGCTAAACGGAAAGCCCATTTCAGCTCTTGAAACCGAAAAGCACAAAACCGCCCTCTTGGCAGTGCTTGCCAAAAAGTATCATGACCTGGGCTGGGGAATGCAGATCCATTTCGGATGCAGGAGAAACAACAACACAAGGCTTTTCCGCCTCGTTGGGGCTGACACAGGCTTCGATTCCATGAACAACGATGGCGGCGTCCAAAAGATGTCCCAGTTCCTGGACTATTGCGACTCATCAGGCGGGCTTCCCCGCACCATCCTCTATAGCCTGAACCCAGGAGACAGCGAAGCCCTTGTCACTATCGCGGGCTGTTTCAACGCTGACGCGGAATGCCCTGGCAAAGTCCAAATCGGGAGCGCCTGGTGGTTCCTTGACTCCAAGGCTGGCATGGAAAAGCAGCTTCTGGATTTCTCGAACGGAACCCTCCTTGCCAACTTCAACGGCATGCTGACCGACAGCCGGAGTTTCCTAAGCTACGCCCGCCACGAGTACTTCCGCCGCATCCTTTGCAACTTCGTCGGAGGCTTGGTTGAAAGCGGACAGGCTTACCCGGATCTGGACCAGCTCTCTGAGATGATCAAAGACATCTGCTTCAGGAATGTCATGCGGTACTTCGGGTTTAAAGAGAAAGCGTAAGGGCCCGAACTAGGCAAGCCGCTTAGGGTGCAAAAGATTCGCCCACTGCGCTAACGCTTATGTCTATATATTGTGCAACTGCCTCAAATCCAATGCAGTCAAAAGGCCTTTCAGCCGGAAATCTTGGCGTTTTGGCGAAATGCCCTGCCGTTTAGGGGCATGGATTGACGGAGTGGATTGACGGATCGGATCGAGGGAATGGATTGACGGTTCGGATTGACAGATTGGATTGACGGATCGTAATGCAAAATGCGATTTCTAAAGGCAGAGCCAATTCAAAGGCAAAATGCGATTTCTAAAGGCAAAGCCAATTCAAAGGCAAAACCAAAACCAAACCAAACCCAAAGCCAAAGTCAAAACCAAAGGCAGAGCCGCGCGTGAGCGCGGCTCTGCCTTTTACAATGACAAGGGGCATGATTTAGAATTCTTGTCGCTAGCGAGAGCGACCCGCCTGGGTTTCGAGGCGGGGCACCTGTCACAAAACTAATCCGCCATGAAATCCAGTCATTGACTCGCCCGTTTTTATTATGCTATACTTGTCGCATATTCCAGCTGGCAGCAAAAATCCAACGCCCTTATATCTCCTTATGTTCTCCGGATCTGGCAGCAAAAATCGAACGCTCTTATATAAGAGCAAAGTGGAGGCCAATCATGAAACTCGCCAAGCGGCCCATAGCAATCGACCTGTTTTGCGGGGCCGGAGGAATGTCTCTTGGATTTGAGCAAGCGGGCTTTGACGTTGTTTCAGCCGTAGAGTTAGACCCTGTGCATGCGGCGGTTCATGGCTTCAACTTTCCCCAGTGCAAGACAATGCGCTCTGATGTTTCAGGCATAAGCAAAAGCGCGTTCGAAAACGCCCTAGGATCCCAGGCGAGCGCGGGGATTGACGCGCTCTTTGGCGGACCTCCGTGCCAGGGATTCTCTGTTATAGGAAGGCGGGACGAAAACGATCAGAGGAACAGCCTGATCCATCAGTTCATGCGCCTTGTGAGAGAGCTTCGGCCTAAGTATTTCGTGATGGAAAACGTGGCGGGGCTGACGATAGGCTACGCGAAAAACCTGCTGGACGAGGCGATTGCTGGCATCCAAGCGTCTGGCTATAACGTGATCCTGCCCTACCGGATCCTTGACGCCAAGGATTTTGGCATTCCCCAATCCAGGAAGCGGCTGTTTTTGATAGGGTGCAGAAATGATCAAAAATTGGTGGAGTATCCCTTGCCCTTGGCTGTCAGCGTAACCGCAAGCGACGCCATTGGGGATCTGCCCAACATAGACTTGTTTGAAGAGCTCATGTCCTCTGACTGCGTTGGCTTTGAGGTCAAGCCCTTATCTGATTACGCCAGGATTCTGCATGGGGACAAAGCTGACAGCCAAGACTTTTCTTATCCTAGGATCTGGGATCCAAGAATTCTAACTGGAAGCCTTAGAACCGTTCATTCTGAAGTTTCACGCGCGAGGTTCGCGCAAACTCCGCTTGGCAAGGCTGAGCCAATCAGCCGCTTCTACAAGCTAGACCCAGACGGAATATGCACTGCGCTAAGAGCGGGAACTGACAAGTCAAAGGGCGCTCATACAAGCGCAAGACCAATCCATTACCGCGACAACCGGTGCATCAGCGTCCGGGAAGCTGAGCGTCTTCACTCTTATCCTGACTGGTTCAGGATGCATTCTACCAAGTGGCACGGGTTCAGGGAGGTCGGTAACTCAGTTCCGCCCTTGCTGGCAAGAAAAGTGGCCGCGCAGGTGATAAAGGCGCTTGGGGTTAGGCCGGTCAAGCCGGAAACGGCGATAAGCTTGGGAGATCCGCAGTCGCTGTATCTAAACGCTACTGCCGCTAGGGAACATTATAAAACAGAAGAAATATGAGCTCACACGATGAGTCTTTTTCTTTTAATTTCAGGCTTAGCAATCAACTATCTGCCGTATTTCTACGAATCCCCTTTCTCCGCTATTTTAAAAGTTTTTTCTGTGATATTCAATACTTGACACGATAACTTTTATTGTGATATGCTGTTTTTCAGTTTGCTAAACTCTATAGCGAAACAACCGTTAATATCTATTAATAGATTTCGCTCGTGAGCAAACACAAAGGAGAGGGAATATGAGCAATAGCAATGTCAGTCTTAATTCCTATAACATTTTTCAACCCCCAGATTTGCTCAAAAAGAATATTGAAAAGATGACTCGCGACAAGTCAGGAGCATTCAAAAGACGCGACTTTGTAGCGCCGCTACTTGATTTTTGCCTTGACAACTGCTACAATGGCAAAATAGGCATTGTTTACGGCTTGCGCTCAACTGGAAAAACCGTAGGCATGCTTCATGCGGCCGAATCGCTGATCGAGCAAGGAAACAACGTAACTTACGCCGCTTTCCAATACAAGGACGATGAACTTGGGATACGTACGGTCACAGAAGAGATGAAGACTCTCGCACAGAAAGGTGTGACCCATTTTTTCCTAGATGAAGTTACATATCTTGGAGGCTTCATTAACCTTGTATCCGAGTGGCCCGACAGGCTGGTTCCAGAGCGTGGGATTAAAATAATCATTTCAGGTGCTGACAGCTTCTTGCTATGGGTAGCACAATGTTCATCACTGTTTCACCGCTATGTAAAATTCAATGCAAATTGGAGCAGTTATTCCGAGTATGTACGCGTAACAGAGAATTCCTACGACACTTTTAAAAGAGAGGGCGGCATATTTTCCACAGAAAAAATGCATTCAATCATTCAATCAGCCGTAGTTGACAACCTTCTACACTCGCTCGATCATTTAATTGCTAGCAGAATAACTGCATATGCTGATACCCTATATGGCATTCACAAAGATACAGTGTACAAATCTGTAATAAGCATTCTCAAGTGTGCTGTCGAGAATTCAATACGAGACCACTTTATAGATAGAGTGCACAAGAAAAACATCCCCGACCTCGGGTCAGCTTTAAGCGATCTATACACCATTGACAAGCGCGATATTAAAGAGAAAGTCGCTGATTCAGTGATCGTTTACAAGAGCAATAGATCTGCCATAGATGTTGAGCCTAAGATGGTCATAGAAGCGTTAATAGAATTCTTGGTGAATATCGAATGTTTGGTCGAAAGCAAAATGGGCATGTGTGATACAGGAAAGTCGACAAAAATATTCGTATTCAACCATAACGCGTTCATGAATTATGCCATAGAGGAAATAGTTGATGGCATCCTCCAACTCAGTGACATCAATCAGCCGAAATTCATAGCTGGAATCAGGCAAGCTGCTGAAGGAGTTTTGAACGAGAATATCGTTCTTGCTCATGTTATCCATGGTGCAAAACGCGGCGATACAATTTTTAAGTACCGCGATGGGTCTGCTAAGGAAATAGATATCGCTGTGGTTAATCGAGATTTTAATACTGCAAAATTGATCGAGGTCAAAAGCAAAACCTGGACTAACCCGAGAAGAGTCTTTACTGGTGACGCTAAGAATCTGTTCGCTACCTCCATTCTTAAAAATATAGGCATAGACAAAGGCTTTGCAATAACACAAGTTCTGGCTTATATGGGAAAGACCAAAATTTTGTCTTCAAACGGCAAACGGCTTCTTTTGGTCAACATCGAACTGTTGCTCACGCATTACCGAGATCTAGATGAATTCTTTGGCCAGCTGAACGCGCATGCCGATGCGGCGCTATCTAAAGAGAATCTGGGCTGGGATGGAGATGGGATCGTGGAAGTGGAGTATGTATAAGCTCTTAGAGAATATCCCAAAATCCTGTTAAGCCGCCGCACTTAAGGGCATATCCCAAAATTCAAAATAGGGCGCAGGAAAAGTCATGCGATGCTTCAACGCGTTACTTTTCCAAGCCTTATAATAAATTTTGGGATATGCTCTAAGAATGAGGCTCAAGCGCGACCCCAATTCGAATCCCTCGCAAGGCGCTGCCCAGCCCCAAAAGCCGGAAACGCGCCTGGCAAGAATCCGAAAGGGCTGAACAGGCTGAATCCCAAGAATTCGGCCTGTTTAGCCTATTTTTATGCCTTTTCCCGATCCACCATTTACCTCTATCTTCGGATCTTAATGAAACCCGCGCCCCTGCGCATTCGAACGCCGCCCGCCCTCACCCTTCAAATTTCATATTTTTTTTCAAACCGCTTGACAAACTCTTGGCAATCCATTATCATATCTTTTGTGGTTCACGCGCTGAAGACAGCCGGTGCTCGCTCAAGCGGGCGTAAATCCAGCCGAGGCGGAATGTCCAAAATCTTTTGCCTACGGGCTAGTTTTGTGATGCTCCCCTGTCTTTGCGGCAGGGGTTTTCTTTTGCCGCCAATGAACCGCGAGTATATAAGGAGGTGAACAAATGCCAAAGATTGAAAGCAAGCAGGCCGTAATCAACGAGATCAAGGACAAGCTCGCAAAGGCGAAGTCCGTTGTCTTGGTGGACGCAAGAGGCCTTACCGTAGCCCAGGACACGTCCCTTCGCAAGACTCTGCGCGAGGCTGGCGTCGACTACAAGGTCTACAAGAACACAATGCTTTCCTTTGCCATCAAGGACACCGAGTTCCAGGGCCTCGACAAGCTCCTTTTCGGACCGTCAGCGGTCGCGATAAGCTACGGGGATCCCACTGTTGCCGCAGCCACGATTTTCAAGCAGTTCAAGGCCATGCCCAAGCTGGAGTTCAAAGGCGGAATAGTTGACAACGCGTACTATGACGCGGCAGGCATGTCCGTGGTCGCGGAAATCCCGTCAAGGGAAGTCCTCTTGGCCAAGCTCCTTGGAAGCTGGAAAGCTCCAATGGCTGCTTTCGCAAGACTCGCCGCTGCGCTGGCTGAGCAAAAAGCGGGGCCAGCCCCCGAAGCGCCTGCTGAGGCGTAAAAACTTAAAGCACGCCTATTTTTAAGAATAGGTGTGCCACAAACGGTTCATGGAGGTAATTAAAATGGCTAAACTGTCCATAGACGAAATCATCAATGCCGTAAAAGAGCTCACCGTGCTCGAGCTTAACGAGCTGGTCAAAAAGAGCGAGGAAGTTTTCGGCGTTTCCGCTGCAGCAGCGGCTTCAGCTGGCCCGGCTGGCCCAGTCGAGGTAGTTGAGGAGAAGACGGAGTTCGATGTCGAGCTGACAAGCATCCAGGCCGACAAGAAGATCAACATCATCAAAGTAGTCCGCGCAATCACCGGCCTTGGCCTCAAAGAGGCGAAGGACGTTGTTGACAACGCCCCCAAGATGATCAAGGAGCAAGCGCCAAAAGACGAGGCCGAATCCTTGAAGAAGAAACTCGAAGAGGCTGGCGCCACTGTCACATTGAAGTAGCTCTCGCACTTGGCGCGCATCCCAAAATTAAAAAAGCGTAAAAACGCGTAGTTTTATGCGTATCCCAAAATTTCCGTTAAGGCGCCGAAAAAGTCATCGCGATGCTTTAACAGTGTCTGCTCGGGCTTCTGCGAGCAAACTTGCGTGACTTTTTCAAGCCATGGAATTAATTTTGGGATATGCTTTTAGAAAAAATAATTTGGGATGCGCTCCGGCTTCTTGAGGCGTACAGAGCTTCCGGGCCTAGCCCGGCATCACGGAGCGGGACAGCGTCCCCTCCGGAAACCTAGGAGGTTTCTATGGGTGTCAAGTATGTTTACAAGTTCTCGGAAGGCGACGCGACCATGCGCAACCTTTTGGGAGGCAAAGGTTCCAACCTGGCTGAAATGACCAGGCTTGGCCTGCCGATCCCGCAGGGATTCATCATCACCACCGAGGCGTGCGCCCTCTACAACTCCAGCGGGCACACCCTCTCCCAGGAAATCAAGGATCAGATCGATGAGAACATCACCTACCTCGAGAGCATCTCAGGCAAGAAGTTCGGAGACGTAGCGAACCCCCTCCTTGTCTCTGTCCGCTCAGGCGCCAGGGCTTCAATGCCTGGCATGATGGACACTGTCTTGAACCTTGGCTTAAACGACGAAGCCGCAGCCGGCCTTGCCGAACTCACAGGCAACCCCAAGTTCGCCTATGATTCCTACAGAAGGTTCATCGCCATGTTCTCCGACGTCGTGATTGGCGTCTCCAAGAAAAAGTTTGAGGAAGTCCTTGACAAGTACAAAGAGAAAGCCGGAGTGAAGAGCGACATCGAGCTCTCCGCTGACGACTTCAAAGAGATTGTCAACATCTACAAGAAAATCTTCAAGGATGACCAGGGCAAGGATTTCCCGACCGAAGCGAAAGAGCAGCTCTATGAGGCTGTCAGCGCGGTTTTCCGCTCTTGGGACAACCCGCGCGCGTTCTCCTACCGCAGGATGAACGACATCCCCTATGAGTGGGGCACAGCTGTCAACGTCCAGTCCATGGTCTTCGGAAACATGGGTGACACTTCAGGAACAGGCGTTGTCTTCTCCCGCGATGTCGCGACTGGCGAAAATGTCATTTACGGCGAGTACATGGTCAACGCCCAAGGCGAAGACGTCGTGGCTGGCATCCGCACTCCCAAGCCCTTTGAAGAGCTTAAGTCCGAGCCTACCCTTCCAGGCATCTACGACGAGTTCGTAGCCTATGCCAAGAAGCTTGAAAACCACTACAGAGACGTCCAAGACATGGAGATCACAATAGAAAACGGGAAGCTTTACTTCCTGCAGACCAGAAACGCCAAGCGCACAGCGCCCGCCGCGCTCAAGATAGCGGTTGACCTTGTGCAGGAAGGCCTGATCAGCCAGAAGGACGCTCTGCTTACTGTTGACGCGAAGCAGCTTGACCAGCTTCTCCACCCGATGTTTGATCCCGCAGCCCTCAAGGCAGCGAAGCCGATAGGAAAAGCTCTTCCCGCCTCCCCAGGCGCTGGAGCCGGCAAAGTTTACTTCAATGCCGAGGACGCTGAGAAGGCTGCCGCCGCTGGCGAGCGCGTTCTTCTTGTCCGCCTTGAAACCTCTCCTGAGGATATCGTAGGAATGGCAGTTTCACAGGGCATCTTGACAGTCAGAGGCGGAATGACTTCCCACGCTGCTGTTGTCGCCCGCGGAATGGGCCGCTGCTGCGTATCCGGCTGCGAAGCCATAAAGATGCATGAAGACCAGAAGTACTTTGAGCTTGGCGGCAAGGAGTACCACGAGGGCGATTACATCTCCCTTGACGGATCCACCGGCAACATCTACGGCGAAGACATCCCGACAGTCAAGGCTGAGATCGCAGGGAACTTCAGCGTATTCATGAGCTGGGCTGACGAGCATCGCACGCTTAAGGTTCGCACAAACGCCGACACGCCAAACGACGCGAAAGTCGCCGTCGAATTCGGCGCGCAGGGCATCGGCCTTACCCGCACCGAGCACATGTTCTTTGAAGAAGATCGCATAGCGAAGATGCGCGTCATGATCCTCTCCGACACCAAAGAAGAGAGAGTCGCCGCTTTGAATGCCCTTCTTCCGTTCCAGAAAGCGGATTTCGTAGGCATCTACGAGGCAATGGAAGAGCGCCCTGTGACTATCCGCCTGTTGGATCCCCCTCTGCACGAGTTCCTTCCAAACACGGACGCCGAGTTCGAAGGGTTGGCCCAGACCATGGGCAAGCCTGTGGAAGAGCTTAAGAGAAAAGCCAACGCTCTTCACGAGCTCAACCCAATGATGGGACACCGTGGCTGCCGCCTTGCCGTCTCTTACCCAGAGATCGCAGAGATGCAGACAAAGGCCATCATCGAAGCGGCTATCGAGGTCAAGCAGACCAAGGGCTACAATATCGTTCCAGAGATCATGGTTCCCCTTGTAGGCGAGATCAAAGAGTTCGTTTTCGTCAAAGACATCATCGACAAAACCGCCAAGGCCATCTTCGAGAAGACCGGCGTGACCCTTAAGTACCAAGTCGGCACAATGATCGAGATCCCAAGGGCTGCCCTCACGGCTGACCTTATCGCAAAAGAGGCAGAGTTCTTCTCCTTCGGAACCAACGACCTCACACAGATGGTTTACGGCCTTTCCAGAGACGACGCTGGCCGCATCCTCAAGGATTACATCGACGCCAACATCTACGAGGCGGATCCAACCGCCAAGCTTGACCAGAAGGGCGTAGGCGCCTTGATGAAGATAGCTGTGGAAAAAGGCAAGTCAACAAGGCCTGACATCAAGCTCGGAATCTGCGGCGAGCACGGCGGAGATCCCGCTTCCATCGAGTTCTGCTACAGCATCGGCCTTAACTATGTATCCTGTTCGCCTTACCGTGTGCCTATCGCAAGGCTCGCTGCGGCGCAGTCTGCAATCAAGGCCGAAAGAGCGAAGAAGTAAGGCTGGAAGAGCAAGATAAGGCTTTAAGAGCAAGGCAAAACCAAGGCAACTTCAAAGCCCGTTCGCAAGGCGAAAGCCTTGCGAACGGGCTTTTTTGGAGGGAGTCGCGGAAAGAAAGCGGGGTAAAGAAAGGGCGGGCGTGCGGATAAGGACAATTGGGGAGCGTTATGTTCTTCATTATTTATCAATATTTCGACATTTAAAGTGCCAGGCGATTGCCAAGCATGAGCGCGTGACGCTTTATATGGGGGAAATCCTAGGTTTGGTCAGTGTCGAAATATTGTTATAACTTGAATTAACGAGATTGGGTTTGGTAGCCATGGCGAGCCAACTGGAAATTGTTAGTGCTTTGCTGGATTCGCGAAAGCATGCGCAGCCTACGCTGACCCCGCTCGCCTGAAAATTTTCTCCTGCCGAATTCCTTGGCTTTAATTGCTGTTTATTGAACATTTAATGTTATGAAGAATGGATCGGCTGGCTTGTCGCAACCACCCCGCAACAAGCAGCTTCGGGATAAGAATAGCTCGCATTCTATGCATTCTATGCCTTTTAGCCCTTTGATCAATTTATGACATTCGCGCATAATGTCTCATTTTAGTTTAATCAATTGCTTTTTTGAATATTATAGAATATAATTAAAAAGGATTAACCAAGGGCATATCCCAAGGCCTCCGCAAGACCATAGCCGACTTGCCCTTGGACGATGGGCAACGCAGAGCTTTTCCAGCGCCCTTGAAAATAGAAGCATATCCCAAAATTTATTTTAGGGCTTGCAAAGTCACGCGCTAAAGCATCGCGACGACTTTTGCTGGGCCACATGTAAATTTTGGCGTATGCGCTAGGCAACTTTAGATTTTTGCGAGCGAAAAGAACTGCACTTTCCGCTCAAGCCGGTGGTTGCTCGCGAGCTAAGACAAGATCAAGACAAGTTCAAGAAAGACAAGCTTTGCAGACGTTTTCGCTCGCGAGTGTTAAAAGCATACCAGTCTGCCGGGCTCGCCCGGCCAAAGGAAGTTGAGGTAAAAGATGGACAAAACGCAAGAAGGTTATTTTCAAGCGCTTTCCGCTTCAGCGGAAAGCTCGGCTAGCGCGCTGGAGTCATTCAGGCTGAGCGGGGTCAAAAACAGCGTTGTTGAGAAGTACTCAGACAAAGCGCATTTTATCTATGAGCTGCTTCAGAACGCTGATGACGCGAAGGCGACGTCGGCGCGGTTTGTTCTGCGAAACGACAGCCTAATATTCGCTCACAACGGGACGCGCCGCTTCACAGTGTCAAACCCAGAAACGGAACGGGAAGACCAGAAGCACGGAAAGCTTGGAGACATCAACTCCATTACGTCAGTGGGCGCGTCAAGCAAGTCGGACGAGGCGACAATAGGGAAGTTTGGCGTGGGGTTCAAGGCTGTGTTCCAGTACACGTCAACTCCGCACATTTACGATCCTGAAATTTTCTTCAAGATCGAGCGGCTTCTGGTGCCAATGCGGATTTATGAAGACCACCCAGGCAGGGCGGCGGATGAAACGCTTTTTGTCTTTCCCTTCAACCATCCCCAGAGGACGGCCATGGACTCCTTTGACGACATTTCGGCAAAGCTGAGATCCTTGGACTACCCGATCCTGTTTCTGTCGAACATCAAGAGCGTTACCTTTGACATTGAGGAGATCTACGGATCTTACGAGAAGAATACAGTAGACTGGAAGGTGTACGGAAGCACCAGGGGAGAGCTGATTGAGCTAACCCAGAGCTTCCACGAAAAGTCCAGCGTTGACTTGCTATGGCTATTCACGAGGCCTGACAAGAACGGGCGAAAGCACTCTGTTGGGTTCTTTGTTGACGAGGAGTCGCATTTGGTGCCAAAGAAGCACTGCGCCTTCTGCTTTTTCCCAACAAAAGAGGTGACAGGCCTAAGCTTTATCATACACGCTCCATTTTTGCTGACTGACAGCCGCGAGGGGATACGGGCGGGGGTTAAGCACAACATAGACATGGTTGAGTCTTTGGCTTCTTTGGCGGCCGACAGCCTTGTCTACTTCAAGGAAATGGGCGAGGAGATTGACGCCAGGATTATCGATGACAACATCTTCAGCATTGTGCCTTACGACGAGAAGAGCTTTACCAGCGTATACAGCAAAAACTCGATATCCTTCATGCCATTCTACACTTTGATGAAGAACGCTTTCGAGACAAGGGAGATCATACCTACGGCTTCCGGGTACACGTCTTCCAGCCACGCGTACTGGACAAGCCTTTCGATAGCGAAGCTTGTTTCCACAGAGCAGCTGCGGAACATGTCAAAGGATCCAGAAGCTGAATGGGTTTTTACCACAATCGGCGCGACTGTGCGGAGAATGCGGGAGCTAAGCGATTACGTGAAGGCGATCACGTCAATGAGGATCGAAGACAACGACCTGATCGCGGGGCGGACGGAAAACCCGGATTTCAGCGGAATCACTCCGACGTTCATAGAATCCCAGCCGGTGGATTGGCTTCACGCCTTTTACAAGTGGCTATCCGAGTCAAAGTCTAGGACAGATCTGATCTTGACAAGGAAAATCTTCTTGAACAGCGGAGGCGGGGCGGCTGCGGCTTATGACAGCGCAAAGCACTCGATTTTGTTCCTGCCGACAGAGAGCACTGACGCGACCAGGACGTATGAAACAGTTCACAGGAGCTTGCTGGACAACCAGGAGACCTACACCTTCTTGATCAACCAGGTGGGGCTCAGCGAGCCTTCGATGATAGATGAGATCAACAAGATAATTGGAGAGCGGTACAAGGTCGGGGACTACTCTACAATCAAGACCGATTTCAGGCTTTTCTTCCGCTACTGGCAAAAGAGCTCAAGGCTCGAGGTCAGAAAGCTCATTGACGAGCTGAGGCTTTACGAATTCATTCTGGGGCACGAATGGCCGGAGAGCAAGGACCTTCAAGGCAAGCCAACGCTCTTCTACTTCCCGTCCGAGCAATTGTTCAAGTGGTTCCAGCCCAAGTCGCCGATCCACTTCTTAAACCTGGACTTTTACTTGGAGCTTGAAGGGGCGGAGAAGAAGGACGAACTGATCTCTTTCCTGAAGGACTTGGGAGTCCGCGAGACCCCGAAGTCCCTTGAGTACAAGCCTGACTCAAGCGAAGTTTCCCACCTTCTGCACCTGGTTCCCCCCAAGCACCAGATGAAGGCCGAGTGGACGGAGCACAGCCTGGATGGGCTAAAAGAGCTGGTTGCCTATGTCGCAAAGGACAAAGACCAAGACCTGTCACTCATGATCTGGAAGCAGCTTCTGAAGCTCGTGGAATCCGGGCTGGCAAAGGACGCGGACGTAAGCTACCTTTTGGGCACGTGCGTTTACGGGCAAAGAAGCAGCATGTCATTTTCCTATGAGTCCTCAGACGCTCTCTGGCTTAAGTCATACCCATGGCTCATGAACGCTTACGAAGAGTTCCTGCCTGTTTCCCAGCTGTCGCCCCAGACCCTGCACGAGCAGTACAACGGCTTGGAGGCTGTCGCCTCAGAGCTTTGCGAGATCTTGGGCATCAAAGCGAAGGACATCAACAAAGAGGCGCCTACGGTCACAAAGCTTGGAGAGACGCTTGGACTCTCTGAAGAAGAGCAGAAGAAAGCTCTCCTGGATTTCGCCAAGAAGAAGAAAAACGCGGAGAACAAGGCGGCGAAAGAGCTAGAGGAAAAAGAGAAGGAACTCGAAGAAAAAGAGCTCGAAGAGCCTGAGATCGAAGAGCTTTTGCCTGAAGAGGCGATTCTTGAAGAGCCAGCTGGAGTAGGCGCACAAGAGGCGGCCGCAGAGATCGAAGCACTCTTCCCGCAAGCGCCTCCGTCAATCAAAAGAGTGGCGACAGACATCGCACTGCGGGCTTCCCAGAAGCCAAAGCCGAAAGCCAGGTATGTCGAGCCTCCGATAGACGAAGACGAATACTTCAAGAAGCCAGTTGACCTTGGCATCGTAATTGAGCGGGCCAAAGAGAAGGCTACCCAGGAAGTCCAGCACATCGCTGTCCTGGAAGAGCTCAAGCAGAAATCAGGGGAATCAGTCGCTTACTCCTATGGCTGGTTCATGGCGTTGCTTGAGCTGGAGTCTCTCGCAAACGACGCCCAAGGGCCTGAGATCACCTTCGGAAAAGCCGAAGTCGCGCCTGGGTCTTCAAACTCCTTGGTTCTCAAGCACCCCAGCAATCACATTCCGCAGATGCTTGAAGACTTGTCCGACATTCCGCTGGAGCTTCACTTCGCGAACTCGCCCACGATCAAAACCACTGTGGAAGCGGCTAGCGTAAAGTCAAACGCACTTGTTGCCAGGCTTAGCTCCAAAGCGAACCTGGATGGGCTTCAGCCTTCCAGGGTTACAGAAGCTACGATCTACCACAAAGGCCAGGCCTTTTTCCTGGATGAGCTTAAGCAGGCCTTCAGCGCCCTTGGCAAGAGCAACGGCTATGGCGACGGGTTTGACATGCAGGAAAACCTTCCAAAGAACATTGAGTTTGTCTTTGGCCCTCCCGGCACAGGCAAGACCACTTACCTGGCGAAGAACACCCTGCCTTCCTTGATGGCGAAGCTGGATGACCTGAAAGTGCTGGTTCTCACTCCCACAAGCAAATCGGCCGATGTTTTGACCAGGATAGTCTTGGAGTCAGATCCAAGCTCAAAAAGCTGGCTCATCAGGCTTGGGGCTTCAGGCGACGAGCTGGTGGAAAAGAGCGGCGTCCTCAAGGACAGGAGCTTTGACATAAGGGAAAAGCAAAGCTATACCCTTGTAACCACAGCGGCCAGGTTCCCTTATGACTGCTTCAATCCGGATGGCAGCACCAAGGTCTACCTAAATGACATTGCCTGGGACTATATAGTCTTTGACGAAGCTTCCATGATACCTGTTGCCTCGATTGTCTATCCGCTCTTCAAGCAGTCTCCAAAGAAGTTCATAATATCTGGAGATCCGCTTCAGATAGGGCCTGTTGCCTCAGTTGACATCTGGAAAGACGCGAATATCTATACCATGGTGAACTTGGATTCCTTCTCCGAGCCGTCCACCTATCCCAACATCTATCCGATTGAGCTTCTGTCCACCCAGTACAGGAGCATTCCTGCAATAGGCGAGATATTCTCAAACTTCGCCTACGGCGGAATCGCCAGCCATTCCCGCGCCAACGATCCGATCTCGCTTCCAACAGGTGCCCTGGCTATAAAGCCGCTTACTTTGATAAAGTTTCCGGTCACAAGCTTTGAGAGCATCTACAGAGCCAAGCGGTTGGCTGGAAAAACTCCTTACCATGTTTACTCCGCACTGTTCGCAGTCGAGCTTACCAAATATTTGTCCCAGTGCTTCAAGTCAGCGGACAGGAGCTTCAGCGTAGGGATCATAGCGCCTTACCGCGCCCAGGCTGATCTTGTAAACAAGTTTTCCGCTTCCTTGTCCTGGCCGGATAATGTCAGCGTTCAGGCTGGCACGATCCACAGCTTCCAAGGAGACGAATGCGACATAGTTATCGCTCTCTTCAATCCGCCTCCAGTAATCACCCAGAGCGGAGACATGTTCCTGAACAAGCTCAACGTTGTCAACCTCGCGATATCCAGGGCCAAAGACTGCCTTATCGTTCTCATGCCCGATGACAACACCGAAAGCGTTGGATCCCTTACCCTAATCAAGCAGCTGGAGAACCTGATCAAGGATGACAAGTCGAGCGCAGAGTACCTCTCGTCAGACGTCGAGGAGATCATATTCGGATCCAAGACCTACCTTGAAGAAAAGGGATCTGCTGTGCAGACTAGGGAAGAGATTTAGGGGTTAGAGAGTTAAGGGCAGGAGATTTTAATATTTAAAGGCAAAGATTTAAGGACAAAGATTTAAGAGCAAAGAGATTTAAGGGCAAAGATTCAAGAGCATAAGATCAAGAGATTTAAGAGCCAAAGCAAGAGCTTTGGGGTTAAAACCCCAAAGCTCTTGCTTTTGGTTTGGAACAAAAAAGGCTCGCGAGCGAAAACCAGGTTTTCGCTCGCGAGCCTATATTTTAAGCTTCGCGCTAAAGGAACAGTCGCATTATTACTATTGCGCAATATTGTCTTTTATGTAGCATTTCTCATCAGTATGTTTGTCTCGCTCGCAAGAGCTGCCTCAGCCATTATTTCCGCTTCTTGTCCTCCAAGAACTTCTGCCACTTCAAGTACAATTCCTTAAGCGTATCGTCCAGGAATTCGAACTCTTTCTCCTTTATCCAGCCAGGTATTCCGTAAGCGGCTTCGGCTATGCCGCCAGTGATCGCAGCCATTGTGTCGCTGTCCCCGCCCAGGGATATGGCATTTCTGATCGCGTCTTCGTAATCTGTACTTTCAAGAAAAGATACTATCGCCGGCTCCACAGTGCCATCGCAGGTTTCATGGTAATAGTAGGTCGGGCGTATTTCATCGAGCGTCTCGCTCAGGTCATATTTGTATTCTTTTACTATGTGCGCCTTGATCTCAGCTTTCCACTGGTCAAGCGTGATTCTGTCCTTAAGGGATTTCCCTGATTCATCAACGCCATAGCCCTCTGAGTAGTAGCGGCACATCAGGATGCAATCAGTTGTCGCCACTGCGCCTCTGATTCCTCCGTCGCTATTGTGCGTGGCTTCTGCAGACAGCCGGGCAGCTTCAAGCCCTATTTGCCTTTCGTCAGGCCTGCAAATCCAGCCGCATGCCGAAACCCTCATTGCCGATCCGTTTCCAGTGCTGTGGTAGCCTATGCGGGAATCGGTTCCAAACCAGTGTCTGAAGCCCGACCCGTAGTCCGCTGCTGGGTACCTTCTTGCCCACGCTCTCAAAGAGTCGGTAAAGTTGTCGGCAGTGCCCCCGTTCATCAGGGCATCTGCCACAGCGCATGTCAATACGCTGTCATCTGTGAAAAAGCAAGTGCTTTTGAAAAACGGGAACTCTTTGGTCTTGATGTTGCGCCACTCGTAGATGCTGCCTACGGTATCGCCGATAATGGCTCCTAGCATTTTGGCGCCTCCTTTCAGGATTGTGATTTTTGTTGGGAAGTTCTCTGTGATCGCAGTCATTATTGCCGCTTCTTGTCCTCCAAAAACTTCTGCCACTTCACATGCAATTCTTTAAGCGTATCGTCCAGGAATTCGAACTCTTTCTGCTTAATCCAATCCGGGATGCCGTAAGCGGCTTCGGCTATGCCGCCAGTGATCGCAGCCATTGTGTCGCTGTCCCCGCCCAGGGATATGGCATTTCTGATCGCGTCTTCGTAATCTGTGCTTTCAAGGAAAGAGACTATCGCCGGCTCCACAGTGCCATCGCAAGTTTCATGGTAATAGTAGGTCGGGCGTATTTCATCCACCGTCTTGCTCAGGTCATATTGGTACTCTTTTACTATGTGCGCCTTGATCTCAGCTTTCCACTGGTCAAGCGTGATTCTGTCCTTAAGGGCTTTCCCTGATTCATCAACGCCATAGCCCTCTGAGTAGTAGCGGCACATCAGGATGCAATCAGTTGTCGCCACTGCGCCTCTGATTCCTCCGTAGCTATTGTGCGTGGCTTCTGCAGACAGCCGGGCGGCTTCAAGGCCTATTTGCCTTTCGTCAGGCCTGCAAATCCAGCCGCATGCCGAAACCCTCATTGCCGATCCGTTTCCGACACTGTTATAGCCCTTGCGGGAATCGCTTTTAAACCATCGTCTGAAGCCCATCCCATAATCCGCCTTTGGGTACCTTCTTGCCCACGCTCTCAAAGAGTCGGTAAAGTTGTCGGGTGTGCCCCCGTTCATCAGGGCTTCTGCAACAGCGCATGTCAATATGCTGTCATCAGTGAAAAAGCAAGTGGATTTGAAGAGCGGAAACTCTTTAGTCTTGATGTTGTGCCACTCGTAGATGCTGCCTACGGTATCGCCGATAATGGCGCCTAGCATTTTGGCGCCTCCTTTCAGGATTGTGATTTCTTGTCGCCTCAGAAGCCAGTCAGGCCGCTCCCGATAACGGCAAGAAAACAGTAAATTTATTGTGACTTGGGATATGCTTTTAACAGATATTTTATTTCGCGATCAAAATGCATTGTCCAAAAAAACTTTTAGAATTCTTGAACGTAAATATATTATAACAGGCGGATTCCTCACATTCAATAGCTGGAACTCAAGAATGAGGCTGAAAAAACCGAAAAGGCCGGCCCAAAAGGCAAAAAGTCATTTTGGCGAGCCCAAACCCAGCAAAGCCAGACTTGTCGCAAGATTTTTTATCCCGAGCTAAATTCGAGAAATGGGGGGTTCTGTTGAACAGAAAGAAAATATTCAAAATAGTATTTTTTGGCAATATCGGAGTAGGAATATTGTTTTGCGTAATTGCAGTCTTGTATTTTGAACAGGCTTTTAAAGGTATTAACCTCTCAAAAATAATATTGGCAATAATGATCTTGACTATCTCATTTTTGCTTCTTGTCAATATTTATGGATTTGTGAAATTGAAACTTCTGCATTCCCCTATGGTTGACTATTTCTTGTCCTGGCATGTTGCGTGGCGGGCCTTATTGCCTCGGTTCCTATAACTTACTTTATTGCTGCTTTAATTAATAATATTATTTTTATATCTATTCTTTATTGATGCACCTTATAGCATATATCCCAAAATTAATTATAAATCGCTGGAAAAGTCCGATGTTTGCTCGCAGAATCCCGAGCAAACCAGTTGAATCATTCGCCAAAACTTGTCGAAATGCCTTATCCCAGACTAATTCTTACGCAAGATCTTCATTATACCCAAAAGAGAAATGGGGGGTTTCTATTGAGCACAAAGAAAATATTATTAAAAGTATTTTTTTGCAGCGCTGGAATAGGAATATGGTTTTGCGCAATTGCACTCGTTTGTTCTTTCGAGGCGATTCGTAATGGTGCACCTCCAAAAGACTCGTCGATAATTATGAGTTTAATTTTCTCCCTTTTGTTTCCAGTAAACATATATGGATTTGTGAAATTGAAACTTTTGCATTCCCCTATGGCTGACTATTTCTTGTCCTTGGCATGTTGCGTGGCAGGCCTTATTGTCTCGGTTCCTATAACTTTCTATCTATTTACGGCACTTTTTTAGTGACTTGAAGCGATTAAGATCGCTCGCCTGTGATCACTCGCAAGCCATGGGAATCTAAACAGATATTTTATCTCGCGACTCTCCGTTTATCCATTTGCGTTTTCTTGGTCAATGGTTGCCGTTCAAATTTTGTGATACACTATTTAGGCCAAGAGTTCAAGAATGGGATGAATGGGATGATTCAAGCATGAAAGAAGCTAAAATAGTTGTACTGGACGGGTATACCCTCAACCCTGGAGACATTTCATGGGCTGAGTTCGAAAAGCTGGGCAGCCTCATTGTATATGACCGCACTGAGGCTAGCCAGATAGCGGAGCGGATCGGAGACGCTGAAATTGTCTTGACAAACAAAACCCAGCTCTCGTCGAAAACGCTAGCCGAATGCCCGACCGTTCGCTACATCGGAGTGCTCGCGACAGGCTATAACGTTGTCGATGTCGCCACAGCCAAAGAGCGAGGAATCCTTGTTACAAACATACCCGCTTATGGAACTGCGGCTGTTGCCCAAATGGTGTTTGCCTTGCTTCTGGAGATCTGCCATCATGTGTCTGAGCATTCGCTGTCAGTCCATAAAGGGGACTGGACTATCGACAAGGACTGGTGTTTCTGGAACTATCCCTTAATCGAGCTTTCCGGAAAGACCATGGGCATTATCGGTTTTGGGCGCATAGGCCTAGCGGTTTCTCAGATCGCGGTGGCGCTAGGCATGAAAGTGCTGGCCTATGACTTAAGCCCGAACAGATCTCTTGAGACAGAGCGGTGCCGCTTTGCTTCTCTGGAAGAAACCCTCTCCTCCTCGGATGTGATCTCCCTTCACTGCCCGTTGCTTCCCTCGAATCAGGGGATGATCAACAAAGACTCCATATCTCTGATGAAGGATGGGGTTATCCTTATTAACACCGCCCGTGGCCCTCTGATCGCAGAGCAGGATCTAGCTGACGCCTTGCAGAGCGGCAAAGTTTACGCCGCAGGACTGGACGTGGTTTCTGCAGAGCCTATCCAGTTAGGCAACCCATTGCTTAACGCCAAGAATTGCTTTATCACTCCTCATATCGCCTGGGCGCCGAAGGAGTCCCGGGCGCGGCTGATGCGAATCGCCTCTGAAAACTTGCGGGCGTTTTTATCGGGAAATCCGGTCAATGTTGTTAGCTAGAGTTGTCATATTCGACCATGGAATTTAAAGATAGTACACACCTATAGCTAAAATTCCGCCGCGCCAATCATCGGCCACGAAACGCCCCAAACCCCAAAAAAGCTTGCCCCAAAGGCCTTTGGCCTTCGCAGCAAGCTTTTTATTCGTTATTCTATCCCAAGCTTCGCCCGAACCGCTTCCGGCTCGAACTCCTTGATGCCAAGCAACTTTCTTGCCTCCGCCGGAGTCGCGGGCTGGTTTCCGAAAGCCTTGACTGCAGATACCG
>JAISWZ010000245.1 GCA_031270945.1 Clostridiales bacterium | reverse complement strand
CCCTAAGCGCCATGAGTTTGTCCGCACCGCTTCTCGCTGGAAGATATCTCTTCCAGCATTGAAATGCGGAAACCCGACTTGCTTGGCCTATTTAGCGACAATCCTTTTACTCGGCTTAACCTTCCTCTTATGAACCCTAAGCAACATGAGTTTGTCCGCACCGCTTCTCACTGGAAGATTTTCTCTTCCAGTATTGAAAGGCGGAAACCCGACTTGCTTTGGCCGATTCAGCGGCAAGCCTTTTACTCGACCTAACTCTCACGAACCCTAAACGCCATTGAATTTGTCCGCACCGCTATACACTGGAAGATTTCTCTTCCAGTATTAAAAAGCGAAAACCCGATCTGCTTTGGCCGATTTAGTAGCAAGCCTTTCTCTGCCTAACATTCATCTCACGAAACCTAAGAGCCATGAGTTTAGCCGCACCGCTATTCACTGGAAGATGTTCTCTTCCAGTTTTGAAAGGCGGAAACCCGATTTGCTCTGGCCGATTTAGTGGCAAGACTTTTGCTCGGCTTAACCTTCATCTTACGAACCCTAAGCGACATGAGTTTGTCAGCGCCGCTTCTCACTGGAAGATTTTCTCTTCCAGTATTGAAAGGCAGAAACCCGATTAGCTTTGGCAGATTTAGCAGCAAGCCTTTACCTCGGATTCATTTCACGAACCCCAAGCGCTATGAGTTTGTCCGCGCCTCTCAATACTGGAAGATTTTCTCTTCCAGTATTGAGAGGCGGAATCCCGATTTGCTTTGGCAGATTTAGCAAACCCTTTTACTCAGCCTAACGCTACCAACTCTAAGCGCCATGAGTTTGTCCGCACCGCTATTCACTGGAAGATTTTCTCTTCCAGTATTGAAAAGCAGAAAACCGATTTGCTTTGGCAGATTTAGCGGCAAGCCTTTTACTCGGCTTAACTTTCATCTCACGAACCCTAAGCGCCATGAGATTGTCCGCACCGCTTCCCACTGGAAGACATCTCTTCCAGTATTGAAGGGCGGAAACCCGATTTGCTTTCGCCGGTTTAGCAGCAAGCCTTTTACTCAGTCTTAATCGCCACGAGTTTGTCCGCACCGGAAAACCGGAAACCCGATTAGCTTTGGCCTTTAGCAGTAAGCCTTTTACTCGGCCTAACATTCATCTCACGAAACCTAAGCGCCATGAGTTTGTCCGCACCGCTTCTCACTGGAAGATATCTCTTCCAGTATTGAAATGCGGAAACCGATTTGCTTTGGCAGATTTAGCGGCAAGCCTTTTACTCAGCCTAAGATTCATCTCATGAATCCTAAGCGCCATGAGTTTGTCCGCACCGCTTCTCACTGCAAGATTTTCTCTTCCAGTTTTGAAAGGCGGAAACCCGATTTGCTTTGGCAGATTTAAAGCAAGCCTTTTGCTCAGCTTAACCTTCCTCTTACGAACCCTAAGCGACATGAGTATGTCCGCACCGCTTCTCGCTGGAAGATATCTCTTCCAGCATTGAAAAGCGGAAACCCGATCAGCTTTGGCCGATTTAGCAACAAGCCTTTTACTCGACATTCCTCTGCTAAACCTAAGCGCCACGAGTTTGTCCGCACCGCTATTCACTGGAAGATGTTCTCTTCCAGTTTTGAAATGCGGAAACCCGATTCGCTTTCGTCTATATAGCGGCAAGCCTTTTACTCAGCCTAACAATCCTCTCACGAAACCTAAGCGCCATGAGTTTGTCCGCACCGGAAAACCGATTTGCTTTCGACGATTTAACGGCAAGCCTTTTACAAAGAATAATATTCATCTCACGAAACCTAAGCGACATGAGTTTATCCGCACAGCTATTCACTGTAAGATATCTCTTCCAGTATTGAAAGGCGTAAACCCGATTTGCTTTGGCCGATTTTGCGTCAAACCTTTTACTCAGCCTAACATTCCTCTTACAACCCTAAGCCCGATGAGCTTGTCCGCACCGCTATTCACTGGAAGATATCTCTTCCAGTATTGAAGGTCGGAAACCCGATTTGTTTTCGCCGATTTAGCAACAAGCCTTTTACTCGACTTAACATTCATCTCACGAAGCCTAAGCGCTATGAGTTTGTCCGCACCGCTTCTCACTGGAAGATGTTCTCTTCCAGTATTGAAATGCGGAAAACCGATTTGCTTTGGCTGATTTTGTAGCAAGCCTTTTGCTCAACCTAACATCCATCTCACGAAACCTAAAGCGCCACGAGTGTGTCCGCACCGCTTCTCACTGTAAGATTTCTCTTCCAGTATTGAAATGCGGAAAACCGATTTACTTTGGCCGATTTAGCGGCAAGTCTTTTACTTGGACTAACATTCCTCTTACGAAACCTAAGCGCCATGAGTCTGTCCGCACCGCTTCTCCCTGGAAGATTTTCTCTTCCAGTATTGAAATGCAGAAAACCGATTTGCTTTGGCCATTTTTGCGGAAAACCTTTTACTTGACAACACACCCGATTGGGTTTGGCCGATTTAGCGACAAGCCTTTTACTCGGCAACATTCATCTTACGAAACCTAATCGCTATGAGTATGTCCGCACAGCTTCTCACTGGAAAATTTTCTCTTCCAGTGTTGAAAGGCAGAAACCCGATTTGCTTTCGCAGATTTAGCGGCAAGCCTTTTACCCTGACTAACATTTATCTCACGAAACCTAAGCGTCATGAGTTTGTCCGCACCGCTATTCACTGGAATATATCTCTTCCAGTATTGAAATGCGGAAACCCGATTGTTTGGCCGATTTAGCGGCAAGCCTTCTACTCGGACATTTTACGAACCCTAAGCGCCACGAGTTTGTCCGTACCGCTTCTCACTGGAAGATTTTTTCTTCCAGTATTGAGAATCGGAAACCGATTTGCTTTGGCCAATTTAGCGGCAAGCCTTTTACTCGGCCCAACCTTCCCCCTTACGAACACTAAGCGCCATGAGTTTGTCCGCACCGCTATTCACTGGAAGATGTTCTCTTCCGGTTTTGAAATGCGGAAACCCGATTTGCTTGGCCTATTTAGCGACAAGCCTTTTTTAACTCGATTTGCTTTGGCCAATTTAGCAACACCCTATTGGGTTTGGCCGATTTAGCAGCAAGCCTTTTGCTCAGCCTAACATTCCTCTTGCAAACCCTAAAAGCCACGAGTTTGCCAGCACCGCTGTTCACTGGAAGATTTTCTCTTCCAGTATTGAAAAGCGGAAACCGATTTGCTTTGGCCGATTTAGCGGCAAGCCTTTTGCTCAACCTAACACCCATCTCACGAAACCTAAAGCGCCACGTGTTTGTCCGCACCGCTTCTCACTGGAATATTTTCTCTTCCAGTTTTGAAAGGCGGAAACCCGATTTGCTTTGGCCGATTTAGTCGCAAGCCTTTTTCTCGGCAACATTCATCTCACGAACCCTAAGCGCCGCGAGTTTGTCCGTACCGCTATTACCTGAACTGCTTAAAGGCATCTTCTTCAGACCCGCACCGCTTGCCACAAGAATTCTTATCCCTGCAAATTCAGGGTGCACGGTAAGGGACTTTGTTTTGTTCGTTGGGGCTATAGCAAATCAAGCAAGCCTAAAACCTTTTCAGTGCTTATTCCTTGCCTCGCCCGCACAGCTTCCCACAGGATGCTTATCTGGCAATCCACAGTAAGGGCTTTGTGTTTTCTCATTGGGGCTATAGCAAACCAAGCAAGCCTAAAACCTGCTTTAATGCATCTTTCTTTCCTCGCCTGCACCTCTTGCTACAGTATGTTTATCTGGCAACTTCAAAATTCCCAGGGATAGGCTTTGTGTTCTTCCCTTGGAGCTATCACAAACGCATCCGCCTAAAACCAGCTTTTTAGTGCGTCTTCCTCAGTTCATCTGCACCAAGGGACTTTGCGCTTGTCATTTGGGACAGCAACGACCCCAGTAGACTTGAACCACTTAAGCACTTCTCTTCACTCACCCGCACCGCTTGGCACAAGAATTTTGATCCTTGCAACTTCAGGATGCATAGTGAGGGATTCCGTTTTGTCCCTTGGGGCTAGCGCGAACCTAGCGAGCCTAAAATCTGCTTAAGCGCATTTCCTTAGCCGTCAGCACCGCTTACTACAGAATGATTGTCTGTCAATTTTGAACTGTACAGCGAAGGCTATTGTGTTTGCCATAGAGCGAGAGTAACCCAGCAAGCCTTGCGCCAGCGTTAATGCGCCTTCCTTGCTTCATCCTCGCTACTTGCTACAGGACACTTATCTGTCAACCTTAGAATTCACAGCGAGGGGCTTTGCATTCTTCCCTTGGGGCTGGAGCAAACGCGAAAAGTCCAAAACCTGCTTAAACGTACTCATTAGCCCGCCCGCACCGCTTGCTACAAGAATAATTATCCTGGCGACTTCAGGATGCACATGAGGGACTCTGTTGCATCCCTTGGGGCTAGAACAAACCCAGGCAACAACCCGAGCTTAATCGCACCGCTTTCCGTAGAATGTTATCTGTCAGCACAGAGATGGGGTTTTGTGTTCCTCCCTTGGGGCTAGCGCAAACATAAAAGGGCTGAACTGCTTAAGGCATCTTCCTTAACTTACCCGCACCGCTTACTGCAAGCATTTTAATCCTGACAGCTTCAGGATGCACATTGAGGGGGCTTTGTGTTCCTCCCTTGGGGCTAGAGTAAACCCAACGAGCTTAAGACCTGCTTAAGTGCATCTTCCTAAGCCCGTCTGCTACAGGAGTGTTAATTTGGCAGCTTTAAATATGTAGCAAGGGACTTTGTGGTTGTCATTTCTTGCAAGCAACCTGAGCTGCTTAAGGGCATCTTCTTCAGCTCACCTGGCAACTTTGAAATGCACAGCGAGCACCATTCAATTGTCCTGGGGCAACAGTAACCCAGCTGGCTTAAACCGCTTAAGTTCCAAGGCATCTCTTCCTTTGCGCCCGCACCGCTTGCTACAGGAGTGTTAATTCTGGCAACTTTGAATATGTAGCAATGGGCTTTATGCTTGGCGCTTCAGGCAAGCAACCTGAGAAAACCCAAACTGCTTAAGCGCATCTTCTTCAGCTCACCTGCGATGCTTGTCAAAGAACGCTTATCCTACCGGCTTCATGACGCAAAGTTTAGAGCTTTGCAACTCAAGCGCATCTTCCTTATCCCGCTGCACCGCTTCCCATGTAAAGTTTATCTGTCAGCCCAAAATTCACATCGAGGGGGCTTTGTGTTCCTCCCTTGGGGCTGAAGCAACCCAAGCAAGCCTAAAGCCGACGTAAGCGCATTTTCCTCGTCTTGCCCGTACCGATATCTAAAGGAACGTTTCTCCTGAAGGCGATAACTCAAGCTTTACCCATGCATTCCCAAAAAATACTTTTGGTTTCCATGTATATAGCTCCGTCTTCTCGGTCATACTACTATTGGAGCTAGGATGTCTCATCTTAGTTTCCAAGGGCAAAGCAGTTTTATCGCCAGATTTTTCTGCTTTGCTTTTTGTTTGCCTTTTAGGCGAGGTTATCCTTTGATAATCTCGCTTTTTTATATTCTTCTATACTGGCAGCGGAATGCTTAAAGAATAGTTGCTGTAAGTGCGGCCAGCTACTCAAAGTCTTAAGTTCTGGCCGTTCAAGTATAAAGGGCCGTGATGGCGAGGCAAAGCTTACTCTCTTGTGTTCTTGCCTACTGATCAATTGCAAAGCGCCTAGACGCTGTGGTGGCGAGGCAAAGCGTCAAGCCCACAAATTCCCAAAAAGTTTTTTTGAATTTCATGCATAAAACTCCATCTACTCGGCCATACTATAATTGGAGCTAGGGTGTCTCATCTTAGTTTCCAAGGGCAAAGCAGTTTTATCGCCAGATTTTTCTGCTTTGCTTTTTGTTTGCTTTCGACGCAGGATCATGTTTGATGATCCTGCTCTTTTTTTGTCTTTTTCACCTTGAGGACAAAGCGGAGAGCCGAAAAGGGATTTACTTGCACTTCACTTAACTTCTTTCCTTTCGAACACCAGGCAACCAAGACGCTTGTGATGATGAAAAACGCAAAGCTGAAGGTTAGTGCGCGAATGGCATCTGGAAGCGTGGGATTGGGCACAATAATGGAGCTCGACAGCGCCACTGGGAGCAGGGAAATTAAAGTTGAAGCGCCAGGCAGTCCATCAAGCACATTTGCCACAATGATCTCCTCTATCGCAAGCCCTGCGCAAAGGCCAATGGTAGCGACAGCATTGCGGAAGAGGAAGGATGCGACCGCAACTGCCGATACGATAAAGGGGACGAAAAGCGCCAACAGCCCCAGGAGCCGAAAGAGGGAAAGAAAATGCTTGAAGCGGAGGGCGTCACCCCAGCCGAAAGCAACTGTATATATTATAGTGTAGATCGACACGCTGAATAAGATGAATAGCAAAGTTTTTACATAAAACGCCAGTTGCTTGCTCATAAAAATGTCTCTTCGCTTTTTATCGGTGATCAGCATGTTGCGCATGAGGCCCTGAGAGTACTCTGCGGCGATGGTTTCTGAAGAAAGAACCGAAATAATGATTAAGAGGTACATGCTATTGATAGGCGCGTAAAACGCAGCTATGTATCCGTAGATAGGCGTATCTAGGCTTGTCAGGGAGGTTGCAAACGCGCTCAAGGCGCAGATGGCAAACACGAACAGGCAAAGGACTGGGAGTGTTTTATCGCATTTCATTTTATAAAGCTCCGAGCGGATCAGGCTAATCATTTCAGGCCTCCTGTGGCTTCCAAGAAATAGGACTCCAAGTCCTGTCCAGCTGGGCGGAGCTCTCGCACATCAATGCCAGCTTCTATGAGCGTTCTGTTTACTTGAGGCACCAGGTCATTCAGGCCGAACAATCGAATTTCGCCTGATAGCCCCGCCGATAGTTTAAGAGCATATCCCAAAATCAATCTTAGGGCTTGCGAAAGTCACGCGTTAAAGCATCGCGATGACTTTCGCTGCGCCACTTGCGGAATTTTGGGATATGCACTAAGTGATGGAACGATTTTTCAAGGACGGATAACCCTTCTTTGACGTCACTCATTTTTATAGCCAGGCACTTTGCGCATTCAAATTTGAGTTCTTCGGCCGAGAGCTGTCTGGCCAGCCTTCCTTTATGTATAATCCCGTAATGCGTGAAGAGCTGTGACAGCTCTGCTAGAATGTCCAGGATTATAAGCTCAGGCTCATGGAGCAATGCCATGGCAAGACCCAATCGCTGTTTCATGCCGAGGGAAAAGTCGCGAGCCTTCTTTTTTCCTGTATCGCCAAGCCCTGATAACGACAAGGATTTTTTGATGTCACCTCGTCCGTCATGAAGCAAGCGCTGATATTCCATGTTTTCCATTGCCGTCATGCCGGGGATCAGAGTTGGCGTCTCTACGACCGCCCCGATCCGCGCTCGCGCTTTTCGAAGGCCGA
This sequence comes from Clostridiales bacterium, assembly GCA_031270945.1. Lineage (GTDB taxonomy): Bacteria > Bacillota > Clostridia > Lachnospirales > WQUN01 > JAISWZ01. The sequence goes on along the minus strand of JAISWZ010000245.1, from coordinate 4,751 downwards.
CTTCATCGGCCCTTCCGAAAAGCTCAATCAGGCCGCTGGTTCTTTGAACCAATCCTGTGACCAGACGGATAAGGGTTGTTTTGCCTGCCCCGTTGCGTCCGATGAAACCGTAGATCTGCCCTTGCTTGATTGTCATATCTACATGGTCAACGGCAGTCTGGGGGCCATACCGTTTGGTCAATCCTTCCGTGCGAAGGATGATGTCTTGCATTCTTGCCACCCCACCAATCGTTAGTTTAGTGAAAGGAGCGCGGCCAGGGATATAGATTCAGGCCGCCCATAGCGCCGCTGTGAAGGCCACTATGCCAGAGATATTGCTTAAATATGAAACTCGGTCAAAGGCTGGTTCATAGAGGATGCCTTGCATGGCGTACACGCTGATATGGCAAATGAACTGGGATGTGGCCATGTTAAAGTTCATAAAGCGCATTTCGCCTTGCTCCGCTTTTGCTTGCAGGAATCGCGCAAAGGAGCTTATAAAGCCCTCTCCCATGCTTGAGAGAAGCTGCATTTGATCCGCGCCAAGCATCTTCCTTTCTTGAATCATGATCTGCATGAAATCCCTGTCCGCTTCAAAGCGATCAGCCATTATGTCGGCAAGCAGCGCAAGGCCTTCTTTTAGCGGCATATCGTCTTTCAATGCATTGATCGATTTCTCTTTTTCGCTTTCGCGAGCTTCCTGAAGCTCCTTTATCATCGTATTGAAAATCTGAAGCTTGCCTTCCGGGAAGTAATGATAGGTTAGGACGTCAGACATTCCTACCGCGCGGTTTATCGCTCGCATGGATGCGGCGTGATACCCTTTTTCAACAAACAGTTTTCTTGCCTCTTCGAGTATTTGCTTGCGCCTTTCAATTGCCAGCAAATCACGGCTTGTCATTCTGCTAGCGTCGTTTTCCATTGTTGCGCCTCCTAATTTCACTAACTGAACGTTTGCTTAGGTAATTATAAATGGCTGGGCGCTCAATGTCAAGGGAGCGTGGAAAGAAGGGCAGACGGGCATCGACGCGAGAATCAAGCCCATAACCAGGAATGTATCAAATCAAAGCGAGATTCAAGCCCGCAGCCAGGAATGCATCGACGCGAGAGCCCAGCCCAGAACCAATAATACAGATCCTTGGCCAAGGCTTTGCGCAAAGTCGAGCATTAATGGCATCGGCACCTAAACCGACTCCATTTGAAAACCAGCCAAATTTCACGCAAGCCGTTATGCCGGCGAGTGAAAAGAACTGCGCTTTTTGCTCAAGCAAATGAATGGCCACGCGCGAAACCAGGGATGCATTTTTCGGATGTTTTCGCTCGCGATTTTATAACCTTAAGCCGGCTTGACTTTCACGCCATTTTGCCATAAGATTAGTGCAGACACAAACGCTTTGTCGAACCAAGGCTGAAAGAAGGTTATTGCAAACGTGAAGCATGCGGTTTTGAGAATGCTGAGTTAAAGAAAGATCGAGATATGGCGTTTTAGGAAGTAATTAAACGTGTGAGCTTTACGGGCGCACGGCAATAATCCGAAGGTGATTGATTGGATAGGCTAAAGCTGTACATAAATAGCGTTCTCGGCAAGAAGACCATCAAGCGTTTTGCAATATACGAATCAGTGAAATGGATCATTCTGGTTCTTGCCTCTTATTTCCTGAGCTGCTTCTTCTACAGCCTGGACGATACCAGAAGGCCATTCATGAACTTGGCCTTTCTCTTTCTGGGTATTGTTTTATGCGTCGCAAAGCTACGTGAGTCCATATTCGCCAACGAGATCAGCTTCTTGAAAAAGCTGGGGTTCGCTGACAACGAGATTTTGATAAAGTGCCTTTTCAACTTCAAAAACATTTTTTATGCAGCAAGCGTGTACTACGCCGTATCCTTCCAGAAGACTTTAAGCTTATATTCCGTATTGGCTTGCATCGCTGGCGCTCTGTTGGCTTTCTGCTCTATTCTCGCAATATCGTACATCTACGTATGCATAGTCGCAAGCCTGCGGAAATCCAGAATAATCATAAACGTTGCTCTCATCGCTGGCCTGGCGGTCGCGCTGGCTACAGCCATCATTTACGTATACAGAAACAATATTGCACCATCAACCGAAACCCTTGTTCTTGTGGTTGCCTACATTTCCGAATCTGCTGTGTCCAGTGCAATAAGCTTGGTGTTTTTCGATTCAATCACTTGGCTGTCTCTTGCGGCTTCAGTTCTAATAGCCATATTTTTTCTTGGATTCAAGAGCAAGGTGCTTTATCTGGAAGAATGGAGCGTAAACATAACCGCCCGGGTTCGGAAGAGCAAAGCCACAGTTCAATCCTTAAGCATGTTCAAGGCTTTTCTTCTGAGGGACATGCGGTCTTTATACACTGATGCTGTCTTCATGCTAATGCAAATAGTTTTTCTTGTCATTGGGATCTGGATTTCAAGCAGCGTAGCGACGGAAGACTTGTTTGGACTGTGCGCCCTTGTTTGCTGGTTGAATTCATTCAATATTTACACCCTGTTTCTTATAGACGGCAAGTTTGAATGGATCTACAAGATGCTGCCTTTGCGCTTTTCCAAGTTTATGCTGATGAGAGGCGTTTGCGTATTGACATACACAGCCGTTGTGCCGTCAATCATACTGGGGGTTGCCGTTTTCAACGGGCTGTCCGCATTGTACGCTTTAGGCTTGCTTATCGCGTTGATGGCCATGGTTGCAATCATTTATATAATCAGCTCCGGCATTCTGCTAATGTTTTATCCGAATATAGAGAAGAGCGAGCTGTGCTTTCTTCTTGGCAATTTCCTTATATTTACGCCATTGCTGCCTGTTGCCTTGGTATGCGCGTTCTTGGTCGGGATGAAAACTGGCTCTAGAAAATGGGAGGTGCAGTAGTGCTAAAGATTGATGGCATCAAAAAGACTTACTCCAACGGCAAGGGCTTGAAGTCTTTGTCCTTGAAAGCCAAACGCGGCGAGATTGTTTGCTTGATCGGGCCAAACGGATCAGGAAAGTCAACCGCCCTTAGGGTGATTGCTGGAATAATCAAATGCGACAACGGCACTTGCCGCTTGAACAATACCGAAACATTTGACAGGGAGATAAAGAGGGACATAGGCTATCTCGAAGAATCGCCTTTCTACTACGACAACATTTCAGTCGAGAACTTTTTGACCTTCATCTGGGGCGTCAAGTACAGCAACGAGCCCAACGATGAGCTGCAAAGGCTTTTGAAGAAGTTCGACCTGTCATCAATACGGAACTACAAAATGAAAGAGCTTTCAATGGGGCTGAAAAAGCGGGTTGGCATCATCTCCTCGATTATGAACTACCCCAACTTGATAATATTGGATGAGCCCGCAAACGGCTTGGATACAAAAAGCATCATAAACCTAAAGGACGAGATCAAAAGGGCGAGCGAACGCAGCATCATCATCATTTCCAGCCACATTCTGGAGTACCTCAAGTCCTTGGGCACCAGGATCGTCTTTCTGAAAGAGGGCTTGGCTATCAAGGAGCTCAACATTGACTATTCGGTCAACCTGGAAGCGCTGTACAGAAGCATTTACATGACGTGAGCAACCGGCTTGAGCAAAAGAGCAGGCTTTTCACTCAATGGCATAACGAAAAGCCCTGGGACAGGGCTTTTTGTGTTTTGAATCAAAAAAGCCTATGTTGAAGCCTTCGCGAGGCCTCGAAAAAAGATCTGCGCTGCGGCGTAATCTCCAAAAGCTTTGGCTCGCCCGCGCAAACCGCAAGCCGCTTGTCGCAGGTTAAACATTTAACCCCGAGCGGATAGCTTATCGACCGCTGTCTGCCTTGGCGCTTAAAAAGCGGATTCGGGTTGTCCCTGCATCCGCAAAACTGAAAGCATCGGAGTTTTCCTGGAGCGTTCGTGCGCTTGGCTATATGCCCTAATCTTTGGGCAATCGCCGTTGATGGCCTTTTTGAAGCCTCGCGCAAGCAGACGGGGTTTGTTAAGAAAACAAAAATCCCTGAAAGCTGGCGTTTTAAAGGACGGGAAAGCTCTTTCCCCAAACTGGCCATCTCTTTGGCTCTCCCTCGCAACCCGCAACCCGCAAGCCGCCCGCCGCAAGTTAAGCGTTTAACCTTGTACGGGCGGCTCGTCAGCCACTGTCCATTCTTGGCGCTAAAAGACGAACGAAGCCTCGCGCAAAGAAACTTGAGGTTTGAAACTTTAAACAATTGGTTTGAAACTTTAAATAATTGGTTTGAAACTTTTAGCAATTGATTTGAAACTTTTAGCAATTGGTTTGAAACTTTCAGCAATTGATTTGAAACTTTCGGAGCCAAAGGACTCGCCACTCGCCAAGGCGGACAGGGTTTGTTAAGAAAACAAAAACCCCTGACAGCTGGCGTTTTAAAGGACGAGAAAGCCCTTTCCCCAAACTGTCCATCACTTTGGCTCTCCCTCACAACCCGCAAGCTGCCCGTAGTAAGTTAAACGTTTAACCTCGTACGGGCGGTTCGTCAGCCACTGTCCATCCTTGGCGCTAAAAAGACGAACGCAACCTCGCACAAAGAAACTTGATGTTTGAAACTTTAAACAATTGATTTGAAACTTTTAGCAATTGGCTTGAAACTTTCATCAATTGATTTGAAACTTTCGAAACCAAAGGACTCGCTACTCGCCAAGGTGAACAGGGTTTGTTAAGAAAACAAAAACCCCTGAAAGTTGGCGCTTTAAGAGACGAGATAAGCTCCTTTAGAAAGCCCTTTCCCTAAACTGGCAAATATCACTTTGGCTCCCCCGTACAAACCGCAA
>JAISWZ010000049.1 GCA_031270945.1 Clostridiales bacterium | reverse complement strand
TGCGGGACGAAACGGATGACAAGAAGCTCGCGCTTAAGATCATTGCGCTGCTTGCTGTAATAAACAACGAGTGCGTAAGCAAGGTTTGCAAGATGGTGGGCTTTTGCTCCAAAACCGTCTACAACATCATCTCCCGCTACAATGAGCATGGGCTGGAGGGCTTGATGGACAAGTACAAGAGCGGAAGGCCCCCAAAGTTCAGCAAAAAGCAGGCGAAGGCGCTCAAAAGGCTCATCAATGAAAAGTTTCCGAAAGAAGTCGGATTCGATCCGTTCGTGAACTGGACGCTTAAGCTCGCGTCGCAATGGGTTTTCAAAGCGTTCCATGTGAAGATATCAATCAGCGGCCTCTCCCGCGTCTTCAAGCGCCTGGGCCTGAGCTGGACAAGGCCGACGTACGTGCTGAAGAAGGCGGATCCGGAAAAGCAGAGAAAGTACCTGGAAGAGTTCAAGAAGCTGCAGAAGAGGTACCACAGCGGGCAATTGCAGTACATACTGTTTCAGGACGAAAGCATGATCCGCGACTACCAGGCCATAATGAAGACGTGGTTCTCAAAGGGCAAGCAGCGGCTCATCCCCACATACGGCAAGCACAAGGGCGCCAAGCTCATAGGCTGCATGGACTGGGCCACAGGCGAGGTTTTCGTGGCCGAGAACGAGCGGTACACGGCGGTGGAGTTTCTCGCGTTCCTCAATGAAGTCCTTGCGAAATACCCAGAAGGCAACATCTGCATGATCCTTGACAACGCAAGGATCCACCACGCCAAGCTGCTTGAGGGGTTCCTTAAAAGCAACCCAAGGCTCGAGCTCACATTCCTCCCGCCCTACAGCCCTAACTTGAACATGATCGAAGGATACTGGGGCTGGCTGAAGAACTCTGTCATCAACAATGACTTTTTCTCAAAGTTCTACTACATCACGTTAGCCGTCCGCAAGTTTGTGGCGTGGACCAACGAGCACAAAGATTTGGTCATTGATCGCTTGTGCTGCCAGTACTAAGAATCGAATGGATTTACCATTATGTGCTAAATCCCAGCGCCTCAGTTTTGTAAAATGTTAATCAATTCCATATAGCACTTGACATCCGGCTAAGCAAGCAAGATGATGCATAATAAACACGTGTTCGTAATTTAGCATAAAGCATTCTCGGCAAAAATGAGCCCTCATTTGCGATAGTTGTCTGTTCTATCACTCAACAGCGCGCCACTCCCGCCCAGGCATGAGCAAAAAGCCCTTTTCTCTAAGAAAAGGGCTTTTTTGTTTCACGAGAGGCATATCCCAAAATGTCATTGACTTGCGCTTGTCGGCCTCATGTATTGCAAAGCGACTTTTGATATATGTAAAAGCGAATGCAGCGATAGCGGCATCATGTCTTTGGCACGACGCTCAACAAGTTTTTTACCAGAGCCTTTATGTTGCCGTCAGTCATTGTCTTGCTTTCTCCTAACGCCTTGAAAAGCGTTGTGCGAGTGTAGCTGATAAGGGGCTTGTAAATTTCCGGGTATGAATCCTTGAAGCCGTAAAGGACTTTGGCGTGCTTCTCCAAGAGCTTCATCTGATTCGCGACGGTATTCATCAAGCTGTTGTACGCGGAGCTAACGACGCTGATGTTTTCCTTCTTTTTGACGCACTGGATGTTCCTGTACAAAAGGCAAGCATCATCAGCCTTCACATAGTAGACGCAGTATCCTACCGTGTAGTCAAAGTTGCAGACGGCTACAATGGGGCTTACAAAAAAGACTCCCTGCTTGTCCTTGATCCGCTCCCTGATCTTTATCTTGTACAGCTTGTTTACCCCGTTGTAAAAGTCAATCTGCAGGAACTTGTCAACCAGGCACTCAACGTAAATGTTGTTCAGCTCTCTCCAGCTGCTCATGACAGCGTTGTTGAACGTGTCTTCAACAGTTGACACGATGTTGTAATACCTTTCCTTTATCAGCATCGTGGTCTTCAGGTTCTCTACGCAATACTTGTAATAGCCGTAATAGGGATCGTTCCATTCCGTGTAGTTAAACCTGTCAGGCGTTCTTATCTTCTTGCTGACCCCGATCAAGTTGACGACAACTTCTGATCTGATGGTATTAATGCTATAGTTCATTAGTATCGGTTCTATTGTTAGCATTTCGGTCTGAACAGTTGATCCCATAACATAGCCCTTTGTCGCCGGAAACTTTTTCGTGAAGCCCATGCACTGCTCCACAATCCCATTAAGCACGACAAGAACCCTGTACACGACGTTTTTGTTCTTGGTTATGAATTCTCCACCAAACACCTCTATCAATCATCATCACCCTATATCTGCCGGTCGCTTTGCCATCCGCCCCTCTGGGTTGACAATGTGGCGGCGTTATTTGCGGCCGCGCTGCCCCTGCATGCGCTATGGCATGCCATATGCTAACGAGCGCTTTTATCGCCTTTTAAATTTGCTCGAAAGCATAAAACGCGTTTTCTCTTATTGAAATGCCAGCGCGAAGCCGCCATTTGCAAAGCGCTTTATGGCCAGCGCCTATCAGGAGTTTTATGGCTTGCAAAAGTCCTGGCAGAAGGCCGCGATGACTTTTGCTGTAAAAAAAATCGGGATATGCCTTTATTGTGCCCTTGGCAGCTCATCTCTATTCGCGCATAAAGCCTGGCGTCGCGCGCAAGGCTTTGAGTCTGCGGATTGCTCGCGAAAATCTTCCCGCATTGCGCCCATATGTCGACACATTGCTTCTTGAACCGCCTGCCTGCTCTCTTGAACGCTCCTCCCTTCGCGTTTTGTTTCGATTTTTTGGCAGCGCATTCCTGCTGTCTTCTAATTTCGACTTTTCACACCTATATAGCTTATCCAATCATAATCCGTTTGTCAATACTATCCGAACTTAAGCTAGCAGCGAGAATTAAGGTTAAGAGCATATCCCAAAATTATATCCGAGGCACCGGAAAAATCCGGCGTTGAAGCATTCGCCAGGATTTTTCCGGTGCCATTACGGAATTTTGGGATATGCACTATCCTTGCGCGGCTATGGGCCCTTGTCTAAAAGCTGGCGAATTATTAACAAAGGCAAACAGAAAAAAGCCTGTTCCGCATAAGCAGAAAAGGCTTTGTGAGAAAATTTCTAAAATTTATGGCACGTCAAAAAACGCTCTCGATTTACACTGATTATAGCTTTAAGCTTGCCGGAACAAGCCCCTCGGCCTCTATCTCGACCTCGCAAGACTTTTCTGCCAGCACGTAGGCGATGGCCCGCCCGTTTTTGACCCTGCGATATCTCGCGGCGTACTCCTGGCAATCGACCTGGCTTCCGCTTTCGATCCCAGCCAGCGTTCCGCGCAGGACAGTAAGAAAGAGCATGTGCGAGCTGTCAGAGGCTAAAAGCCCGTTGTCGTCAACAATAGAAATCTCCACTTGGCAAAACTTGACTTCGCCGTAAGCGCTGGGCTCGCCCCAAAGCTCCGCTTTCACGCGGGATGCGGTTTGGTGCGTGGCCAGGGTGTCTGACGCTCCATCGCCTTCTGCTGTCAGCTCTCCGCTTTCATAAGGGATCTGCCAATTGATGCATTCAAGCGAAGGATCTCGGTCTTTCTTGCCAAGGCTTTTGCCGTTCAAGAAAAGTTCGGCGCTATCCAGGTTGGTGTAGGCAAAGACGTTCACTATTTCTGAAAGGGCATAGTTCCAGCTTCTGGCCAGGTTCCAGGGCCTTGGCGGGTCTCCGTAGCCTGTTGCCAGGAAAATCTCGGGCTTCTCGCTCCACATGGCTTTCCTGCGGTAAAACGCTGTCTTTTCATACCCGGCTGTATCGATCAAGCCGCACTGCGCCCCTCTTATCGGCCAGCCATGGGCTTCTCCAAGGAAGTCAGCGCCTGTCCACAGGAACTGGCCGCTGATATAGGGGTTATTCTTTACTGCAAGCCAGTTGTGGTAGTCATGGCCGTTCTCGGATCCTATGATAGGAAGATTGGGAAATCTCTTGTGGTCTTCTTCGTAAAACTGCTCTTTGTAGTTGTACCCTATCATGTCAAAGGAGTCAAACATCCCTATGCGAGAAGAAAGCTCAGGGTATGCCGAGGCAAACAAGACAGGCCTGGTCTGGTCAATCCCCTTTACGACATTGGATAGCCTTTGGGCTATGACACAGAGCCTTTTGGCGTCCGGCTTCCACTTGTTGTACTCCATTTCAGCTTTCGGCTTGTTGGCGTCGTTATTTCCTTGCATCTGGGTAAACAGCGCGGAGCAATAAGGATCGTTGGGGTAGTCCAGCTCGTTTCCGACGCTCCACATCACGACGCAAGGATGGTTCCTGTCTCTTTTCACAAAGTCAGCCAGGTCTTTTTCTCCCCACTCCGGGAAGTCCTCGTAATAGCCCTGGTGCTTCGGAGGATAGACGTTATGGCCTGTAGACCACTTGTTCTTGGGCCCTTCCCATTCATCAAAGGCTTCATCCATCACAAGGAACCCCAGCTCATCGCAAAGGCTTAAGAGCTCTGGCATTGGCGGGTTATGGCTTGTGCGTATTGCGTTGGCGCCCCCGTCCTTGAAAGTCAGCAGCCTTCTTCTCCAAACGTCAGGATAAACGGCAGCGCCAAGGCAGCCAGCGTCGTGGTGGACATTGACGCCTTTGAGCTTCAGGTTGGCGCCATTTAGGAAAAAGCCTTCATCAGGGCAAAACTTGATGGTTCTGAGCCCTACTTTAAGCTCTTCCGAGACAATTTCGCCATCGACAGAAAGCGCCAGTGTGTACAGGTTGGGGGAGTCAACTGACCAAAGCTTTGGCTTTGGGATCTTGAAGCTTTCGTTGGCGTCAAACTCATAGGTTTCCCCGTCAGATCCGGTTAGCGTTGCCTTGGCCTGGCAGGGCGCTTCCACAATGGCATTCTCCCCGTCAAACTTGAAGAAGATGTCTGATGCCGGAATGTACTTCCCCTCGCACAGCGCCAAGCGGGCCTTGCGGTAGATCCCAGATCCCGTGAACCACCTGGAATCGCTGATGTCCGGGTGCGAGACCTTTACTGCGATAACGTTCTCCCCTGTCCGCGCAAGCGTACTAATGTCGTAGGAGAAGCTTATGTACCCATAGGGGCGCTTGCCCAGGTAGTAGCCGTTCACCCAGACCTGCGCGTTCTTGTACACCCCGTCGAACTCCAGTGAAACCGATTCCGGGACGTGTCCCAGGGAAAACCTGGTTCTGTACCAGCCAATCCCCCCAGGAAGATAGCCGGTGCCGCTGGAGTTCTCTTTTGAGAAGGGATATGAAACCGACCAGTCATGAGGCACAGTCACGTCTTTCCAAGAACCGTCTGGAAATGGCGGATTAAAGGCCTCCGGGGCATCCCCTAGTTGAAACTTCCAGTTTTGTAATATTAAGTGTTTCACAAGACTCATCCTCCCAACTTGACAAAACACTTGATAATCAGTATTATATAGTAAGCAGCTATGACAGTCAAGGAAAACTTGAAATGGGTTTCAAGAGTGAAGTTTGCTAGGCGCTATATGCTAATGATCGGTAGCGCTGCATTTGTTTGGCTTTATTTTTATTTTTTATTTAGGAGGCTCTAATGGCTGTAACGATTTATGACATCGCCAAGGAGGCCAAGGTCAGCCCCTCCACAGTGTCAAGGGTCCTAACCAGCAACGCCAAGGTCAGCCCCGAAAAAGAGCGGGCTGTGCGGGCCTTGATCGAGAAGTACAACTTCCAGCCAAACGCGCTGGCGCAAGGCTTGAGCGAAACCCAGTCCCGCACGATAGGGCTCATGGTTGCAGACATCAGGAACCCCTACTACGCCGAGGTCTCAGTCGCCTGCGAGGTTGCCGCCAACAAGCGGGGCTACAAAATGTTCCTGTCTAACGCCAGAAGCAATCCGGAGCTTGAAGTTGAGATTTTGGAGCGCTTCACTTCCCTCCGGGTTGACGCTATCATACAGATCGGATGCAGGGTTGACGAGCTTGAAAGCGACCCTGAGTATGTTAAGAAAGTCGACAACCTTTCAGTCCCTTTTGTCAGCACCGGCGTCCTGGACGGCTCAAAGCGGGCGTACGCGTTCGGAATCGACAGCATGGCAGGAATAGATCTGGCGTTCTCGCATCTGCTGGAGCTGGGCCATGAAAAGATCGCCTTCCTGGGAGGCTGGCTGAGGGTCAGATCCACGTACCAGAAATGGATGAGGTATATCTATCTTTTAGGAGCGAACGGCTTGCCAGCCAGAACCGATTACGTCCAAGAAGGAGGATACGTGTTCGAGGCAGGCGTCTCTTGCATGCGCCGCCTACTGGCTCTTGATGACAGGCCAACCGCCATTATAGCCGTAAACGACATATCTGCCACAGGCGCGATAGCTGCCATAAGGGAAGAGGGGCTGTCCGTCCCAGAGGACTTCTCTATAATCAGCCATGACAACACCCTGCTTTCAAGCGTTTGCGTCCCCCTTTTGACCTCGGTGGACTACGGATATGAAAAGCTGGGGGAGGGCCTTGTTGGAACCGCGCTAAGGCTCGCGAAGCACGAGATTATCCCCCAGGAAACGCTGCTTACACCCACTCTAAGCGTTAAAAACTCATGCGCCAGGCCAAGGAAACCGGTATCATAAAAGATGCCGGTTTTTTTGTGTACAAAATAGACAAAAAACCGAGAGCTGTTTTGTCTATTTCGTCAAATCTGCAAAAGCGGTTGTGCAGCCTATTGACATCTGTCAAACATTAAGAGTATAATCATATCCAAGGTTAGCTATATTTGACCCCGCTTCATGAAACCGATTTCAAAGGAGGCCGGCTTATGTCCAAAATCCGGCGCTTGCTCGCATGCAAAACACTGATTCTTATGTGCTTGCCCGCAATCGCGTTCTTCTTCTTTTTCAGCTACGCCCCAATGCCCGGAGCGTACGTTGCCTTCACGAAGTTCAATTACAACGACGGCATCTTTGCAAGCAAGTTCATCGGTTTCGACAACTTCAAGTTCCTGTTCCAGTCCGGGCAGCTAGGGATCTTGCTTAGAAACACTGTTTTGTACAACTTGGGCTTCATCCTTATAGGAAACGTCGTCCAGATGGCCGTGGCCATCCTCCTGAGCGAGATCATGAGCAAAAGGTTCCGGAAGGTCAGCCAGTCAATAATGTTTCTCCCCTACTTCATATCCGATGTTCTTGTGGCGCTCATTGTCTACAACCTCCTGAACTACGACTTCGGCTTCATCTCCAACCTGGTCAGGAGCTTCGGCTTTGAGATGCCAAAGATCTACTCCAACGCCAAGGCTTGGCCTGTGGTGATAATACTTGTCCACCTCTGGAAGAGCACTGGCTACGGATCCGTAGTCTACTTCGCGGCGATCATGGGCATTGACGCCGAGATGATAGAAGCCGCCAAAGTTGATGGCGCAAACGGCTTCAGGCGCATAATCCATATAATGCTTCCTTGCCTCAAGCCAACCTTCATCATATTGCTCCTGTTTTCCCTTGGCGGAATAGTGCGAGGCAACTTCAGCCTCTTCTACAACCTGGTTGGCCTAAACAGCATGCTCTACACCACTACAGACATTATAGAGACCTTTGTCTACCGATCCATGATGAACAACTTCAACTTCTCCCAGTCCAGCGCTGTTGGCTTGTTTCAGTCTGTCGTAGGCTTCGTTATCGTCGTCTCCGTGAACCAGATAGTAAAGAAGATCGAGCCGGACAACGCGCTGTTTTAAGCATATCCCAAAATTTCAAATCAAGGCGCAGGGAAAGTCATCGCGATGCTTTAACGCGTGACTTTCACAAGCCATAAATTCAATTTTGGGATACGCTCCAAGGCTTATTATAGGGGGATTCAATGGTGAGAATGCGCCAGAAAAGCAACAAGGTGCGCCTTGAGCTTTCGGACATGCTGATTCGGGGCTTCACTTACGCAGCAATGACTTTCGCAAGCATCGTTGGGGTAGTCCCCTTCCTGCTGGTTCTGGGCTCATCTTTGTCATCAGAGGAAAGCATAAGGCGAACTGGCTTCGCGCTGATCCCTTCTGACTTTTCAACCCAGGCGTACGAAATTATTCTTAAAGCGCCCGACACGCTCATAGGCTCCTATGTTGTCACAATCGGGATAACCGCAATAGGGACGGCCATTGGCCTCCTCATAACAGCCATGACAGGGTACGCCTTGTCCAGGCGCGACTTTCCCCTCAGAAACGCAATCTCGTTCTACATATATTTCACGTCCCTGTTTTCTGCGGGACTGGTGCCTTTTTACCTGATGATGGTTCAAACCTACCATTTGCGCGACAGCTACCTGGCGATCCTTTTGCCGCTTCTCGTTTCGCCGTGGCTTATCATACTCATGAAGAACTTCGCCAAGGCTCTGCCCCACGAGGTTACAGAGTCAGGAAAGATAGACGGCGCTGGAGACTTCCAGATATTCACCCGCCTGATCCTTCCAATGCTCACTCCAGCCTTGGCCACAATCGGCTTGTTCCTGGCAATCGGCTACTGGAATGAGTGGTACTACTCATCCCTTTTCCTTAGCTCAAGCGTCAAGTACAGGCCCCTTCAGTACGAGCTTTACCAAGTGACCAACAAGATCGAGGCTATAAAGAACTCCTACGCGGGAGCTGTCGTAAGGCTGGCGGATCTTCCTGGGGAGACGCTGAAAATGGCGACAGCGGTCATTGCTACTGGCCCTATCATACTGGTTTACCCATTCGTGCAGAAGTACTTTGTTGCCGGCATAACAGTCGGCGCGGTAAAAGGCTAGAACTCCGCCTGGCATGGCGGAAAATCTTTATTTAGGAGGCATGTGTATGAAAAAGGCATTGGCAGCATTGATGGCGCTTCTTATGGCGCTGTCTTTGGCGGCTTGCGGCAGCGGCAGCAGCCCTGCTCCAGCGGCAGCCACGAATCCTGACAGCGGATCTGCGCCGGCGGCAACAGCTGCGCCAGCTCCAGCCAAGAAAACCACAATCACCTACATGGTGACAGGAGACGTCCCGACAAACAAGACCATGACAGACGTCCTTCCAAAGGTCAACGAGCTCCTTGGCGCGAAGTTCAACGCCGAGCTTAACGTGAAGTGGATCGAGTGGACGGACTACCTTTCAAAGTACAACCTGGAGCTCGCTTCCCAGGATGGCAACCTTGATCTCATAGGCACAGCCACTGACTGGCTGGATGCCTGGCCGAACACCCAGAGAGGCGCTTTCCTTCCTCTTTCCGAAGAAATGCTCAAAGCTAACGCTCCGTTAACCTATGCCCAAGTCCCTGCTGATCATTGGGACCTTTGCAAGTACGACGGACAGATCTACCTTCTTCCAGAAGACAATTTCGCCCAATGGACAAATCACGGCTTCATGTACAGAGGCGACTGGGCCAAGGAAGCTGGCCTTGCAAACGGAGTTCACAGCTGGGATCAGCTTGGCCAGTACTTCGGGTATGTGAAGTCGGCAAAGCCCGATACAATCCCCTGGGACGCCAAGCCTGACGCAAGCCTTGTAGCCCAGCTTTCCGGCGGATGGCTTGCTTCGCACACCAAGAACATATACATCGAAGGCTTGAGGGTTGACCTCTTCTTCGGCAACAGCGCATCCGATCCATACACTGTCTCCAATTACTTCCTTGAGGGCAGCGAGTTCGAGAACTTCGCCAAGAACCAGAAGGCTTGGTCAGACGCTGGCTATTGGAAAGAGGACGTTCTCAACAACACGACAATCGACACCAGGCAGGAAATGCATGAAGCCCTCTCCGGGGCAGACCAGCATCATAGCATGACCTATTACGGCGGAGAAGCCAAGCGCATGGAAGAGTACCAGCCAGGCTCAGATCTAGGCTTCTTCTGGTTCGGCGAAGAGCAAGGCAATGTTGTCTCCCTTAACATCACCCACGGAGCGATGGCCATAGCCGCCCGTTCCAAGAGCCCAGAGCTTGCCCTGCAAATCTACGACTACATCCGCAATGATCCAGAGGCTTACCATCTGTTCAACTATGGCATCGAAGGCCAGCAGTACGTGCTAGCCGCAGACGGCAAGACCTACACCCGCCCAGAAGGCTTTGTTGAAGACACCGACGGCGCAGGGTTCAACTACTGGTGGGGCCGCAATGATGACCTCGAGTTCGTGGGCCCGCTCACGGACATACCCAAGAAAGAGATTTTGGAAGCTGAGTATGACAAAGTTTCCATCGTCTACCCATACGGCAAGGCCGTTTTCAACCTCGACTCCATCTCAGCCGAGCTTGACAACCTTTCCAACCTTTACAACACCTACATGCCGCAGATCGTTTACGGCAAAGCCGCTGATCCCGTTGCTTACGTAGCGGAGTTCCGCGAGAAGCTTAAAACCGCAGGCTATGAGAAGTGCATAGCTGAGGTGAACGCCCAGTTGGCGGCAACATACAAGTAAAAGCAAGGCCCTCCCGCAGAGCGGGAGGGCCTTTTTTGGGATTTAAGCCCTTTTGTTTTTTGTTTTTTGTTTTTTTATTTTTTGTTATTTGTTTTTTAATTTTATTTTTAAATTTTTATTTTTTTAATCCCATCATTCCAAGCCTTTGCCCCTTTGACTTTATCCGCCAATTTTCCCCGATTGGCACACTTGCAATTGCCGCTTGCACATGCTATAATGCTCACAGCTAGGGATGGGACGCTTTAGATTTTGATTGGCGCGATTTTTAAAGTTTCACAAGATTTTGATTTTAACCGCTATCAGTTCTGGCAAGACTTAGGCATATCCCAAAATTCCGAAATGGCGCCGAAAAAATCCTGGCGAATGCTTCAACGCCGGATTTTTCCGATGCCTCGGATATAATTTTGGGATATGCTCTTAGTAATAGCCTAAAAATTCCCAGAGTCTGCTGAGCGCTAGTCCCCCGAAAGGGGTTTAAGCGCGGCTGCCTTGGCCTATGCCAGACCTCTGGGGCTAAAAACAAAAAGCAGCATCAAAGGAGATTATAAATGACCTCTCATGAATTAAGAGATATGTACATCAACTTTTTCCTTGAACGCGACCACAAGCAGATTTCATCAGCTTCGCTGATTCCGGAAAATGACCCCAGCGTTCTGTTTACCACTGCCGGCATGCATCCTCTAGTGCCGTACCTGCTTGGCGAAAAGCACCCTCTGGGGAAGCGCCTGGTTGACTTCCAGAAGTGCCTTCGCACTGGCGACATTGACGAGGTAGGCGACGCCAGCCACCTGACCTTTTTTGAAATGATGGGCAACTGGTCTTTGGGCGATTACTTCAAGCAAGAATCCATATCCATGAGCCATGAGTTTTTGACCACAGTGCTAAAGATTCCGCAAGAAAAGATCTATATCTCAGTTTTTGCCGGAGACGAGTCCGCGCCTCGCGACGAAGAGAGCGCTGGAGTATGGAAGTCCCTTGGGTACCCAGAGAGCCACATCTTCTATTACGAGAAGAAGGAGAACTGGTGGGGGCCCATTGGCTTGACTGGGCCATGCGGGCCAGACTCGGAGATCTTCTTTGACACTGGCAAGGAAAAGTGTTCAGAGGGTTGCGACCCCGCTTGCAGCTGCGGAAAGTATGTTGAGATCTGGAACAACGTTTTCATGGAGTACACAAAGGACGCAGACGGCAACTACAACAGGATGCCTGTGAGAAACGTTGACACAGGGCTTGGGCTTGAGCGGGTCCTGGCTATCATGAACAACGTGCCAACGGTCTTTGACACTGATCTGTTCACCCCTATCATAAAGAAGATCGAAGAGCTGACAGGGACAAAGTATTCTGAGGAAACGCTGCACCAGTACAGGGTAATAGCCGATCACCTAAGGGCGGCGACGTTTGTTCTTGGAGACAACAAGGCGGTCTCACCCTCAAACGTAGACCAAGGGTACATCCTTCGCAGGATAATCAGGCGCGTTTACCGCTACCTGTCCCAGATGGACGCTCCTTCAAACACCATGAGCAAGATCGCAACTGTTGTGATAGACAACTACTCTGACGTATTCCCCGAGCTAGACCGCAACCGCGAGTTTGTCACGACCCAGCTGGATCACGAGGAAAGCGTATTTAGCCGCACTTTGGAGCAAGGGCTTAAGATAGCAAATAAATACCTGGACAAGATCGGCTTGGAGAAGCTTCTTTGCGCCGATGACGCTTTCAAGCTTTACGACACCTTCGGCTTTCCTTTGGAGTTCACGCAGGAGCTGGCTGAAGAAAGAGGGATCACTGTTGACACTGCAGGATTCCGCGATCTTTTCGCGGCGCACCAGGAGAAATCCAGGCTTGGCGCCGCCCAGAAGTTCAAGGGCGGCCTTGCTGACCACAGCGAGGAAACGACAAAGCTTCACACTGCCACGCATTTGCTGAACGCGGCTCTCAGAAAAGTTTTAGGCGACTCCGTTTACCAGCGCGGAAGCAACATCAACCCTGAGCGCTTGAGGTTTGACTTCTCCTTCAACAGAAAAGTGACGCCAGCTGAGCTGGCTGAGGTGGAATCCATAGTAAACAAGGCCATCCAAGACGGCGTTGATATCATTTGCCGAGAGATGACTGTAGACGAAGCCAAGGCGGAAGGCGCTATCGGCGTCTTTACCGACAAGTACGGCGAAAGGGTCAAAGTTTATTCAATAGAGGGCTATTCCAAGGAGATCTGCGGCGGCCCGCATGCCGCTAACACCGGCGAGCTGGTATCCTTCAAGATCCAGCAGGAAACAGCCTCCTCCGCTGGCGTCCGCCGCATCAAAGCCTGCATAGGCAGCCAAGCGTGAGATTGCGCCGATTATGAGGCAAAGCCGATTATAAGGCAAAGCCAAGCGTTAGGCCATCCAATTATTAGACAAAGTTCAAATGCAAACCCCCTTGCCGCTGGCAAGGGGGTTTTTCTGTTGGAACAAGCGCTTTGTAGCGAACAGCGCAAAAACACCCTTACGGCTTAGCGCATTGCAATGTGTAAATCGGCGTGTCGCAAAATGGCTGATATATGCATAAAACCAGTTGAAGCTAGTGATCGTATGGGCAAGAAACCTTTTGCTATCAGCTTGATGTGACGATAAAATAGACAGATGAGCCATGCCTGTCGAATGTTTGAACCTAGCATATTGTTTTACCGAGTGGTAAAAATAAAAATAATAA
>JAISWZ010000623.1 GCA_031270945.1 Clostridiales bacterium | reverse complement strand
TCCACAACCTCTAGCAGCAACTCTTTGATATAACTTGCAGTCGGTTTATCGGGAGCGTTTGGTATGACATCTCTAAATGGAGATGGATCCCATACTTCGCTTGCATGACATATTTTGTTGCGCAATTTTTGGATATAAAGCCAATATACGCAGAAACGCTTAGCTTTATCAGGGTTATTGACAGTAAATCCGATTTTTTCGGAAGGGAGATCCAATCCGGAGAACATCATATAAATTTTTGTAGCGTTCCAATTGAAACCGTGAGATGCAGTGACAAAACTGTTACAATTGTTTTGACTCTTAAGTATGTTCCAAAAATTCAAAGGCGAGTCTATCTGGGCCAAAATTCTGTCCGGCACAATGGTATTCACATTTGCATTTTTGTCATATCTGCGTTTATATATGAGAGATACAGGATACACGTTATCGAATAAGGAATATAGTTTTTGCACATACATGTTGTTTTTGATGTTTTCAGCTACCGATGCGGATTGCAAAGACAAGGATTCCGCAAGCGCATTAGAAATGTTTGGAACCTTCAAAAGGGTGTACAAGTTAGTGCCATTTGTTTCAAGAGGCACACTCAAGAATTTGTTAAGCAAGTTGCGCTCTAAATCATCATTGGCAACAGATGATGCCGTATTCTCATCAGCGATATAAAAACCTTTTTTTCTAGCGTACTCAGGAGATTTTTCGAAGAATATAGTCAAAGCTTGTTGGAGCATATTGCATTCGACGCACCATTTTAATATAATTGGCAGCATTGACAAAAAGTCAAGGTTGCTAGAAAATATAGGCTTGCTTCTGATGATAGGGACAAGGTGAATAATCAGCAAATCACTGGGGTTGTTTTTTTGAGTGGTTACATTATTCAGCGCAACCAATGTTTGCTTGATTTCTATAAGCGGAGCTTCAATCTTCTTCATGGCGCAGATGCTGAGCGCTTCAGTGAATTTGTTCATCTGGTCTAGCAAACGCTCAAGATCAGGGGTTTGCGCAAGTAGGCTCTTTCCCACGCGCTCGAAATAGGCGTTCAGTGTTTTGGTTTGCCCTAAGGTTGCAAATTCATGCACACCACTGATGAGGTCGAAATAGCGGTAAATATTAGTTTCGTCACGAACTTGATTCTTGATTTCTACAGGAGTGGCTTCATCTGGATTCTTGATTTCCTCAGGGGAGTCGTCCGGAACTAGAACCGTAGTTTCTGCAGGAATGGCATCACCTGGAGGCTTTTCGTAGTGATATGAATATGTTGCCATTTTAAAGGTGCGTCCCGAAAACTCAAGAAGCCGTGACATAATGAGGATGAGCATAATGTCTATACGTCTTCCACCGGTTGCGTCAATATATACGTTGTCATCTTTGTTGAGCTCGTCTAGCAGCTTCTTTAGGGATTGCTCAAAAAGATTTAGATCCGCATCATACTCAAACGGGTTCATATGAGGGACTTTGGCACCTATGCTAACGCAATATTCTTCTATGGAATTTTTGAACCTTGTCTTGGGAGAAATGCCATGATTTGCGTCTATGGCTGTGACAGCGTCTGTTGATAAGTACAAGATTTCATCCAAATTATCATTGCTTGATTTTAAAGTCTTTATAATATGCTTTGTGGGCGCTTCATTGGATTGCATGCAGTTTTCAAAGACATCCATGCCGTCAGGGCTCTTGTAGGGCTCTTCACAGCTGTCGTCATTAAATTTGCTTAAAAATAGCACAAGCTTATTTGGCATTTACTTTTTGACACCTCCCTGTTTGAGAAATATTAGCTTTGCCCGGCTTTGGCCAGTGGTCGTTTGCTGGCGCTAGACGTGAGCGAAAAGAACTGCACTTTTCGCACACGTCAAACGCAAGTCAGGCAACTCGGATTTAACGAGAAAACTTGCGATTTACCATATCCATAAATTCCATATCGTTTGCCAAATGTTCAAGGGCAAATCGCCAAAATTCTGGCTAATGCCGGACATTAATTTTGGGACATGCTCTCAATCCAATCCAAGGCCTTGAATAGCATGCGCCTGATATACTCGGTGGTTATATCCTCGGGAGGCGATCCGATAAAGTCATATTTCTCGAATATGCTAAGATCGACACTATCGATGGCGTGGTTAATGTTGTTGCGCAATTCGTAAAAATAAAGCCAGTAAACACCAAAACGCCTAGCGTGTTTTATGGAATTGACGTTAAATCCAAACACTGTATCGGGGGATAAGTTATCTAAAACAGCTAAACGCCTTTGGCAAGCTATTTTAAACTTATCCTTATCGTCATGTTTGAGATCTTGCTTTCCAGTTACGGTTTTTACTAGTCCAATAAGCATGTCTATTCCGGAAACAGAACTCCAAAAGTTAAGGTGGTTAGTAGGCGTTCTTTCAATTAAGGGTTCTATTGGCAAGTTATGCAACTGTAGCCTAGCCATTTTAATTGCGGAGGTGGTAGTTCTTGCTGGTCGATTTTTGATGTTAACCTGATATCTTGAGTTATAGACAATATACAATACATCTAAATACTTCTTTATTTTATCCAAGTCGTCTGCAGTAAAATTGACTTTTTTAAAAGCATTGTCATTAACATTGAATGAATTTTTGTTATAAGAACCAAGACTTGCAAGTGTATTGCACATGCTCGGAATGTTCAAAAATTTCTTTAACAGTTCGGAATCACTGGCCGCAGGTGCCTTGTTTGGATCCAAGAAGATTGTTTGGTATATAATTCTGTCTTTGTTGCCTCCGAAGCTGTCGAGCTGGTTTCTTGTAACTCCATCCGAAGTGGATTTTGTTGGAATATTTAGAACTGCATTTGCGTAAGCAACCATTTTTTCGGAGTACAGGGTCAAAGCCTGCTGAATCATGTAGTTGTCAGCGCACCATCTGATTAGCACAGGATACATTAAAGTAATATCCGCAGAACTGCTGAACACGGGTTTGCTTCTGACAACAGGCAAAAGATTGTTAACCAGCATCGCAATGGGGCCGCTGCCCTCAATCTTCTGATCGCCTAAATCAGTAAGCCCTTTTGCGATTTCCTTTAGGTCATCAGTCACCTTAGAGGTGTCGCAAATGCTGAGAGAGTCGGTAAAGTTGTTAATGTTCTGTAGAAACTGCTGCAAATTGCCCTTGAATTCCACAGGGCTTGCTGGAATCGCTGCTGAGTCTTGGGAGAACAGATCATAGTAAGCATTCAAGGTTTTAGACTGTCCAAAGGCCATAAATTCGTTAACGCCGCTAACGAGATCGAGGTATCGATAAAGGTATGTAACGTCAGTGATTTTGTTAGGTTTGAAACTGGCATATGTGGCCATTTTGACTGAACGGTTGGAATACTCAAGAAGACGCGCCATCGTCATCAGAAGAAGAACCACGTCTCGCAATCCGCCCGTAGTTTCGAAATAGACTGAGTCGGTTTCGTATATATGGTCCATCAAGCTGGACAAGGATACCTCGAAGGGAGTGGTGCCAACGACGTAGTTAACCGCAATCGGCTTTGGCGGCGTATAGCCGCGAGCCTTGCAAAACGCGTTTATTGAGCCTTCGTATCGTTCTTGAGCCGTAAGCTTAACATTTGATGGTTTGAGCGTAACAACAGTTGTTGTTTCATTGGTTGACAAGTAAATGATTTCATCCAATTCACCATTTAATGTGTCGAGGATGTATTTTGTAGGCGCCTCGTTGGTTTGCATGCAGTCATCATATATTATGCCATTTGGCCCTTCGAATTGCCCGGGTGCGCTGCGGTCGCTCAATTTGCTCATGAACATTATTAGCTTGTTTTTGGACCTAGGCTTAACTGTCGCAGGTTCACCGACTGTAGCCGCAGTAGGCTCTTCGAACTGAACGGTAGCAGGATCTTCAATTTGTACCGCCACAGGCTCATTGGGCTTAACTGCCACAGGATCATTGGTCTTAACCGCAACAGGATCCTTGGCAGCCGCAGTCACTTCCGCCTTAACTTCCCCAGTTGAAACGATGCCTTTTTTCGGCATTTCAATGGCTATTCGGTTGGCCTTGGAGCTTTTTCTCTTCTTTGACAATGCAACGCTCCTTTCTCTGCGAAGCAATATTTTTATTGAAACCGATATCAAGAGCATATCCCAAAATTATATCCGAGGCACCGGAAAAATCCGGATGTTTGCTCGAAGAAGCCCGAGCAAACTAGTTGAAGCATTCGCCAGGATTTTTCCGGTGCCATTTCGGAATTTTGGAATATGCTCTAAGTTGCCTTGTGCGTATTGCTTTTAACCGCTCTTCAAATATAATATATTGCGCATCCGGTTTGTACTAAAAAATTATATCATACTGAAATAACTTGTCAACAATTCATGAAAAAATATACTCGAGCAGATGAAAAAACACGAATGCCCTGCTTGGCGACACAGCGGCAATTCTACGCGAAAAATCATTAGTGCATATCCCCGCAAGCCATGAATTAATTTTGGGACATGCTCTCACCAGGCAATGGCCCTGAAGAGGCAAGCGCCATAAGATTTCTGCTTATCTTATTATAACTCAAGGATTTTACGCGCTGTAAATTGGTTTTTCCCTGGCGAGCGCTCAAATGTGGAAATTTATTATCATTGCCCGCATTAGAAAAAAGGGCTTGTATTAGCCGCTTGTTTATTCGCTCCCCGATTTTTCGGTTTTTATAGCCCAAAAAAGGCGGCATCAGCCGCCTTTAACGTTTCAACACTTGAAATCAGGGCTCTTCCCTGAGAATATCCAGGAAAGCATTGTAAATAAAGCGTATATCATTAAAGTCTCCCTTAAAGCCCAAAATGCCGTTGTCAAGGAATCCATGAAGTATTGGCAACACGCTTCTCTCGTCTTTTCTCAAATCCTCAGCAACCATTTGCGCCTCTGCTATAGGATGCTTTTCAATATAACTAAACACAATTTTCGCAGCGGCCGGATTGGGCATCTTGTTCAAAAGCGCGTAATTCTTGGTGTGAAGCAAGGAAAGCTTGAGAAGCCTAATGCATGAGTCCTGGGAGGACTTCACTACAGCCTTTAGAAAGAACTTTGCCCATTCCTCAAAGGCGCCTCGCTTGCGCACGTCCTCAAGCCGCTCATAGTACTCTTCCTGATGCTTCTTGAAGTAGCATGACATGCCCAAGGCAGGGGCGGAGGGGAGCCTGGACTTGAGGATCAAGAGCCAAATTATCAACAGACGCCCGATCCTGTCGTTTTCCTCTAGGAATGGCTGAATGGCTTCGAACTGGTAGTGCACCAGCGCTGCCTTGATAAGAGGATGCATGGTCGCGCTATCAGGCTCGTTGATGTAAGTTTCCAACTCTTTTATGGCTGTTTGCATATCTTCGGGATTTGGAGGTATGTAGCGGGCGTTTTCCAAGCCGCAACCGGGGTCGCCTATCCAGTTCTGAGACATTCGAAATACCCCGGGGTTCTGTCCGCGAGTCCCTCCAGTCAGCAGCGCATGAGCGTTTTTCAGCAAGTCGTTGCTGATAGGGTGGCGGGACAGCTTGCCGCAGGTGAATTCCATCGTCTCCACAAAAAGCTCGACAACTGAGCAGACTGAGCCATTGTTGTATTTGTAGTCCCAATACGGGTCAAGGATATCCTCAATAGTTGCCTGGAATCCCTCCATCTCGCAAGATGCCAAGGCCTCTCTGCGGGCTAGCATGGGGATGAACATTTTGACGGACTCTTGCTGGGTGAAGCTGTTCATGATCGAGAGCTGGCCTGACGCCTTGACAAGCGCCATGGAAAGCTCTTCGTCAAACTTTATTGGCGGATTTGGGGGCAGCGGAGCTGGTACAAAAGACTCGTAAGAGGTTCCGCCTGAAAGGTTGGCTTTCAGGGTTCCAGACCTTGTGTGTGCCATGCGGCTTTATCTCTCCTTCAAGGCGGCTGGTGCAACATGCCTGATAGTATGTGCGGCCTTGCGGCAGGCCAAAATCGGTTGGGATTCTTGTCTCTTCTTTCTCATACCATTATTGCGCATAGTCAGATAATTTGCAATAGGATGTTGAGCCGTTTCTTTGGAGAGAAAGATTTGCGGCAAGCCTGTCCTGGCATTTCACAAAAAAGAAGGGGACGCTGGGCTAAAGCGACACGAGGCTGTCCCGCTAACGATAAAAATGCTGGATTAAACACTCTTGCCCTAATTGACAGCGCATAAGCGCATATCTCAAAATTTCCAACGCAGAAAGACAGAAAGGAGAGGCACGGAAAAGCGTAGACATTACTGCTATATACCAACCAATTCCATGGTGGGATATTCCTGATCGCAAATTTAACATAATAAATCGTCAACTTTCAGCCAGCATCTGTTTTAGTTCTGGAAAAATATAAGTATAGTTAGAAAGATTCTTTTTTAAGAAGTAATATTATTAACATCTGGGACTTTGCCTTTCAATGTTAATTAAATAACGAAATATAATGAAGAAAATATTTGTTGATTTTTGATAAAGCTTGTGGTACACTGATTCTTGCTGTGCGTTCAAGGCAATGAACGAATGAGGTGATGTGCATGCATGACGGCTAGACTGGGTGGCAGTCCGAAAATCAATACAGGCCGTCTAATTTTTGCAAAAGAAGCCACAGGATTACGCTTAAAAAACGGCAGATATTCCATTTAGGCACAATTTTTTAGAGTGACGGACATCGCGCTTTGCCATGCTTTGCATGAGCGAAGAAATTTTGATGCTGAAAATTGGCATTGGTTGATCTGCTTGAAATAAGTGCATATTCCAAATTAAGTTTAGGG
>JAISWZ010000613.1 GCA_031270945.1 Clostridiales bacterium | reverse complement strand
TTGCAGTGTAATGTTATGAAATTTTTTTTTCAAAATCCTTTCGGAGAAGACGGAGGCACCAAAAACTTATTTTAAAGCTTAGGAACCGACAAGAGCTGTTCTGAAATAAACTGGGTAATTTTTTTCAAAATCCTTTCGGAGCTAAACAAACCAGATATATTGACGAGCGTTAGCGGGAGCGGCCTGACTGGCATTTCAGGCGGGAACAAGATAATTCCGCAATTGC
Source organism: Clostridiales bacterium (assembly GCA_031270945.1). Taxonomy (GTDB): domain Bacteria; phylum Bacillota; class Clostridia; order Lachnospirales; family WQUN01; genus JAISWZ01. The sequence continues at coordinate 3,914 of JAISWZ010000613.1, read as the reverse complement.
GCGATAGCAATTGTTTCAAACCCTTTCGGGGAAGACAGCCGTGTGATCGCAAGCCAAAATGAAAAGCAAACCCTTTCGGGCAAGGCAATTGAATTGTTCTGGCGCAACAACTATCGGCTTAGAAACCTTGAATGGCTTAAACGCAAGGTTTGTCCATGCCTTTAATTAAAGCCTTGTTTATGGCCTTGAGAGAATTCTTGCGGCAGAATCATTGCTTGGATTTCAATATTGATTCTGCCGTAACAACTACTGGACAAATAGACGCAAATGGCGTAAACACAAGATTTGTCCGTCGCATCAGCCTTTAGGGCATATCCCAAAATCACGCAAGTTTGCTCGCAGAAGCCCGAGCAAACACTGTTAAAGCAGTGCTGTGACTTTTGCTGCGCCACTGCAGGAATGCTTTGGTTTAAGGGCCTTGATGGAGTTATTACGGCAGAATCTCAATATGTATGGTTTGAGGATGTACAGGAATAATAAAAAAATTTTCAAACCCCTTTCGGGAAGGTCCGCCTTTGAAGCTAGATACAAGGCATTTATCCAAGACTACTACATCGACTTGCATTTCAAATCTCTTTCGAGAAGCTGGCGACATAGCAGACGCTGTTAGAAACCGCTACTACTATCATATCGCATTGGCAGTGTAAATGCAAGCGGCCATATCCCAAAATTCCTTAGAGCATATCCCAAAATTATATCCGAGGCACCGAAAAAATCCGGATGTTTGCTCGCAGAAGCCCGAGCAAACTAGTTGAAGCATTCGCCAGGATTTTTTCGGTGCCAATTCGGAAATTTGGGATCTTCGAACAAGGGATTTCCTCTCGCGCCATAAGCCAATCGGGCCGCTCCCGCTGCTTGAATTCCGACATAAAAGCGAGGTATGCCAATGAGCGATCACGACTGCCAGAAAAAGTGAGGTTTTTTTAGAAATCATTCAACAGGTATCATCGTATCATAACCCAAAGGCAAATGCAAGCTTTATGCCGAGATTTACAGACAACTTTTTAGCCAGCGCCACTTTGCTTGCCAAAGGCTGTTAACTCAGCGCTGGGGCCCGTAGGGCCCTTCTCCTATAGCCGCTTTGCGGCTATAGGAGAAGGAGCTTTGCAGGTCTGGGATAAATGCATATCCCAAAATTAATTACGAAGCATTAGCCAGGAATTTTCGCCGCCTAAATGTGCTTTGCGATCCAATGCCCCGCGCTGGCGACTGCTCAAATCCGGGAAAAATGATCGTCTGCCTTTTGCTTCCAATGTCCATCCCTCTAAGGATTGCTGCGGCATAATCGATAAATATAGCAATTAATATAACAATTATCTATAAATTTGCCCATCTGGGCATGATAAGCTGTTATATATTCGCAAAAAATCGCAATCTTTAGATTTGCGTGACAGGAAAAACATGAAAGCAGCGCTGGCACTATATCACGCTAAACATAGTCAAATCACCGTTTTTAATTAAGAAAATGCGCACTGAATTGTATAAAAACACAATAGAATTTTCAAGCCCCAGCTGATTGCTGCCAAATCATTGCGCTATGCTTGTGCGCTATTGTCTGCAAATTAACTATCTACACAATAAATGGGGTTGACAGTGAGAATGGCGGTCTTCAAAACCATGTTGACTTCGCCAAGGACGCATGCTACAATGTTTAATCAGAAGCATGAAGTGCCCTATACACATGCAAGCGGTAGATATTCACTACGAGAGCGATAGCCAGTATAGCCGGGCGAAGGCTCATACGAGGGATTCATGGCGCGTCCCAAATTATTTTTTTAAAAGAATGCTGTCTTTGGGATATGCTGTTAATCGTTTCCTGCCTATGAAGCCAGGCGGGCCGTAGCGCTAACGATTAATATTTCTAAACTACCGCTCGTTAGTTTAACCGGACGATGGCGTCTAATTAAGCCATGTCCGGTTTTTTTGCTTTTGCGGTTCTGGAGGTTGATTTTCGGTTCGTGAGGTTTTCTTGCAGTTCTAGAGTTTTTTAGTTCAGAGGTTTTTTTGCAGTTCGGGAGGTTTTCTGATGTACGCTGACTTGGTTCTCAAGAACGCAAACATTCTGACAATGGATAAAAAGCTTCCCAAAGCGTCCGCACTCGCCATAGCGGGAGAACGGATCATTGGAGTTGGAGAGGAAAAAGACTTCGCCTCGTTGGAATGCGCCAAGGTTGTTGACTGCGGCGGCTTGACAGCGATACCGGGCTTTAATGACAGCCATGCCCATCCAGTTTACAGCGGCGCTTGCCTTGCGCTTGTGAACCTCACTGATGTAAGATCCATAGCGGAGTTTTTGGATCTGCTCAAGGCAAGGGCTGATGTTACGCCAGCTGGAGAATGGGTTGAAGGTTTTGGATATGACGAAGGGTTTTTCGCCGAAGGGCGAGAGCCTAACTTGGAAGAGATTGATCGGGCGATCCCCGATCATCCGGTTTATGTAGCAAGATCCTGCCATCACGTAGGAGTGGCTAACTCAAGGGCGCTGAAGCTTGCGGGGTTCAACGAGAACACTCCTGACCCGCCTGGAGGGGAGCTGGTCAGAAAAGACGGCAGGCTCACAGGAAGGCTGAATGACGCGGCTGCGGCGATAGCCAAAAGGGCCGTTCCCATGCCTTCCACTGAAGTTTTGGCTAGGGAGTTCGGAAACCACTGCCATAGGCTCAACTCTTTGGGCATAACAAGCTCAACTGAGATGGGGATGCTTACCATACCGGATGGAATGGGCTTTTGGAACAGGGTGGCAGAGCTCGGAAACCAGACCGTTAGAGTTGCGGTTTACATGGATGAGCCAATGTACAGCTCGTATTCTCAGGCTGGCCTTCCCTTTGGATTCGGATCTGGGCTTTTGCGCTTCCAAGGCAGAAAGATTCTGCTGGACGGAGGCGGAGGCTCAGGCACTGCCAGGGTCTCAGAGCCAAACCTCCATGACGGGAAGTCTGGAATACTGTACTATACCCAGGAAAAGCTTGACAGCATGATCTGGGAAGCCCATTCCAAAGGCCGCCAAGTGGCTGTACACGCCATAGGCGACGTTGCTATTGATATGCTCATAGAGTCGTACGAAAAAGCTTACAACAACAAGCCGAACGGCCCCATGCACAGGATTGAGCACGCGTACTTCTGCTTTCCCCCTTTGTTGGAGAAGCTCAAGCGACTGCCTGTGGCTGCCACGCTAAACCCTGGGTTCATCTACTACTTTGGCGAGACCCATATAAGGAACTACGGAATAAAGAGAACAGACATGGAAATCCCAATAAGATCGTTCATAGACAGCAATGTCCTGTCAGCCTTAGGTTCTGACAACCCGGTTACTGTCCCTGATCCGTTTCCTATCATATATTCCGCCGTCTCCAGAAAAACCGGAAGAGGCGTCTTGTTGGGTTCTGGAGAAGCGATATCCATAAGAGAGGCGCTCTGGGCATACACAGCGGCCAGCGCCGCCCTTACAGGGGAAGAAACAGAGAAAGGCACCCTTTCTCCAGGAAAGCTGGCTGACATAACACTTTTGGACAAAGATCCGGAAAGCTTCGAGAAAGAACCCGAAGGGCTTCTTGGCATAGCTGTCAAGGAAACGTACTTGGGAGGAAAGCTCGTTTTCGGGTCTTGAGAAAAGCTTTAACAAAAACTAGCCAAACTTAGCAAAAACTCTAATAAAACCTTGAGCCAGAGCTTCGACCAAAGTTTGAGCCGAAGTTAACCAAAACTCCAATGGGGGCTGGATAATGAAAATGGTAAAGGCGATAATCCGCCCGGAAAGATCCGCTGACATCCTTTCAAGCCTGAGCCAGGCTGGGTTTCGCGCCGCAACGCGCACAAGCGTTCTTGGCCGGGGCAAGCAGCAGGGCTTGCGGGTGGGAAACGTCCACTATGGAGAAATCTCCAAGGACGTGATCATAGTCGTGGTAGAGAACGAG
>JAISWZ010000603.1 GCA_031270945.1 Clostridiales bacterium | reverse complement strand
CCATGGGAAGGTCTTCAACTTGGACTTTGCGTCACCCAAAGCCATAGATGAGGTTAACGACTGGGCAAGCGAGCATACCGGAGGTCTTTTGCCACGAGTGGTAGAATCCGATTCGTTTGGCAAAAGCACAGCGGTCAACCTCTTGAACGCCGTCTACTTTTCAGACAAGTGGGATATGGCGTTCGATACAGAGCTCACAAGACCCCGCCCATTTCATGCCGCTAGCGGAGATGTCACCGCTAATTTCATGCAACAAGAGAGCGACGATCAGTATTACTTTGTGGACAGACGCATTCAGGCTATATCACTCTCCTACGCAGGAGGCGCACGAATGTGGATAATGCTGCCAAAGAATGAAACCGCAAATGACTTTCTCGAATCATTGACAGCTTCGCATTTTGAGGACATCAAAAGAAATGGCCGCGAGCGCGCAGGTACGCTGCTGCTGCCAAGATTCGAGGCGAATATCGACATAGACTTGCGTGACGCACTCAAAGGGATTGGGGTTTCGATCTTTGACACAGAGTTAAGCCTGGTTGAAAGCAATTCAGTTGCGATATCTTCGGCTAAGCAAAAAGCTGTGATAAAGGTTGACGAGGATGGGACAACCGCCGCCGCTGTTACCTATTTTGCTATGGATGGGGCTACATCTGATTTTCAGGGGGTAGAGTGGTTTGAGATGGTTTGCGACAAGCCGTTCGCATTTGTTTTGGAAAGGTATGGTCAGATACTATTTATGGGGGCTGTAAACAATGTACAGGAATGAGCGTCGCATAGTAAACGTGAAATCCCTATCCGAAGCGGACTTTGCTTTCAGACTGGGGCAGAGGCTATTAGCAGCAAATAACAAACCCAATATAAACATCCTTTATTCTCCGATTTCAATATGGCTGCCGCTGGCAGCTCTCACAAACGCAGTTGACGGCAGGGATAAGCCAATGCTGCTTGAGGTGCTCGGCGCGAAAAACGCATCCCAAATAGAGCTTAACGAGTATGCCAAGAAAATGCTGAGCGATCTTAAAATACCTGATCACTCCGATAGCCCCATGAAGATAGCGAACACATTGCTTGTGGCAAGCGGAGATACTGTCAAAAAAGAATTCAACTCAATCTTTGGATACGCCTACCTAGGAAGGACCTTCAACGTAGACTTTGCGTCACCCGAAGCCATAAATGCGGTCAACGACTGGATAAGCAGGAATACTGGGGGGCTTATAAATAACGTGGCAGATTCCAGAACTTTTAACATAAATACATCATCTGTCATCTTGAATGTCATCTACTTTTCAGACAAATGGTCTTTGAAGTTCGATACAGGGAACACGAAACCCGGCCCGTTTCATGCCCCTTTCGGAGATGTAACCGCGAAATTCATGCTTCGAGAGTGCAACAGTCAGCAGTACTTTGAGGACGAAAACATTCAGGCTATCGCTCTCGATTGCAGAAATGGCGGACAAATGTGGATAATTCTGCCTAAGTATCAAATTGCAAATGACTTTCTAGAATCATTGACAGCTTTGTGTTTTAGGAACATCAAAGGAAAATGCCGCAGACGCAAAGGCAAGTTGCTACTGCCAAGATTTGAGGTGAATATCGACATAGATTTAGAAGGCGCATTAAGAGAGATTGGAGTTTCGATCTTTGGCACACCATTAAGCGGCTTGATTGAAAACGGTTCAGTTATAATAACTTCAGTCAAGCAAAGAGCTGTGATAAAGGTTGACGAGAAGGGGACAACCGCCGCTGCTGTTACTAGCTATGTTGGAGTTTATGCAGCAGCTATCCCTCAGTTGACAGATCCGTTTGTGATGGTTTGCGACAAGCCGTTCGTATTCGTTTTGGAAAAGGAAGACCAAATACTGTTTATGGGAGTTTTCAATAATCCGGAGGCGTAGGCCGGGTTGCACACAAAAAGACAAGCAGTTCTTGCAATCGAAAGCCTGTTGATCAGGGCCCTGAGCTGCAAAAGGAGGGTTGCTCTTTGGGGCTCTGCTGGTGATTGCAACGGCCTTCTTTCTTCCGAAGTTGGTGCAGCCAAACGCAAGAACGGCTCTAGCAGACACAACAGATGGGCCTTCGCTGCTTTCTGTTGAAAAAAGCGAGGTGCCTGAAAAAGCGACATTCCAGCCTAACGCCAGTGACCTTGCGCAAGCGCCTGATACAGAGATACCTGAAGAGGCAACATTCCAGCCTAGCGACAGTGACCTTGCAGAAGTGCCTGATACGGAGGCACCTGAAGAGGCAACATCCCAACCTAGCGTCAGTGACCTCACGGAGGTGCCTGAAGAGGCGACATTCCAACCTAGCGCCAATGACCTCACAGAAGCGCCTGATACAGAGACACCTGAAGAAGCGACATTCCAGCATAGCGCCAGTGACCTTGCGGAAGCGCCTGATAAGGAGGCACCTGAAGAAGCGACATCTCAGCCTAGCGACAGTGACCTCACGGAAGCGCCTGAATCTAATGCGCCTACGGAAACAACAAGCACAGCGCAAAAACGCTATGACGAACGGGCATCCATATCCGAAGCGGACTTTGCTTTCAGACTGGGGCAAAAGCTAATAGCAGCAAATAACTACCCTGACAATAACTCCCTTTATTCTCCGATTTCAGTATGGCTGTCGCTGGCAGCTCTCACAAAGAGAATATGCTGAGCGATCTTGAAATAGATAATTCCGATAGCCCCTTTACGTTTAGGATGGTTTGCGACAAGCCGTTCGCATTTGTTTTGGAAAAGGATGATCAGATACTATTTATGGGGGCTGTAAACAATCCGGATGAGTAAGATAAAGAGATTGAAAAAGCAAAAGGCCTGTGTCTGCAGGCCTTTTGTTTATCGGCAAGCGAGAGCAATTTGCATGGGATCAGCCTTTGATCTCTCTAATGGGCGCAACAGAATTTTGGTTTACGTTCTTAAACGGTATTGCAAAGCTTTTCCTGGCTTTCAAGCCTTAACTGAATTTTTAGGGACAAGCAATCAGTGAATCGCATTGACTTCCTCATTCATCAGGTCTATAAAGTACCCCCTAGCGTTTATGATGCCGCAGTCATCGAGCAAGTCGTAGAATGCTCCAATAATATCCTCTGGAATTGAATACTCTAACGTTGCTGCCGTAATCATCACTCGCTGCCCGTCCACCAAGATGGAAACCAGTTTTTCGAGTTGGACGAGTTCTATTTGAGCCCCCTGCTCATCTATTACAAAGTACATTTCCTTGCCTTGCCCCAAAACGATATGCTTTACTTCCGCCCCGTTTTTCAAGCGCTCCTGCAGTTCTCTCATGGAGTATCCAGGGATCGGGTCGTTTTGGTAGAGCCAGAGCGAAAAATCCTCTGGCGGCACTTCAGCGGAGTCAGTGTCTGTCCAGGTCGAGCCGTTGTCATCGCTTATCTGAATCACCGCTTCTTTGGTGACTCGCAAGGATATCTTATCATCAACATATGCCGCCAAGTATTCCGATTCAGACAGCATGCCCAACAGGTGAGGCACATCCGCTTTTGAAAGGGTCAAGTCAATGGGCATAAGCTCGTTAGTGCTCGCTCCCTGATAGACGCTTGGAGCAAAAGCCGCAGAAGGCGGATTTTCAGGCACCGAGTAGTCTGTCTCTTCTCCATAATCCACTGTGTTGCTGGCCGTCTCGCTGTCAGCTGCCGACTGAGAGGCGTTCATGGCAAAGGTCAGCGCTGTGGCGCTTCCCAGGATGAGGATCGCAACTATAGCAAATGATGCTATGCCTTTATTGATGAAACTCTTTTTCATGTCTATTCCTCCGTTGGATTGCTTTTTTGAATTTTTCTTAAAAAACGATTCTAACCGTAGTGCCCTTTCCTTCTTCTGAAGAAAAAACCAGCTGGGCCTTGTGCAATTCGGCGATCTGGCTGCATAGGGAAAGCCCGAGCCCGGCCCCGCCTTCTGATCTTGAGCGTGACTTGTCAATTCGATAAAACGGCTCCGTCAGCTTTTCGAGATGCCAAGAGGGCATGCCTTTTCCAAAGTCTCTTATCTCCAGCACTGTGCGCTCGTTTTCTAAAAAGGCGGCCAGGCGCAATTCCGAGTCGTTCTTGCTTGCCTTAATGGCGTTGTCCAGAAGGTTGATGATGAGGCTTTCAAGCAATACCTGGTCACCGCGAAGTTCTGTTGCTTGGTTGCTCATTTCGAGCCGCAGCCCCTTTTCCAAAAGTCTGGGGCGCATTTTTTCAGCTGCGGAGTTGAGCAGTTCCGTAACATTTACGAGCTTAAGCTCCAGAGCGTTATTTCTCATAAGCGCAAGATCCAGGAGCTTGTTTGTCATCTCTTCAATTCTTTTGGTCTCTGAGATAATGTAGTCTATCGAGGATATCCTGTCGTCTTCATTTATGTTGGCGTTTTTAAGGTACCAGGCGTAGCCGTGAATAGCGGTGAGCGGCGTCCTAAGCTCATGGGCCAGGTTGTCTGCAAAGCGCTGCTTCTGCTCTGCTATGGCTTGCAATTCAATTACCTTATGATCTATCTCGTCTGTCATGACGTTAAAGTGCCTGGCCAAAGCGGCAAGCTCGTCATTGCCTTGCTCTGGCAAGCGCTTGGAATAATCGCCTGCTGAAATGTGCCCGGTCGCCTCATCCAGATGCTCTATCGGCTTGGAAAGGCGGCGTAGTATAAGGTAAAGCCCTGCGGCCAGCAGAATGGCTATAGCGGCGCCAGAGAGCGACAAGAACCGGGACAGCGATTTGTGCTCGCTTGAGAAGCTCTGCAAGTCATGCGCGTAAACAAGAGTATAGTCATCCAGGCCGCTTTGGAACGCGCTGACAACAAGCATGTACTTTTTGCCTTCATAACTTGTGACTGTTGCCGTCTGCTTGTCCGGAACCGACTCATATTTTTCTAAAGCGGGCCACGGCAAGCTGCCATAGATAAAGCTTTCGTTTCGCCACAAGGCAAGGCAAATGCCACGTTTTTTGTAGTAGTCGGCATATGCGCCAAAGATATTGCCAGACATTTCTTTTTTAAGCGAGGCCGCTATGAAATGCGCTTCCCCAAAGGCTCGCTCCCGTTCGCTGTTTAGGCTTGTGCGATAAGAAAAGCTCGCAGCCAAGAAGATGCTTATGTAAAAACAGGAAACGAAAAGAGCCAAGATGGAGAAAAAAGCCCGCTGCCAAAACCTCATGGCTATACCTCCAGCCTATACCCCAATTTGTATACAGTTTTAATCCGGTTTTCCCATCCCAGCTTGCTCCGAAGCTTTTGGATGTGAGTGTCAACGGTTCTGCTCTCCCCCAAGTAGTCATACCCCCATGCGAGCTCAAGAAGCTTTTCGCGGGACATGGCGATATTCCTGTTTGCGATCAAGACTTCCAGAAGCTCGTACTCCTGGTGCGACAGCTCAATGTTTTCCCCTCCCGCTGTCACCTTCCTGCCTAATAAATCCACTGTTACATTGTCCAGTGAAAAAGCGCTCGCGCTCTTTTTCGTCCTCCGCAAAACCGCCTCAACACGCGCCAGCATTTCAAGCATTTCAAACGGCTTTGCGATATAGTCGTCCGCTCCCAAAGAAAGCCCGCGCAGCCTATGCTCCAGTCCGGCTTTGGCGGTTAAGAAGATGACAGGCGTGGGCGCGATTTTTTTGATAACTTCAAACCCGTCAAGGCCCGGGAGCATAACGTCAAGGAGAATTAGATCCGTCTGCTTCACGCTTGCCATCCGCACAGCCTCTTCTCCATCAAACGCTTGGGAATATGAGTGCCCGACCAATTTAAGGTTGCGGGCGATCAGTTCGTTGATAGCGCAATCATCTTCTACCACAAGGATATGTGCCATGCATGTCTGCCCCCTTGCTCTTATTATAACGCGCTCTTGTCATGGAGTTGTCATGGCGAGGCAAGAAATTTAAAGAAAAAGAGGCGTGGCTGGAATAGCATGGTAACACCTGCCATTAATTTCTTTATTCCACCATGGAATTTAATGCTTTTTGCACATTTGCCCTTGCATCTAAAGACCTGCCTTTGCCCTCTTGTGCCCTTAATTTGCTCTCTAGTGCTTCCCTTCGCTAATCCGGTTGAATCGAGCTCGCCATTCATGCTAAGCTAAGCTAACCTGGGCGGACAACCTTTCGCCCATGAACTTTGGGGGTGAAAACATGAAGCTTGAGCGGTGGGTTTGCGGAGAGATCGCGCTAAAGAGCGCGGACGCGCCAAGAACATATGATTGCGGCATAACATCGGAGTTCGTCTCTCCGTCTGGCAAAGTGATTAAAAGGGACGCTTTCTGGGATGGAAGCGATGACTTTCTGATTCGGTTCGCGCCGACAGAGCTTGGAGTTTGGCAATGGAAGGCCAGTGGGCCTGGCGTAAAAACCCAAGGCGAAATAACATGCGTTCCGTATTCCGGAGAGCTTCCAATGTATCGCCACGGGTTCTTGAAAGTGGGGCCCAAGGGGCGCTATCTATGCCATGCTGACAATGCCCCATTTTTCTGGCTGGGGGACACGCACTGGCATTTCGCTATAGGAGAGAAATGGGGCGAAAGCAACGATCCTCGCTTTCGCAACCAATTCGCGGCTATCGTGGATAAGCGGGCAGAGCAAAAGTTCAACGTCTACCAGTGCAACTTCCACTGCGAAGCCATGCGCATGCCTGGCCAGGAAACGCCGGAGTTTTTCGTGAGAAGCGAGAATGGGCTCATTCCTGACATAGCGCTGTTCCAGGAAAACCTCGACAAGAAGATGGGGTATCTGGCTTCGAAGGGCTTTGCCATAGCGGCGGGATTCAGCTGGTTTTACTCCGCTTTCGCCCCGGACGCGAAAGAATGGTATGAAAGCGTTGCCAAGTACCTGGTTGCCAGATACGGCGCCTATCCCATGATATGGACTCTGGCAGGGGAAGTTGGAGGATACGGCAAGGAGACGCAAGAAACCCTCGTGAACTTTTGGCGAGGCATCGCTTTGAAAGTGGAAGAGCTGGACAGCTACGGGCATTTGCAGACAGCGCACTACACAAACGAGCGGCCATTCCCAAGCTATTACCAGAACGAGAGCTGGTTTGACTTCACGCTGAACCAAGCGGGGCATGGGGATTATCCTATCGACGCAAGGCCATACCGCGCCCATCGGGCGCTTCATGACTCGAAGCCGTTTATCGAAGGAGAGTCCATGTACGAGCAGGTTTTGACCCTTGAGCCAAACGGGCGCCGCAGAGCCACTCCTGAAATGCTTAGAAGGGTCGCGTACCTGGCCATCCAGAACGGGGCTTGCGGCTACACCTACGCCGCTCAGGGAATGTGGCACTTCCAATGGGACGAGCCGAAGCCAGGAGCGCCAAGCATAGGATTCGGAAGCTTCCCGCCTTGGCACAAGGCCATAGATTTTCCTGGAGCAGACCAGATGGCGGCAATGCGCGACTTTTATGAAAGCGTGGACTGGAGCAAGCTCACGCCGCTGTCTCAGCAGTGCTTCGCGAAAAGCAAGGATCCATTCTCCATCACATTTGATGACGGCGACTTCGCGGCGCTATTCATGCCCAGCGTTTCAGCGGATCCTGAGATGGATACTGTTGTGGCGTATTTCGCGGAAACCAACCGCTATCCTCTGGGACTAAAGACTTTAACAAAGCCCAGTTACACCGCGCAATGGATCAACCCAGCGACAGGAGAGCGGACGCTTATATCAGACTCTATCGAGCCCGACAACGGAACCTGGTTCGCACCTGCGAAGCCGTGGGAGCAGGATGCCATTCTGCTGGTGAAGGCGAAATAAAAAAATAAAAATAAAAAGCAAAAAACAAAAAAATATAAAAAACTAAAAAACAAAAACAAAAAATAAAAAAATTAAAAAACAAAAAATAAAAAATAAAAAATAAAAAAAGTCCCGCAAGCGCAAGCTTGCAGGACTTTTTGGCGTTGCAATCAGCCTTTGACGCCTCCCAGAGTGATGCCTTTGACAAAGTTGCTTTGGATAAAGGGATACACCAGCACTATCGGAAGCACTCCAAGCGTTGCCATGGCCATTCTCACTGTGACAGTCGGGATTTGAGCCAGCCCTTCCGCGGCGTTTGCGACGTTTGAAGCGTTTTGCACCAGCGCTTGAATGTTTGTCATAAGGCGGTTCAGCAGGTTTTGGATGCTGTAGAGATCGGTTCTCTTCACCAGGTAGATGAAGCCGTTATTCCAGTCGTTCCAGTAAGCTATGCCAGTAAACATGCCTATTGTGGCTATGATGGGCTTTGCCATGGGAACGGCTATGCGGAGCATTGTGGTGAACTCCCCTGCCCCGTCTATAAAGGCGGCGTCCAAGATCTCTCCTGGGACGCTTGTGACAAAATAGCTCTTCATCAGCAAGGCGCTAAACGCGCTCATGAGCAAGCCAGGCACCAGGAGCCCGAAGAAGGTGTCTTTCACATGAAAAACAGTTGTGTAGTTGATGTAGGACGGGACAAGCCCTCCGTTAAATAGCATGGTGAAAAATACGAAAAACGTGATAAAGCCTTTGAACGGCAGATCTTTCTTCGCCAAGCCGTAAGCGAGCAATGTTGTGATAACAAGGCTTGCCGCTGTCCCGGAAGCGGTCAGCGCAAATGAGACGCCATAAGCTCTGAGAACGGTTCCGCTGTTTGACTGGAATACCCATTCATATGCCCCTAGGCTCCATTGCTCAGGGAAAAAGGAGTATCCGTTTCTAAGCAGCGCCCCATTGTCCGTGAATGAGGATATGAGCATCAAAATGATGGGAACCAGGGCACAGACAGATAGCGCAATCATAACCATGTGGCCCAGGATCCCGAAAATCTTGTCTTCCCTCGAAGCCATAGCAAGCCCCCCTTTTTTTATCTAAATCAGAGCGCTGTCTTTGTCAATCCTGCGCACCAGCATGTTGGCGCCAAGCACAAGGATGAATCCGACAATCGACTGGTAGAAGCCGGCGGCGGCTGACATGGAGATGTTGCCTAGCTGAAGCAAGCCTCGGTACACATAGGTGTCAATGGTGTTTGTAGTCGAGTACAGCGCGCCCTGGTTCATGGGGGTTTGGTAGAACAAGCCGAAATCCGAGTAAAACATTCGCCCGACAGCCATGAGGGTAAGCATTATGACAGTAGGCCGCAAAAGAGGCAGGGTTATCTGCGTGATTTGCTGCCATTTTGAAGCTCCGTCTATTCTGGCGGACTCGTAGATGCCATGGTCAATCCCAAGGATTGCGGCCAAGTATATGATGCAGTTGTAGCCGACGCTTTTCCAAGCGCTTACGATAATCAGTATAAATGGCCAGTATTTGGCCTCGCTGTACCAAGCGATGGCCTCTTTTCCGAAAAACGGCAGAATCGTATTGTTGACGAAGCCATTTTTTGCGCTTAGGAACGCGAAGACCAGGTACCCAACTATAACCGATGAGATAAGGTTGGGCAGGAGGATCGCGCTTTGGTAGAACTTCTTGGCTCTTCCCGCCAGCTCGCAAAGGATGATCGCCACGGCGATTGCAAAGACGGTATTCACGACGATGAAGGCCAGGTTGTAGAGGATGGTGTTTCTCGTAATGACCCAGGCGTCAGAAGTCTTGAACAGGTACAAGAAGTTCTGGAAGCCAAGCCAGTCGCTTCCGTATATGCCCTTCCTGGCGTCATATTTCTTGAACGCCAGCACAAGCCCAGGCAGAGGCATGTAGTTGTTTATGAATAGATAGGCCAGGCCTGGCAGCATCATCACGTAAACGGGAATGAATCGCAAGAACTTGCTTTTTTGGCGCATGGCTAACTCCTTGTCTAAAGGCAAAAGCCGGGCTTTGCCCGGCTTTTGCCTTTTGCTTTAAAAAAACAAAAAAACAAAAATCAAAAATCAATTAGCGGCCCAGATGTCCAGCTGCCTTTGCTTTTCGTCAATGATCTTCTGCAGACCCGCGTCCATCATTTTCTTGTTCATTTCCGGTATGCCGATGGCTGGATCAACAAATCCGTACTCTACGCTCGCTTGGTATTCCGTGTACACGTTCTGGACAGCGGTCAGCTCGGTTGCCACAGGCGCTGTGTCAAAAGCGAAGCCTGACGCTTTGGACTTGTTCGCCTCTTGGTTGAACTTGCGCATGTTGTTCCAAAGATCAGGATCCGCGCCATTCCAGACGTAGCAGTTGAACTGGTTCATGACAAGCCATGGGAGGGTGCCAAAGCCGTTGCTTGTTGCGTCTTTTCCTTCAGGATAGTCAGCCAGCCCGCTGTCAAGGACTCTGTAGTGCACGTCTTTTATGCCGTATGCCAGCATGTTCGCAAGCTCTGGATCAACATAAAACTCGTTCAGGGTCTTCATGGCGGCCACTTTGTCTATTGTTGTTATCGGGATCGCCCAAGGCATTCCAGCTACAGATGTAGAGGCAACCAGATCGCCCTTGGTCTGAAGGATGGTCATGTCGCGAGCGGCGCCATTGCTTTCCTGCTGCTTGCTTCCTGGCTTTCCGCCAGTGGTGTAGCCCACGAGAACTCCAGCAGCTGTCAGGCTGAGGACGTCAGTTGTGTCTGTTGCCGCGTCTGGGCTTATGTAGCCCTTCTGGTTGTAGCCGTAAATCATGTCGCAGTATTCGCGATAAGGGGCAGATTCAAAAAGGTTGACAACTTTGAGCTCCTTGCCGTAGTCAAGCAAAACTCCGAAAGCGGAGCCGCCAAGGAAGTCAATGTCGGTGTACTGCTGGATGCTTCCTGCTACAGGACGATAGGTTTCCTTGTCCGGGAACGCCTCATGAAGCTTTGCCCAAAGCTCTTCCACTTCGGCTTGGGTTATTGGGATTATTTCTGGCGCGTTATCAGGCGCCTTGTACCCTATGGCGTCCAGGTACTCAGTTCCTATTGAGACGCATCCGCGCCCTTGAGCCAGATCGCGGTTGTTAGGCAAGCCGTAGAGAATGCCGTTGACTCGGCAAGCGTCAACAAAGCCTGGATCGCCCATCGCTTCAATCACGCCTTGCCCATATGACCCGAACAAGCCGTCTTCTTCCAAGTCCAGCAAGTAGCCTTGCGAAACCAGGTTGCCATACCCTGCCATCAAAGTGCTCATGATGTCAATCTGCTCTCCGCTTGAGAGAGCCAGGGTCATGTTTTGGCTAAACGATCCTGCGTCGGAGATTTGAAGCTCAATCTCCACTCCAAGCTTTTCTTTCAGGTAATCGCTCATGGCTTTTTGCACTGTTGCCGTGTCAGGCGGCGCTCCGGTCCAGGTCGGGAAAGCCATAACCAGCTTTGTCGCAGCGGCTGGCGCTGCAGGCGGAGCTTCTTGAGCAGGCGCGTTTTGTGCAGGAGCGGCATCTCCGGAACTTGCGGGGGCTGGCGTGCTAGCGGCCTTCCCTGAACACGACGCGCAAAATACAAGCGCGGCTAGCAAAGCGATAAATCTAAAGCACATTTTTTTCATTTTTATTCCTCCAGTCATATGGCAGATCCCAAGGCCAAAGGCGCTTGGGATACGCTCTGTCTAACTTAAAACAAGTTTAACAACCAAAGGCATCTGGCGGAAAGAATAATAGTGCTTTCAACTAACACATTTGTGCTCAGCTCGCAAATGGCTATGCGCTATTGCCTAAATGTCCGGGCTTTAAGCTTGTCCTCGCCTACAAAGAGCCCGAGCCTGTGTTTGGCAGCGCTTTAGTGCGTATCCCAAAATTTTGGGATATGCTCTTATCTATATAAATATTTCTATAAAATTTTATGTCTCTATTTACAAAACATTTAGAGCCTGCTATAATATTTCTTGAGAGCGGCAAGTGCAAATCCCAAAATCGGGCCGCTTGGCTTCAAAGTCGGGCCAATGATAAATAAAGCTGGCTTTGCCAGCCAAAGACGAGGCGAGCCTTATGGGCAAGCGCAGGTTTTCATTGAGAAGCAGGCTGAAGATTTTCAGCGCGGTTGCCATAGCGCTGTTTTTCCTGCTGCTGGCGTACAACAACTACTGGGCCTTGAGCTATATCCAGAGGCAGACTCGCGCCACGGCGGAAAGCATGGTAAAGACCCAGGTCGCCAGCGCTGGAGACAGGCTGGCCGAGATTGAGAAATATCTCGCTGGGTTCGTGTTTGACAGCGGGGACATAATCCTTCTGGAAAGAAGCGGGCGGGATAAAACCATTTGGTTCTCCGCTTTGAGAAATGTGCAGAAGAGCTTCAATGCCGCGCTTCCAGCTCACATTGCGGACGGCTTCTTTCTCTACTCCCCTGAGCAGAACATTTTCGCCCACGGCGTCGCCTTGGTGCCAAGGGCGCTTAACTCCGCCATCAAGGAAGCTGTTGGAAGCGGATTGTTTTTCACTAGCGAGAACGCGGGAAAATGGATAGCCATTGCGACTTCCGAAGGGAATTACATTGCCAGGGCGATTTCTGTGCGTGAAAGCTATGTTGGGGCCTGGATCAGTGTAGACTCGCTGCTTCGCCTATTGTTTGGGAATTCCGACTCTTTGGCTCGATTTGACTTGATTGGCGCAGATGGGCAGCTTCTTGGAAAGGTTTCTGATGAGCTGGAGGCAGGAAGCTATTCCCTGGTGTCGGTTCCACTGGATGGCGAAAGCGTCTCACTGGCGGCGCTCATTTCAGAAGACGTCCTAAAAAGGTCATCCCTTGAGTACTGGCGAGTGATGCTCTTTGTGTTTATAGCTTTTAGCGCGCTTATACTTACTGGGGTTTTTGTGATGAAGCCTTTGGTCATAACGCCAATCGGGGTTTTGTCCCAAGCCTTGAAGCGGCTCAGGGACGGAGATGTCAACGTCCAGGTAGACGGAGCTGGCGCTTGCCTTGAGCTTGATGAAGTTAACCTTACTTTCAACGAAATGGCCAAAGAGATAAAAACTTTGAGAATAGGCGTATACGAAGAAAAGCTGAAGCGGCAGAAGCTTCGGATAGAATACATGAAATCCCAGATGTCCCCTCACTTCTTGATAAACTGCTTGAACACAGTGCATTCTCTTTCGGAAACGGGAAGAGATGATCTCGTGAGAAAAATGACAAGCGGGCTGAGCCGGCACCTGAGGTATGCAATGTCCTCCTGCGACACTGTTGCCCTTTCATGGGAAGCGGAGCATGCCGCAAACTTTGTCAGCCTTCAATCCATAAGGTATCTTGGAACACTATCCTTGGAAACAGACTTCGCCCCAGAGACGCTTGACTGCAAAGTCGTGCCTTTGATGATTTTAAATTTCTTGGAAAACACGGCAAAACACGAGGCTTCTGTGGAATCCCCTGTAGTCATGCATGCAAGCTCCTGCTCTGTTTCAAGGGACGGCAAGCCTTGGGTGCACATTTGCATCTGGGACACGGGAAGGGGCTACTCGCCTGAGACCCTAAGGGGTTTGCAGAACCAGGACAAGTACTTGGCTGAAGCGAAAGGAAAAATAGGCATTAGCAACGTTCTCCAAAGGGCGAAGACCCTTTTGGGGGACTGCGAGTTTCGGTTTTCCAATAGGGAGGGCGCCGGAGCGCAAGTGGACATCCTTGTTCCTGATGAAAAAGCGGGGAGGGCTCTTGTTGAATCTCATGATATTGGATGACGACTACTACAGCGTGGATTCGCTCAAAAAGAAGCTCAATTGGCGAGGCATGGGTTTTGATGATGTTTTCTGCGCGTACTCAGCCAGCCAGGCCCGCGAAAGGTTCCTGAAGTCCAGCGTTGAGGTTCTTCTCACAGACATCGAGATGCCCAAGGGCGACGGGATCGACTTCCTGGAATGGGTCAGGCGCAACAACTACACGACTGAGTGCGTGTTTCTCACATGCTACGCTGAGTTCGGGTACTGCAGCAAGGCTTTGAAGCTTCAGTGCGTGGACTATCTGCTAAAGCCGGCGGAAAGCGGCGCAATCGAAGCCGCTGTATTAAAAGCGGTGAAAAAGATCAAGTCAAAAGAGGTGGAAATCCGGGACAGGTCTTGCGCTGAGCGTTGGCTAAACACCGAGGCCAGCCGCCTTGATCATTTCTGGCAAGGCATAACAAGCGGAAGGATACCTGCATCTCTTATACCACAGCAGATCCAAGACTTGTACCTGCCTTCTGGCATAACAGAGGGAAGCCTGATTCCGGTTCTCATGGATTGGAGCGGGTGCCAGCTTTGCGAAGAGCCTGACGGAGGGGAAAGGGAAATGCGATCTGTTTTGGGAGACACGTTTGGAGCTGGGCTTCAGGCCTTTGCCTATGCTGGAAAGAGCGCTGGCTTTGCCATTTTGTCCGCTCGCTGCGAGCGCGTAGAAGTCGTTGAAGTCATGAATTCATGCGAGCAATTGCTTGCTTCCTGTGGCAGCCGCTATGGCGGGACGTTCCGGATATTTGTCGGCAAGCCTTGCGCAATAGAGGCCTTGGGCCTTTCATGCGCGTCTTTGGCGGACTCGGCAAAAAGGGACGTCACACAAAGGAGCTTTATCAGGGACGAGGGCTTGATTCATGAAGCGAACCCCAAAAAGCCTTTTCCAAAGGATCTGCTAAGGGATGAGCTTCTTCAGATGAAACTGGACGAAGCGCAAAGCGTCTGCTCTTCTCATATCAAGGGCATGGCAGGATCAAAACGGCTAGATCGGGGCGAGCTGAAAGCCTTTTTAAGGGATTTCCAGACAGCGGTCCAGTCAGCCGCTGAGATGGTTGGAATAGCTAAATCTTCTGAGTTCCAAGAGGCGCTCTCTGGAGAGGACAACGCTACGGACTCTGCCTTTTTGCTGGAAGAGCACGTCAAAAAGTGCGTTGCCGCTTATGGCGAGAGCGTAAAAAAGCTAGCAAGCGATGACGCGCTCATAAGCAGGATCAAGCAGTACGTGAGCGAGCGCTTGCCAGAGGACATCAGCCGGGATGAAGTGGCAAAAAGCGTCTTCATAAGCCCTTGCTACCTTTCGCACATGTTTCGCAGCAAGACCGGGCTTTCGCTCACTGAGTACATAGCGGGCGAAAGGGTTAAGAAGGCCAAGGCGCTATTGCTTCAAAACCGCCTGAGCGTAAGGGATGTAGCGATTGAGAGCGGGTTTGGCAACATCGCCTACTTCTCAAAGCAGTTCAAGCGCGCCACAGGCGTAACTCCGAGAGAGTTCAAGATGAAAGGGCAGAAATAGATGCGTTGCTCCAGAGAGCTTGAGATAAAAGGGGCAGAAATAGATGTGCGCTTCAAGAGAGCTTGAGATTAAAGGGGCAGAAATAGATGCGCACTCAAAGAGAGCTTGAGATAAAAGAGAAATAGCAGTTGAATTCATGGCGTGAAAAGGCTAGAATAGCAGTTGGGCGGCAACAGGCGTCACTCCAAAAGTGTTTAAGACGAAAGGTAAACTATGAAGGCTAATCTCGCGCAAATTAAAGAGGCCACGGGCTTTTCGGTTTCTACTATATCAAACGCCCTAAACGGCAAAAGCGGAGTCAGCTCCGAAACAGCGGAGCGGGTTTTCGAGGTGGCCCGCAGGATAGGCTATTTTTCAGAAAGCAAGATCACAGACTTTAGGTTCGTCAGGTACAAGAACTCTGGCTTGATAGTAGGGGACACGCCGTTTTTCGAGGCCCTTGTAAGCGGAATTGTCCAGGAATGCAAAAGCTTGGGCGCAAAGCTCATCCTTGACAGCATAAACAAGTCAGATCCAGATTTCTCCCAGCACATGTCACAGATTGTGAACGACTCTTCAAGCGCGGTCATTTTCCTTGCAACGGAAGCGTCTGAAGAGGAAATGGACATGATCGCGAGATCCTGCTCGCAAGCCTTGATCCTTGACAACTTCCCCGACTCGGACAGCTGCAGCTCCCTTGTGATAAACAACGCCGCAAGCGTGAAGAAAGCGGTATGCGGCTTGATAGACAAGGGCCACAGGAATATCGGCTACCTGAAATGCGCTGTCCGGATCAAGAACTTTTGCAGCAGGGAGGAAGGCTACAGGCAAGCCCTTGCCAGCAGAGGCCTGCCATTTGATGAGAGGTTTGTTATAGAGGTGCCAGCTAACACTGTTGAGATCTGGAAAGCGGTCGCGGCGCGCATCGAAGCTGACAATGAGCTTCCGACAGCCTTTTTCGCTGACAACGACTACATGGCGCTGGGCGCTCTCAAGGCTTTTGAGACCAAAGGGATAAAGGTGCCAGACGACGTTTCTGTTGTTGGCTTTGACGACATGCCGTTTTCCGAGGTCACGTCTCCCCCTTTGACAACGATAAGGGTTGAGAAAGAGGACATGGGACGGCTTGCGGCCAGGATACTTTATGACGCCAGGGGCGCCATAGCGACAAAGACTGTGACGCAAGTCTGCACAAGGCTTGTGGAGAGGGAAAGCGTGCGAGCCCTGTAAGCTCGCGAGAAACCGCAGAGTGAGTGAAAAGTCAATCCTTTTTAGCATAAATCATTCCGAATTGAGGGCAGCCATGAAAGAAATATTGGAAGTGCATGTGTCAGAGAGCTCCATTTCCCTGTTTTCAGGGATCACGTTCGCCCAGGTACCCTACTGGTTTCCAAACATCCCTGTCAAGGATCTCAAGCTAGATTTCTTGCGGGAATATTCGACTGAGAAAAAGCCCCTTATTGTTTGGCTTTGCGGAGGGGCTTGGATTACCATGGACAGAGGAGCGCATATCCCGTGGCTCATTAACTTCGCCAAAAACGGCTTCGCTGTGGCAAGCGCTGAATACAGAATGTCAAACAGCGCCCACTTCCCCGCCCAGCTGGAGGATGTCAAGTCAGCCATAAGATACTTTCGCAAGAACGCTGACACTTACGGAATAGACAAGGACAGGATTGCTGTAGCAGGAGAGTCTGCTGGCGGATACCTGGCCGCGATGGCTGGGGTGACAAGCGGAGACAAGAGCTTTGACGTTGGCGAAAACCTGGATCAGGACAGCAGTGTCCAAGCGGTTGTAGATTTCTATGGCCCGACTGACTTTCTGAGCTTTCCGCAAAACCCGCAGTTCCAGAACTCCCCTACTCCTGAGGCAATGCTTCTTGGGTACAATGCGTCAAGCCGCCGCGAGGAAGCGGAGAAATCCAGCGCCCTTCAGTACGCGTCAAAAAACTCTCCCCCATTTTTCATAGCCCATGGCACCAACGACGGGATCGTTGGCATATCGCAAAGCGAAATCTTGCATGAGAAGCTCGAACGCGTCGGAGCGAGATCTGACTTCTACCCGATAAAAGGTGCTGGGCACGCAACCCCGCACTTCTACCAGTCAGCGCTTCAGGAGAGGATAACGGCGTTTTTGAAAGAGGTTTTATAGAAAGTTAAAAAAAATAAAAAGCAAAAAAATAAAAAGCAAGATAAAAAAGGCAAAACCAAAACACAAAAAAGACAGCAAGCGGAGGCTGCGCCTCCGCTTGCTGTCTTTTGGCATGCCAATTTTTTTCTTATAGGCCAGCCTTTGGGAACTCTAGCTATGCCTGTAGACCTCGACCCCCATATATTTCTCCAGCGCTTCCTGCAAGACATCCGCGACTTTTCCGCGAACAAGGCAGACGTGGTGCTCAAAACCAGCCTCGCAGATGCGCTTTAGCAAGCCTTGAAGGTTTTTGACCCTGACTCCTGCCACCCCGCCTTTTGTGGGGATGAGAGTTTCCAGTATCTCGCCTTCTCCGACGTAGGCCTTTACAGTGCCGCGCCTGTCATCGGTTGTAAGCCTGAGGAAAGTGACCTCTCCGGGCGCGGCTTGCCCTTTGCATGCGCCAAAGCAGTTCTCTTTTCCAAGGGTGCTTCCCAAAACGTCGAGGCACTCTATTTCTATCTTGGATCTGAAGAAGTCCTTGGGGAAGTTGGAGCAATGGAGGCAGATGCATTCATCCCGGTCCTCGCCCAGGTTGTTGTTCCAGTCCAGAAGGGCTGAGGGCTGCTCTGCGGCCAAGGTGGCGGCAAGCATGGATACAGCGCCCATGACATCGCTTTCGCAAGCCGAAGGCTTGCCTTTTTGCCCCATCATGCTCATGGAAAGGCAAGTGGCGCAGCCGTAATTGTTTTGAACGCTATCCCAGCACTGAACAGTGGAGGCGTCGCATTCTAGCTCTGAAACCTTGTCTTCGATTGCTAGGCAAAGCTTGGCTTGCTTTTCAAGCAAAGAGAGATCTCCAAAGGCGATCTCGCCATATTCCTGGATCTCGGCCACCTTATTTTTTACTCGGTCTGGGTCGCCTTCTTTCAAGGCCTGGAAGATGATCTCAGAGAAGTCCACTGTCTGGACTGCGATTCCAAGTGATTGGAGAAGCTTTTCCGAATATCTGACTGTTCCGAAGGCAATTGGCCTTGCGCCTAGCATCGCTATCCTGGCGCCCCGAAGACCTTTGACTATGCGGCAGACAGCGGCGAAACGGGAAATGTCCTCCTTGAAGGAATCGCTTTGGATCTTGCAGGTATGAAGCTTTGTTAGGGAAAAGGGGATCCCTCTTTGATAGAGGTTGTTGCAGACAGAGATTTTTCCGCAAAACGCGTCTCGCCTATTGGACATGTCCAGCTTGTCCAGATCGTCATCAATCGCGGCAACCAGGACAGGCACTTTCAAGCTGGCAAGGTCTATCGCTTCGCAGATCCCGAGCTCTTCGCCGAAGTTTGGCAAGACCACAATGATCCCGTCGATCTGGTCATTTGACTTAAACAGCTTGGCGCAAGCCTTGGCTTCTTCAAATGTCAAAACCGCGCCTAGATTTGTGTCCTCTTCGCCAACCATGACTATTCCGTATCCCAGCTCGCCCAAGAGCCCTTCGATCTGATTCCTTGCGTCTTTTACAAGCTTGCCGGGGAAGAAGGAGCGAGTGGAGACTATGACTCCAAACGACTGCTTTTTAGAATTCACAGAGCGCCTCCTAGCGTTTATCTAAATTTTAGCTATTGGTTTGTTTTTATCGCGATTTTCCAGCCTTTAAATTTAGCTATTGGTTTGCAACCATTTATAGCGCGATTTTCCAGCCTTTAAATTTAGTTATTGGTTTATAACCATTTATAGCGCGATTTTCCAGCCTTCAAATTTAGCTATTGGTTTGTAATCATTTTTATCGCGATTTTCCAGCCTTCAAAGAGAGCGGCTCTCTTTTGGGAATCTATCTCTGGCGTGTAGCGCTTTCTGGAAAAGCTGAATTGGGTTCTTGCGGCCAAGGCGGCAACGCCTGCGGCGGACAGCTCTCCAAGGGTAGAGGCGTTCGCTTCTATGCCGAGGATGTCAGATATGAATTGAGCCAGGAACGGGTCTCCAGCGGCGCCGCCATCCAGGGATAGGCTTTGCAGAGTTAAGCCGCTTTTCGCCATTTCGTCAACTATGTCCTTGATCTGGTAGCCTATCGCTTCTTCTGCGGCTCTTACCAAATGGGCCTTCTTTGTTGTCCGGTTCATGCCTACGAACGCGGCTCTGGCGTTATGGTTGAAATGGGGGGCGCCTAGCCCGGAAAAGGCCGGAACCAGGTAGACGCCGTTTGAGCTCTCAACTGAATCGGCTATTTTTCCGCTTTGCGAGCTGGAACCTAGAAGGCCGATATCTTCGACCAGCCACTTGATGATGGCGCCAGCGTAGTTGATGTTTCCCTCCAGAGCGTAAGCGGGCTGATTGCTGATGCTCCAAGCCAGGCACTCAGCGATCCCGCTTGTGACATTTTTAGCTCTTTCAGGACCTATGTTTGCCATGACTGAAGCGCCTGTTCCCAAAGTTGCCTTGGCTGCGCTTTCAAAGAACGAGCTAGCGTAAAGGGCGGCGTGGCTGTCTCCCAGGCATGCGCGGATAGGAATAGAGTGTTTGTTGATTTCAGCGTTTCCAAAGAAGTCGTCGCTTTGGCAGATTTCCGGGAGTGCGTTTATTGGAACACCAAACAGTTCGCAGAGCCAAGGATCCCACTGCAGGGTATCCAGGCTTAATAATTGGGTTCTTGACGCGTTTGACAAATCGGTTTTGTGGCTGCCAGAGAGTTTGAAGACCAGCCAGCTGTCAATGGTGCCAAGGCAAAGGTCATTGGATTTGGCGGCTTCCCTCGCTTCAGGGACGTTATCCAGAAACCACTTGAACTTGGCCGCGCAAAAGTAAGGAGAAAGGGGCAGCCCGCAAATCTTTTTGACTGTGTCCGCATGATCCGAAAGCCTTTCCGTGATTGGCGCGGCTCTTCCGCATTGCCATACTATGGCGTTATAAAAGGGCTTGCCGGTTTTCCTGCTCCAGCAAAGAGAGGTCTCTCTTTGGTTGCTGATGCCAATCGCGTCTATCGTTTGGCCTGAAGCGGCGCTTTCGCAAGCGGCTATGACATTTTTGCAGATCTCATCAGGGTCGTGCTCGATCCAGCCTTCTTTTGTTTCTATCTGCTTGTGCTCGATAAAGCTTTTGGCTAAAACTTCACCATCAGGGCTAAAGACAATGGCTTTGGTGCCGGACGTGCTTTGGTCAATTGCCAGAATCAACACATCACCTGCTTTACAAGGCTTTGCACGGCATTCGCCACATTTTCAGGCGTCAGCCCGTAGTGCTTGAACAGCTCTTCCTGCTCTCCAATGATCGTTTCCTCTGGGAGGGCGATTGAGTGAACCTTTGCGCCGGACTCGCAGGCGATCCGGCAAACAGCCTCCCCTAGCCCGCTGGGATATCCGTGCTCTTCAACCACGACTATTCCTTTGGTTTTGCATGCGCTTCTAATGGCATCGCCGTCAAAGGGCTTGAGGGAGAACATGTCAAGAACCCTGGCGTGAATGCCTTGCTTGATCAAGAGTTCGTGGGCTTTGGCGCCAATGGCCACGGTCTCTCCGCAGCATATGATTGCGGCGTCATCACCGTCTCTAACGGAGACAGCCTTGCCTATGCCAAAGGATTGGGTTTCGCTGTAGACATTCTCAACATCTCCCCTGCCTATCCTCATGTAAGCGGGCTTTCCGGACTTGGCCAGGTATTCTGCCATAAACCTTGCTTGAACGCAGTCGCTGGGGGCGAACACCTCGATGTTGGGGAACGTTTTTATGATGAAGTCATGCAGAGACACGTGGGTCACGCCAAGGGGGCCATAGCTGAGCCCTGCTGAAACCCCAATGACTTTTACGTTGGTGTTGTTGTAGCCAACGTCAACCTTTACCTGCTCCAGGGCTCTTGAAGAGAGAAAGCAAGCGGGGCCACAGACAAAGACGGTCTTTCCTGTCTTGGCTAGTCCCGCCGCCAGAGAGACGGCGTTTTGCTCAGCTATCCCGCATTCAATGAACCTGTCGGGATACTTTTGGGCGAAGCTGTCCATGGCTGAGCTTCCTCTGGAATCCGTTGCCGCCGCAAAAATGCTGCCGTCATCAGCGGCCAGCTCGACAAGCCTGTCAGCAAAGGCTTTCCTAATGTTAGCCTTCATATAGCTCGCCGCCTTTTTTTGTTTTTAGTGCAAAATCAGCTTTTATTATTTCATATTCTGCCTTTGACGGTGCCTTGTGGTGCCACTGGGCCTTGTTGCTTGTAACGCTCGATCCCTGGCCTTTCACTGTGCTGGCTATAACAGCCACTGGCTTGTTTTCCTTTGTTGACAGGGCTTCGACAAGCTGTCCCATGTCATGGCCATCGCATTTCTTGGGGATGAAACCAAACGCTTCGTATTTGAGAGCCAAGTCTTCAAGCGGCATAATGCTTTCTGTAGAGCCTGATATTTGCAGCATGTTTCGGTCAATGACTGCAACCAGGTTGTCGAGCTTATGCTTGCTTCCTGCCATTGCCGCTTCCCAAACCGAACCTTCCGCTTGCTCTCCGTCTCCCATTAGCACAAAGGCTCTATTGGAAGTCCCGTTTAGCTTTAGCCCCAAAGCCATGCCAACTCCCACTGAGAGCCCGTGGCCAAGGGATCCTGTTGCGAAATCGACGCCAGGAACCTTTGGAGTGGGATGCCCTGCCAGCTTTGTTCCAAGCTTCGAAAACGATTGGAGCTCTGAGGGCGGGAAACAGCCTTTTCCGCTCAAGACAGCGAAAAGCGCTTCCGCGCAGTGCCCTTTGCTCAAGACAAACCTGTCCCCCGGCGCCATCACTTGGTGAAACAAGGCCACGAGAATGTCCATGCAGGAGAGGCTTCCGCCTATATGCCCCGCTTTGCTGGCATACACCATCTCCAGGACATCCAGCCGCCTTTGAGCCGCTATTTCGGCCAATATATGCAATTCCATGCCAGCACCTGATTTCAGTTATTTGCTTTGATCATACCAGGTGAAAAACCGGCAAAGTATAACGCTTGTGCTCTGATTTATAACGATTGTGCTGAAATTTATAAGGATTGTGCTGTGGAAGGGCTTGGCATATTTATCTGTACGCGTGCTTAATATTAAAAAAAGAAAAATAAAATAAAATAATAAAATAATAAAATAAAATAATAAAAAAATAAAAAAGGGCGCGAAATGGATTCGCGCCCTGCATGCGTTTTTCTGATTTGTCATGTTTACTTTTCTATCAGCGGCTCTACCGCTTTAGCTACATGCCACGCCAGCACTGGAGGCACGGCGTTTCCGATTTGGCGCTCAGTTTCGCGCAGCTTGCAGGGAAAGCGGAATGTGTCTGGGAACGATTGTATGCGGGCCGCCTCACGCATAGAGATGCGTCTCGGCAGCAGGTAGTGGAACTGAATGTTGCCATGGCACTCAGCGCGAATGGTGTAACCAGGCCTGTCCGCTATGAGGTGCCGGTTTCCCTGTTCCCCGCTGACGTTCGCCAAACTCCAGACATGCGAGAACCCCTTGTCTTCCGGCAGGCCTTCCAGGTCGCCAATCGCTTGCTTAGCTGTTACCGGCTGACTGCAAGTTTTAGAAGGAGGTATAAACCCAGGCTTGCCAACCTTTGTGCCAACGATAAATACTCGCTCGCGGGTCTGGGGAACTCCGTAGTCTTCAGCATGGTAAGGCTGGCAGCTGATATCGTAACCCAGCGAGCCGAAGTCAGAAAGAATCTTATTGCGTGAAGCCTCGTTCTGTTTAAGAAACAGCCCGCCCACATTCTCTGCGACAAAAACTTGAGGGGCGAGTTTGCGGACAGTCTCTACAATCGCAGTGTATAGGCCGCTGCGCTTGCCGTTGATGCCAAGCATTTTGCCGTTAATGGAGATGTCCTGGCACGGGAAGCCGCCAATCACGATGTCTGCGTGTTCAGGCAAATTTTTTATCTCATCATTTATATCGCCAACGATTATGTGTTCGGCTATGTTTTCGCGATAAGTCCTGCAAGCCGCAGGATTGATCTCGTTTGCCCATATGATGTTGAAGTCAGTTTTGGCATAGCGCTTTCCGAGAAAGTCAAATCCGCCTATAAACCCCAGATCCATGCCGCCGCATCCGGAAAAGAGCGACACCACAGAGATAGGGCGTTTCGCCGCGCGTTTCTTGACAGGGTACTCTTCTGCGCTGTCTATTACCCAATTGCGCCCAATTTTCTGCGCTGTTTTGAACATATTGTTTTCAGCCATGCGGCGGAGCGTATCGCCACTTTTCCCGTGTATTTCGCCGTATTCAGCTAATGATACAAGCATTTTCAGCCCCCCGCTTCACGATGCTGACATTATACACGGTAACGTGTGCAGTGTCAATAGTCTCTCGAAATGGCATGCTCAGGTTTGTGAAAACGATTGAAATCGACATTCCCTTGAAACGATATGTTCGGGTTTGCGCACTTGGCAGAGGCATGGATACAAGCGAAAGGCGCGATGGTGAAATGGTTGGGATTTCTTGCGGGCCTTTTGAATGTCGAAATATTGAAACTGCTTGAAGAGATGGAGATGAGGCAATTAGAGGCGCTGGAGGAGGTTTGGCGAGTTTGGTAAACAGTAAAAGCCTTTTGAATGTCGAAATATTGAAATGGCTTGAAGAGATGGAGATTAGGCGATTAGAGGCGCTGGAGGAGATTTGGCTCATTGCGAACACTAATAATTTCAAATATTATCATTGTTTCGACACCGAATAGCGGAGAACGTGAACTTTAAGATTAATATACCCAATAAATATTGAAAAAGCGTTGACAAAAAAGTATAATGGGTTAAACTGTTAGTGAACAATTGATCATGGCGAATCAAATCGAACTATACTTGAAGTATTTCAAGGAGGAATCCAACATGAGCGTGAATGAGAAAAACCGGTTTATGCATGAGTATGGTTTTTACACTACAGAAGAGCACGAAGCAGAGTTGCGGCTCATCAACGAAGATTACGAAAAATGGTTGCATCTAGCAATCTCCAATTGGCTAGACTCGAACTTCGATGAGCAACTCATTGCCACGAACATGAACGCTCCCTTGGAGCTGGTGAAGAAAATTAAAGCAGAAAAGAAGAAAGGGGTTTAGAGAGCATCTCGCGTAAGGCTATGTTGCCAAAGAAGAGCTCGCAGATAGCTGCAATGCATCAAAAAAAGCGCTCTAAACACATAGGAGAGGCAAAGCGGGTGAAACCCGCTTTGCCTCTTTTTTTAGATATCACAAAATGAATGACAGGGGTCGGATCTCGACTCACAAGCGCTTTTGCATGCGCATCTATTCTGAAAGCCTAATGTTCTATGGGATTGTCAGAAATTCTATAAAACGTCCAGCGCCGCTCATTGTCAATTAGCTGAAGATCCGCCGTTGCATAAATGCTAGCAAATCGAACTTCATCTGTCCCCGTATTTGTAATGCATGTAGAGAAAGCGATGTCGTATATGCCGTTGCCAAGCGGCCTATACTGAACCATCTCATTTTCATGTCTGTACCAATAGGGCCTATCGTCAATCCTAACAATATACTTTTCCTCGTAGGCGTATAGTTCCTCTTCGTCAACCGCGTTATGGTCTGGGGCGGTGTGAAACAAGTTTTCAAGCACCCAATCAGTCTCTTTGAAAGGAAGCCCGACGGCGATATAATCACCGAAAAATCTAGAAAGTGGATCCTCGAATGCTAATGTGTCAGGATCCCAGATCTTGAAATAGAGGGCTACCTCATCCCTGGTTCCATCTTTATAATACTCCGCCAAATTAAGCAGCACATAGAGGATATCATTATTCTTATAATCAAATTCCCCATTTAGGTAGTACAAGGCGTTAAACATCTTTATGAGTTCATTCTTGTCCTCTTCAGTCGGCTCAATCCTTTGATAGGCCTTTATATAGTCCTTCCATTTCGGGACAAACGAATCGAGGACCGCTTTGAGCCTGGAGTAGCTCTCCGAAGCATCAGAATCATCCAGCTTAAGCATTCGGCAAAGAACAATCTCGGCGCGGGCGTTGAAGAGGGCTGACGCTTCAGCCAGGGCAACAAATTTTAAAATGTCCTCCGCGCTGTCAGAAAGGCCTTCTATGCTTTTGCGCATAGCTTCGGCTGCAACGCTTGCCGCTTCGAATCCGTAGTAGGCGCTTAGCGTCTCGGAATCTCCCTTTGCCAAATCGGCAAGGCCTTCTGCTCGTTCCTTTGAAAGGCTGGACTTCAGCTTTCTCGCGGCATACCTGAGGGAAGAGTCAAAATCGCTCTCGTCCATCTCAGAGAACGAGGCTTCAAGAAATTCTTCACTGGAGCCGCTATATCGTCCGGCATAAGACTTTAGGGAAATGTCTATCACTTCTTGAAGCGACTGCGCCGCTTGAGCCATGCTTTTGTCATCACTTAAAGCAATCGCACCAAGGACTGACGAGAGCTTTTCCTGGCGAAGCGCCGCTTGGTACAACCCCCTTAGATCGTCAACGCTCTTTTGCTCCCCATCAATCCCTAAGACCGCTTTAACTTTAGGCGCCAACGCGCTTGCCATCAGCTCCGGTGTTTCAAGGTACTGGGTTGCCCTGGATATTTCGGACTCCGCTTCACTGTATGCTGAATCCTTGGATGTTTGCAGGTAGAGGGCGATAAGTTCAGATAGCTCATCCACCTTTCGCTTGCTTTCAGCGTTTTGCTCAGTTATCTCCCCTGCCCAATCAAAGGCCCTTTCAAGCCTTTCCTCTTTAAACGCTTTCAGCACCTTGCTGTTGGGGTAATAGTCTGGTGAGGCGAAGCTATCATAAAGCGCTGAATCAGCGACAGCCCAGTAGTTTTTTATCAGCGCTGTGTCGTACTGGGATCCGTCGGCCATCACCGAGAGATCTATCGCTTGGGGAAGGCTTTGCTGATCCAGCTCTATATTCGCCCTCTTTATCTCTTTTGCGAGAAACGACTCTACTTCTTCAAGGATCAGCTCGTCAATCTCATCCTGATCCGAGACGATCCAGCCTCCTTTGATCTTCTCAACCTCAAAGACCTTGTCAACATCAACGTAGTCATCCCCCTCCGCCATCCATTCAATGGCGTCGTCGAGATCCTCGCCAACGAGGGAAGACAAGTCTGGAACGGTCATCTCAGCTCCTTCGGCGCGTACGGTAAACTTTACGCCGCTTCTGAAAGCGCGCCAGATAGAGTCGGGCTCTGCGCCTTCATCCCCGAAAACCTCGATATAGCTTTTGCTGGAACCCAGCTTCGGCTTCGACTGGCATGAGCAGAAAAGAATGGCGATCAAAAACAGCGGGAGCAGCCTTTTCAATGATTTCACCTGCCTTTGGGTTATGGCATTTCTGTCTGAACTCGCGGCTTTTTGCGTTTAGCTAGACGCGAGATATGTCACGTGAAACGTTTTTCTGGCATGTTTTCTTATTTTGCGTCAGGCTCATTATAGCACCATGGGTTAGGCTTAGCAATTATCGCGTATTGGCAATAGCTTCAAGTTAAAGGGATCCCGCAAGGCTTTTGCCGCGCACTTGAACAAGCTCTGTCTTTTTGGTATAATCGATTGCATAGGGCTGGCGCAAGGGAACCCAGTTTTTTGGGCCCTGACTGCTACAAGGAGAGAGCGATATGAATGTATACGCTGTTAGCGGAGCGGCAAACAAGAGCCGCAACACCGCCGAAATGCTCAAGAGCGCCTTGGAAGGCGCATTGTCTGTGCCTGGCGCGACTGGAGAGCTGGTCAACCTGTATGACCTGAGCTTCAGGGGCTGCGTCGGATGCCACTCTTGCAAGCTCCTGGACAAGGACAAGTTCGCAAAGTGCGCCATGAGGGACGACCTGTCCCCTGTGCTTGAAAAGGCCAAGGAAGCGGATGTCCTGCTGCTTGGCTCGCCCATCTACTTCAGCAATGTCACAGGGGAGATGCGCTCGTTTCTGGAGAGGCTGTTTTTCCCTGGCTTAACCTACAACAAGGACAGAGGCACGACGTACGCAAAGAGGCCAAAGGTAGGCTGGGTATTTACCATGAACGCTCCAGGCGAATTCTACAACGAGCTCTACAGCAGCCTGGCTGGCATGTCCGGAAGGATCATTGGCGAGACTGAGTACGCGATAGCCTTCAACACCCAGCAGTTCGACGACTACTCACAGTACGCGGCAACAAGCTTTGACGAGGAATATGTCAAGAAACGGCACGAAGAGCAGTTCCCGCTTGACTGCAAGGCCGCGTATGACATGGGAAGGCGCTTGGCGGGCGGAGAAAGCGAAGACGAGCAATAGGCATAAGATAGGCATAAGATGGAGGCTCTTTGATGAATGGCGACCTTGAATCAAGGATTGTTGGCAAAGCGCTATCTTTAGGCTATGACCAGGTCGGGATAACACCGCTTGAAGACATGGCTGGATATGACCAGCGCTTCGAGGAGCGGCTGGGAAAGGTTCCTGAG
This sequence comes from Clostridiales bacterium, assembly GCA_031270945.1. Classification (GTDB taxonomy): domain Bacteria; phylum Bacillota; class Clostridia; order Lachnospirales; family WQUN01; genus JAISWZ01. The sequence goes on along the minus strand of JAISWZ010000603.1, from coordinate 13,614 downwards.
TCGGCGCAATTCTACGAAGGGCTAAGGCGCTTGACAAAAGTGGCTGAGCGGCACCCCTGGGCGAACTCGGTGATAGTCATTGTCCAAGACCAGAGTTGCTACAAGATCCCTGATGGGCTTCGAGGGCATGTGGCGCTGAACTATCTCTTTGATTCCCGCGTTGACGAGAACGCTCCTGATTACGCGAAAACCAGCGAGATGAACCAGTTCTTTGGCGAGATTGGCTTGCGGACGGAGTGGAACCGCAAATACGGGGTTGTTGGAGATCGCTATGCGGCGATGCAAGCGGGTCTGGGCGTAATCCGCTACAACAACTTCTTCTATTCGGACAAGTACGGATCGTTTTGCCGCATCATATCCTGGCTTGCTGACAAGGAAATGTCCTGGAAGGCAAAGAGCAACGCAAGACCATGCCCGGACAGCTGCAGGAAATGCGTCAAGGCCTGCCCTACCCGCTCATTGTCAGATCCTTTCACGATGTCTCCGTTCAAATGCGTTTCGCTTCTGACCACAAGAGCCATAGATCTGAAGGGTCATCCGTTGCGCAAGGAACTTGGCGGGTGCATATACGGATGCGACATCTGCCAGCAGGTTTGCCCTCAGAACAAGGGAAAGTGGCATGAAGAGCGGGAATTCCCTGGCGTGGCCGAACTTGCGCCAGTCTTGGCGCCTGAAGCCATTCTGGCCATGAGCGAGGACATTTACAAAGAGATGGTTCAGCCGAAGTTCTTTTACCTATCCCCGGACGAGCTCTGGAAGTGGCAAGTTGACGCCTTGAACTGCATGGCCAACAGCGATTCGGACAAGTATGCGGCTGAGATTTTGAACGCCAGGACGCATCCTCACGAAAAAGTGAGATCCTATGCCCAGGCGCTGACAGAGGAGCTTAGCTTGGCTTAGCAAAAAATAAAAAATTAAAAAATAAAAAAATAAAAATAAAAATAAAATAAAAATAAAAAATAAAAACCAAAAAAGAAAAAAACAAAAAAAGCAAACCCGGCTTGTTCCAAGCCGGGTTTGCTTTTTACTCAAGCTCTACTGACATCAAGGCCGTTCCCCTATGGGTGCCTGCGGAGTCAAAGCGGACTGTCAAGGGAGACGCCTTCACAATGCGCAGCCGCTTGTCGAGGCTTAAAGCTTTTGTGGCGCCAAACGGGAAGGAGACTTCTATCAGGCTATCGCTTCTGGCTGGGTCTGAAATGGCGATCTCGCAAACGCTTTCTCTTTGCTGAAAAATGAGGCTGCATGGGGCGGAAGCGAAAATGCCCGCAACTGCATGGTTGGCCCAGAAGTTGACGGCTGTGATTGAAAGTCTGCTATGGCGCACGGCGTGGGCTTGGATTGAATTCTCCAAGATCTCAATGCCTGGATGGCTGGCGTACTTTTGGGCTTCGGCTTGCGAGGTTTCTGGCAAGACGACATAAGCGTAGCTGGCGTTTTCGGGGTTTCTTCCGTGATCAATCCATATGGTGGCGAAGTTGTTCTCTTTGCAGAACTTCGGATCAATCTCGACTGAGTTCCAGGTGCCTTTGCGGCGCTCGGCCAGGGTTTGGAAAGCTTGATTCGCTGGGAACCAATAGGCTGTTCCGGCTCCCTTGGCTTGGATATGGGCTATATGGCCGCTGGAGGAAACCTGTGAATTGCGCCTGTTGTCAACGGTTGTCTCTATGGGGTTGCCGCTGGAGGACGAGATGCCGCTTCCAAGGCAGACGATCTCTTTGTCAAACATGAACCAGGACTTTTGGGCGTCCAGGTCGCGGATTATGCCAAGGCCCTGGCCTTTGTAATGCATGCCAGCGGCGCCGCAGGTTCCCAAGTCCGTTCCTCCGGCGAAAGAGCGCGGATTCTTTGAATCGGAACCGAACCAGTGATAATAAGGGTCGCTGGCCCTGTCAGGGCTTCTGTCAACTGTTGTCCCAGGAAGCCTTTGCATGTCAACTGTCGCGTAGTAATCACTATTGAAGCAATCCAGGTCAGAGGTGTAGAGATATGTCATGCCATCTGAAATGTGCCAGAACTTCTCGCCCTCGCCATTTAGGAATTCGTAGCTAGCGATGTCTGGGCTATGCATCTTTACGGCGAAGCAATAGTTCTTCGCGTGATGGACTGCGTCTGCCCCTATGCCGAAGGTCTTGTGAAAGGGCTTTTCTTCCCTTGGGGCTGTCTTCATGATTTTGCGGTAGATGGGCAGAAGTGATCCGTAAACGAAATGCTCGGCATGAGCGTCTTCGTCACGCAGCAGGGCCAGATCGTCATCGCTTGAAAGCCACTCTCTTATCATGGCCCTGGCGCGAAGCTTGCTGGATTCCGGCATTGTCTCAGACAGGTAGCACAAGCCCCTTATGACATGCCTTCCTGTTATATAGTCCTGGTGAAAGTAGCGGGATACCTCTCGCCCTCTTGCAATGTCAAGAAAGCGGCCTTTGTAGATGAGGGGCTCGTAGGCGTCAAAGGCCATTTTATGAATGAAAGCTATGCATTCATCAGGAACAGCCAGCGCCCCTGTATCCAGGAACGCGTAAAAGAGCCCAGCCAGCGTGGTAAGCAGATTTTTGCCATACCCCCCTGTATAGTGGAGATAGGAATGCTGTATGAAAGTCCCGTCAGGGTAAAAGCCGTCATCATAGCTTGATCCGGGATCTGGCAGGGCCGAGTACTCCATGAGCTTGGGCAATTGATGGTTAACCCATTCAAGAAGAGCAGGATCTTCCCTCAGGAGGCCAGTTAGAAAGAGAATCCTGCATTTCCAAGCGAGGTTCGCTCCTGTCTCCGGGTTTCCAGAATTGCGGATGTACTCGTCCTTGAAGCGGAGAATCACTTCTGTGTACTTTAAAACGTTGGTCTTGCCTATCTCGTCATGGAGAAGGATCAAAATGTCAACCAAGCTTTTGGGTATTCCTATCTCAAGCACCCACCAGTTCCCATGGTAAGCGTTCACGTTGAATTCAGCGTCATGGAGCCGCTCCAGCTCGCCCAGGACATGCCCAAGAACTGCCGGATCCCCATGCTGCTTGGTTCCATGGATCTTGTAGGCTTTGGCCAGGGCGGCTACCGTATAGTAAGGCGAAACATAGACTCCGTTGAAAGCGGGCTCTGTTGCATAGCCTAGATCTGACTCTGCGATCCTTTCAACGGATTTGATGAACTCTTGCGTGTCAGGGCTATCTATGTCCAGGTTGCTGCCTGTAAGATAAGAGGCCCATCTTTCTCGCAAATATGGATAATCCATTCAATGCCTCCTTAGTGCATATCCCAAAATACCGGTGCCTCGGATATAATTTTGGGATATGCTCTTGGAGTGGCAGAAGCCGCTTCATTAAGCGGCTTCTGTTTGAGATATGAGAGCTTCTTCATGCCAAGAAGCTCTTGGGGCGCATACGCGCTTAGAGATATCCAATTAAGTCCGAAGCGCGGAGGAGTCTTGGATATGCGCTTACTGAATAAAATTTGTCCTTTCCCACTCTTCCACTTCTGGCAGGCCATACGCCTCTTTGCCAAGCTTGATGGACTTGATCAAAAAGGCCATGTTTCTGCCAAGGGTTCGCATGGTTTGCATGCCTTCTTTATCCTTCATCACGTCCTCTGGGGTATACCCATGCACGCTGTTCCAGTATTGGCTGGAAGCAACCGGCATGCCGGAGATGGTGAAGTACTTGTTGAGCTCGTCAAAGGTCGCAGAAGCTCCTCCCCTGCGGCAGCTGACTACGCAAGCGCCAACCTTCATGCGCTTGTCAACCCTGGAAGCGTAGAACAGCCTGTCAACGACACATGCGGCTGTTCCCGTGGCTGAGGCGAAGTGCACCGGGCTTCCGATCACCAGCCCGTCAGCCTCTTCGAAAAGCGGGATCAAGTCATTGACGATATCGTTCTTGGCGCATTTCTTGGTCTTGCGGCAAACCATGCAAGACATGCATCCGCCTTGAACGTTGTTGCCAGCCCATATCAGCTGCGTCTCGACGCCGCCCTCCTGCAGGGTCTTCTCAACCTCGCGGAGCGCGGTGTACGTGCACCCTTGCTGATGGGGGCTCGTGTTTAGCAATAGAACCTTCATGTGTTCCCTCCCTGCGGCTCGCGCGTTGCCCCTGACTAGAGCCGTGAATGCGCGTTTATTTGCCGCTCGCAAGTTCAAGCTTAGCACATGAAGTTAACTCCATGTCAATAGGGTTGCGCTGCTTTTTGGCGAACGCTTGATCCGTTCTCAGGGTAATAATTCCCATTATATTCAAACTAAAAGCAGTTAAAATAGGCTATTGCGCTTTTGGCTTGAAGAGACTATTATAATACGTGAGCGCACTTTGCGCAACCCGCCAGGCTTCTTTGTGAACACGTGTTTATGGCTGGCGGGAAAAAAATTTATGCGTTCCCAGGCGCTTGAAGCTTTTGGGAGCATAGCGGCGGAGGATTGAATGATCACACGCGACAAGGAGTTCCATCTTAACTTTTGGCCTTTTTTCGCAACAGTGCTTCTCCAGAACGTAATGGTAATGAGCGTAAACCTGCTAGATAACCTGATGCTTGGCGGCTTCAGCGAGGCGGCGCTGTCGGGGGCGGCTGTCGTCAACCAGATCCAGTTCATCCTTCTCTCTGTCATAAACGGGGCTGGAGACGGGCTGGTGGTGCTTTGCAGCCAGTACTGGGGGCAGAACAGAGGGAAGCCCATACAGAGGATAACTTCAATAGCGCTATGGCTTGCGGTAGGCCTTTCCATGGTGCTATTTGTTCTGGTGAGCGCGTTCCCGTACCAAGCGCTTAGGCTTTTTACTCCAGATGCCGAAATCGTGGCTCAAGGCGTTGAGTATCTTTCGGTGATCAAATATACATATCCATTGCTGGCGATTTCAACAATACTGCTGGCGATGCTCAGAAGCGTTCAGACAGTGAAGATCACTTTGGCTATAGCCGCGTCGTCTTTGGGCATTAACGCGGTTTTGAACTACGCTCTCATTTACGGAAATTTTGGGGCTCCAGCGCTAGGCGCGGCAGGCGCGGCTTGGGCCACTCTTGTCTCCAGGGTAGTGGAGCTTGGGATCATAGTAGTTTTTCTCATGAAATGGGAGAAGAAGCTGCGCGTAGAGCCAAGGCTTCTTGCTGTGCCAGACAAGGCGCTTTCGTCAGACTATTTGAGGGTAAGCCTTCCCACTCTTATAATAGGCTTTCAATGGGGCCTCAACATTTCCCTCCAAACCGCGATACTGGGGCACATGGACGCGCCGGGAGTGATAGCGGCCAACTCTGTGGCGGCGAACCTGGTCATGTTCCTGAAGGTGATAGCCATCTCGGCGGCGTCCTCCGCTGGGGTATTGATAGGCAAGACTGTGGGAAAAGGAGACATAGCCAAGGTCAAGGAGTATGTGAAGAGCCTCCAATGGATCTTCCTGGCCGTTGGGATATTCTCAGGAGCAGGAGTGCTGCTTTTGCGGATCCCGCTATTGGGGCTTTACAACATAACGGAGTCAGCAAGAAGCATGGCCTGGGATTTCTTGACCGTCCTCGCGTTCACGACACTGGGAATGTCATACCAGATGCCCGCTCTTGGCGGAGTTGTTAGGGGCGGAGGAGACACCAGGTTTGTTATGATAAACGACTTGATAAGCGTTTGGGGCATTGTGATACCTCTTTCCTGGCTTGCCGCGTTTGTCTTCAAGTGGCCGCCCATAGCGGTGGTAGCTTGCCTGAACTCAGACCAAGTGTTCAAGTGTCTGCCCGCAGTGATAAAAGTCAACTCGTACAACTGGATAAAGCGGCTTACAAGAGATGAGCCGGTTGCCGCAAAGGCGTAAGAAAAGCGTATTATAGAGCCGCGATCCCAGGATTGCGGCTCTCTTTATTGCCATAAATTGGCGGCGTAACTCTTGTAACTTTACTGAAACAAAACTTGTCGGAACACGTCTTAATAGTTGGAAACAGCGCGAAGCGCAGCGCATAAGGCATGACGCGAACCGCGCCTGAGGGCGCAAGAACTAAAGCTATCCCAAATTTGGGACATGCCTATCCAAGGCTTTCTTTGCCTTGGAAGCCCAATCATACTGAGGAGGATTTGCAATGAAGAGGGTAACAGCCATACTGGTTTCACTGGCGCTCAGCTTTTCAACCCTGGCGGGGTGCGCCGCAGAGTCGCCAAACGCCTCGCCGCCCCTGCAACTCGAAAGCGGAGCCGAAACAGGCGAAATTGCAATAGGCGAAACCGCAATAGACGAAAATGCAATAGACGAAAATGCTGCAATTGAAAACGAAACAGGCGATGCTGCAACAAACGAAACGGTTGCAATCGAAACCGAAACAGGCGATGCTGAGCTAAACGAAACCGCAACAACCGAAACAGGCGAAACTGCGCTAAGTGAACCTGAAAAAAGCGCATACACCGAAGCCGCCCGAGCAGCAAGTGAAGCCGGCGAAAGCGCTCCTAAGCCGCTGCCCAATGAAAACGAGAATCGTTTTATAGTTGGCGATGAAGGCTCAGTCTTTGACAGTCTTCCTTCGTCGGTCGCACAAATTGGCAGCGTTGCAGGCTTCGGCGTGGCGGACATCGATACCTGGACGCCTCCTGCAGGCAGCGAAGATTACTTGGAGATTGTTGAAAACAAGCAGATCAGTGTCCTGGAAAATCCAATGCAGACCTTCTCGCTGAAGATTGACACGGCCTCGTACAGAAACGTGGCCAGGTACATTCGAAACGGGTTCTATCCTAGCAAGGACGCTGTGAGAGTCGAGGAAATGATCAACTACTTCACTTACGACGAGCCCTTGGAGGCGACCGTCTCTCCTTTTGCCATTTACGCCGAGCTGGGGCCGTCCATCTTTGACAGCGGAAAGCAGTTGGCGTTTATAAGGCTGAAATCCAGGTCAATCGACAGGTCTGGGAGCAGGAGCAACCTCACATTCCTTATAGACTCATCCGGCTCCATGGACTCTCCTGACAAGCTTCCGCTTTTGCAGAGCTCATTCAAGCTTTTGGTGGACAACCTGACTGAGAATGACGTAGTTTCAATAGTCACCTACGCTGGGAGCTCAGAAGTTGTTTTGGACAGCGTCTCAGGAAACCAGAAAGACACCCTCATGAACGGCATAGACAACATTTTCGCTGGAGGAAGCACCGCTGGCGCCGACGGGATTCAAACGGCTTACTCGCTTGCTGCCAAAAATTTCATTCCGAACGGCAACAACAGAGTCATCCTTGCAACTGACGGAGACTTCAATGTGGGCATCTCCATGATCTCGGAACTTGAAGAGTTCATCTCCGAAAAGAGAGGGACAGGAGTTTACCTGAGCGTACTGGGATTTGGAACAGGGAACCTCAAGGATAGCACAATGGAGACCCTGGCTAAGAACGGAAATGGCAACTACAGCTATATTGACTCGATAGACGAGGCGCAAAAGGTTCTTGTGGACGAGCTTGCGACCACGCTTTTCACGGTTGCCGACGACGTGAAGGCTCAACTGGAGTTCAATCCTGCCAAGGTCAAAAGCTACCGCCGGATTGGATACGAGAACCGAAGCCTGGCGAACGAGGACTTTGAGAATGACGCCAAGGACGCAGGAGAAATTGGGGCTGGAACAGATGTGATCATGCTCTATGAGCTGGAGCTTGAGCAAAGCACTTCATCCTCCGCCTTGACGCCAGAGGCTCCCGCTTCTGAAGAATTGTTCGAAGTGCGCATTAGGTACAAAAATACAGGAGAGGGCGCAAGCCAACTCATGTCATTTCCTGTGAACGAGGACAAGATCCTTGGGACAAACACTTCTGACTTCAAGTTTGCCTCGTCTGTCGCGGGATTTGGAGCGCTGCTTCGCAGTTCTGAATATCTTGGGAAGGTTACTATTGATGACATCGCCAATCTGGCTTCAAGCAGCAAGGGTCTTGACTCCGCTGGATACAGGCTTGAGTTCTGCGACTTGGTTGACCTGTCAAGAAGTCTTGAGGACGATGTCAACGAAGCGCCCTATCTCCGCTAATCTACGTTTAAAATTTCTAAAAAAGCCATGGAGAGATCTCCATGGCTTTTTTAGTGCATATCCCAAAATTCCGTTAAGGCGCCAAAAAAATCCTGGCGAATTCTTCAACTAGTTTCTCGGGCTTCTGCGAGCAAACATCCGGATTTTTCCGGTGCCTCAGATACAATTTCGGGATATGCTCGCTGCCCGCCTCAGAAGCCAGTCGGGCCGCTCCTTATAAATCATTAAAAAAACGGGTCTCCCCATTTAGCCTTCCTGGCCTGCTTATACTGTTCGTCTTTCTTCTTTGCAATTCGCTTCTCAAGCCCGGATCTTCCGCACAAATTTAGGGACACCAATCCCTTCTCAAAGAAAGGATGCCTTGTTATCCTGGCTTCGGCTCTCGCGCAAGGGGTTTTAGAGAATGCGACATATGAATACTTCTCGTCTTCGTAAGGGGCGTCTGCGCCTTTTGCCTCGCGATGCAAGCGGCTTCTTGGAATCCTTGCGGCAAAATGGCACCAATCGCTTCCTGAGATGGGGCATTTCCCTTCATGAGGGCAAGGGGCGAGAATGTGCCCGCCCGCTTTCAGCAAGAGCTCTCTTGCTTTGGCAACCACGGAGTAGCCAGCGGGAGTTCCTGGCTCCACGATCAAAAGCATCTCCTTCGAAGAGCTCCATAGCTTGGCTATTCCCGCTTCTTGCTCCCGCTCTCCCATTTCGTTTAGCACGTATGAAGCGACAACGAGATCAGCCGTGGCAGGCATTTTATCTTTGGTTATGTCGCAAGCGATCCAAGTCGCATTTGCAAGAGAGGAGTCTTTCATAAGCTCCTGCCCCAGCTGGCGCATCGCTTTTTCTCTTTCCAGGCAAACCACGCTCTCCAGATCCAAGAGTGTGGAGCAAGCCCATGAAGCCGAGCCGGTGCCCGCTCCTGCGTCAAGCAAAGTCTTTGGCTTCTTGTTGACGATGCTAAGGGCATGGCCCAATGCGCCAAGAACCGCTCCATATGTTGCGGGCATTCTGGCAACCGCATACGCCGCCGCTTCATTGGCAGTGGAGACAAGCGCCCTGCCCTGCCCGCCTTGTGTCCTGTATTTTAAGCTTATGCTTTCAGCATCATGGATCAAGGCTTTTCTTGCGCCTTCAGCGCGTTTGTCAATGGCAGCCCTAAGGTCTGCTGGAATCTCCATCTTTTCATCCTCTGGCTAAGATAAGAGCATATCCCAAAATTTATTTTAGGGCTTGCGAAAGTCACGCGTTAAAGCATCGCGATGACTTTCGCTGCGCCTCTTTAGGAATTTTGGGATATGCACTCGGCAGTGCCAGCGGCATTATACACCAACGCGGAGAGAAAGGCAAGGCGCATAGCTAGGGGGCAAAAGAGATGGAGCTGTTAGGGTGAGACAGCTGCCTTGGCCGATCCTGAGTCGATCTGGGTGATCCCAAGCGAGATAAATTTTAGGGGAACGGCTATTCCTGGGGCTTCTGTTGAAACAATAAAAGAAGTTGTGGAGGCGTATGGGTCTGCGGCAAAGCGGGCGGTTCAAGCGGGCTTTGACTGCATCGAGTTCCATGCCGCGCACGGCTATTCACCCCATTGCTTCCTGAGCAAAGCCATGAACAAGAGAACAGACGAGTACGGAGGGACTTTGGAGAACAGGGCCAGGTACCTTTTGGAAGCAATCAGGTCTATTAAAGGGAACATCCCTGAGGACATGCCTTTGCTTATGAGGGTTGTCTCAAAAGATGACTATGTGGCAGATGGGCTTAAGATAGAAGAAATAATCGAGTTCTGCAAAATGGCAAGCAAGGCTGGGGTTGACGTTCTTGACGTTTCCAGGGGCAACAAGTTCCCTATAGGCCCCAACAACTTTGGCATGATGCTTGAAGTTCCGCCTATAGACATTCCGAGAGGGTTCAACGTGGACAACGCGGCCAGGATAAAGCGGGAAACCGGCATGATCACTGTAGGGGTGGGAAGGATAAACTCCCCTGAGCAAGCGGAGGAGATTTTGGCTTCAGGCAAGACTGATCTGGTCGCAATCGGGCGAGGGCAGATAGCGGATCCCGAATTTCTGGCCAAGGCTAAAGCTGGAGAAGCGGAAAGCATAATCAGGTGCATCGGCTGCAACCAGGGTTGCTATGACGGCATTACATCTGGGGCAAAAAAGATCACTTGCATGAGAAACCCGGCTGTGGGAAGAGAGCGGGAATATGCCCTCAAGAAAGCTGAAGTTCCAAAGAAAGTGCTTGTGATTGGCGGGGGCTTGGCGGGCATGGAAGCGGCCATTGTCCTGAGGCAAAGAGGACATGAACCTGTTCTTCTTGAGGAAACAGGCGAGTTTGGCGGGCAGTTCCTGCTGGCAGGCGTTGCGCCCAGGAAAGCCGAGATGAGAGAAGCTGCCATATCAAGGGGCAAGCAGACAGAAAAAGCTGTTTCTGACGTCCGCCTGAACACGAGAGCGACTCAGGAGCTGCTTGAGGAAATCAAACCGGATGAAGTCATCGTAGCAATCGGAGCGGCGCCAGCCAAGTTGGGCATACCCGGCGAGGAGCTTCCAAACGTGTCGAGCTCATTTGGCGCATTGTCTGGAAAAGAGCTTCCCAAGGGCAGAATCGCCGTCATAGGCGGAGGCCTTGTTGGCTTGGAAGTTGCGGAATGCTTGGCTGAAAAGGAAGCGACAACCCATGTCACTGTCGTTGAGATGCTTGGCAGTGTAGGCAACGAGCTGGGGATGCTTAGGAAGATAGCTGTAATGCAGGAGCTGGCTGCCAAGGGGATAGAGACTATAACGGGCGCGAAGTGCTTGGCAATCCAAGCAGGATCAATCTCCGTCGAGAAAGACGGCACCGCTTTGGAGATAGAATGCGACTCGGTTGTTATAGCAATTGGCTCAAAGCCAAGGAATTATGGCGAGGTCAAATCTTTCTGCGAAAGAAAGGGCATCCCTTGCCACGTGATTGGAGACGCGCTTAAGGCTAGAAAGGCGCTCAACGCCATAGCGGATGCCGCTGAGGTTGCCAGGGCAATCTAATTCTAGACGAGTTGCTATTGGGGCGCACGTCCCAATGCTTTTTCGGATCCTTATTATAGCGCTATCCGAGCAATCCATCCATTTATTTCAAGAAAAGCGCCAGCTGGGTTGCCAGCTGGCGCTTCTTGCAATCAAAGCAATCAAATCTAGCCCTTTTTCTGGACTCGAGAGAAAAAGCCGCGTTTAAGCGCCACGCCAACCAGGATGAACAGCATCATGTCATAAAAGGTTATGAATCCGTACATGTGCTTTGCGATATCGCAAATCCCGTTGCCCATGATAGGCAGGACAAAGTTGATCCCGGCGCTTGCGGCGATGGCTGTTATCAAGCCGCCTAGCGCAAGGCTTTTCGACTGGATGGCCAAGGCTAGGATCAAGGCGCAACAGACAAGGAAAACAGGGATGTTGTTCATGGGCGAGCGCAATCTCAATGTTTCCCATATTGAGAACCGGAATGACTGCTCATGCGGCTCAGCTGGATTTTCTGTGTTCGCCAGATGAATAGGCCTTATCCTCTTGGCATAGCTCATGGATTCCTGAAGCGCTTTCCATAGGGTTGTGGTATGGGTTAAGTAAAAGAGCAGCACTTTGCCTTTGCTGATTTTTTCAAAGAACCCTTCCTTGAATTCCTCGGTTTTGATATCAATGGGGTAATCAGTCTGGTATGACTCAGTTCCCTTTAGCGCCGCATATTCTGGATCAAGGCCCAGATCCTGAAGATCTTTTTCCGGGTTGCTGCTGTATCTTAAAATCCCGGCGAAAACAGTGTTATAGCTTGTATCTTCTTCAATCCAAGACGGGGACAGCTGTGTTATGCAATACAAAAGAGCCACGCAAGAAGCCACGGATCCTATCAAAACAAATAGGCGCTTATAGCCAGAATGGGCGAGCAAGGGCAAAGCGGCGAACAGCATTCCCGTTGGAGCGAAAGCCATTTTTGACAATCCCATGCCTATGGCGCAAACCCAGTAAAGGATATGCAAAACCGGGCCCGAGCGGCGTTCGGCAAGCTTCAAAAAAAGCCCTACGCACAGCATTGTGGCTGAATACTGCATTGCCTCTCCGTAAAAAGAGTTTAAGTACAAGAGGTAGCCTTGGTCGCAAAACACGAAAAGAAAGACCAGGATTGAGAAAACCCCGAGTGCGGTGCCGTAACGCTTCCAAATGAAATGAACGGCCAAACCTATGCCGGCAGCTGTCATGGCGATATAGATGAGAGCCAGAAAGAATACGTTAAAGATATTTTCGTCTTGACCCAAAATTCTGTTCCAGACAACATTCATGGCCTTTGACGCAAGAACGGGATAAGTTTGAGAGGTGTAGTAATCATAGATTCCATAATCACGCTCGAAGACGGACTGGAACTTCTGGAAGTTGGTTCCTCCCTTGAACTCCATAACGAACTTTTGGACAAATTTGTCTTTGTTTGGGTTTCCATCAACATAGCGTATTCCGGCAGGATGGATAACCCTTAAAAAATCGCCATTGTTGGCTACCCCAACTGGCGAGGGCACATAAAGGATCAACAGCATGGCTGCCGCGCATGCTATCGAAGCTAGCAATCCTGCCATACTGGCAAAATGCTTCTCTTTCATCATTGGCCTCTCCCATTCTAAGCGCCTATCCCGAATTTCAAGCTTTTTCTCGAGTCTTGGCATCTTTGGCTCTAATGCATTCCGGCTGCAACGGAGAACGAAAAATATCGCCCGTGCAAATAAAAATGCTTTTATTGACCCTCATGTACAGGTTAATCAAATGCGCTACAAATGTCAAGTGATTGTCGTGTTATATCAAGAATTATCAAAAGTGCTGGAAGTTTAGTCGAAGGAGTCATTTTTCTTGCCGAAAAATCAAGGTAGGCCGGTGTCAACGCTTTTCATGCTGGCTCGATATGATTGAGAGCGGCCCGACTGGGTTCTGAGGCGGGCAACGATAAGAGCGTTCAGTAAAGCTACATAAATGTACTCTGGATCGTCTGAGATAGGCCAAATGTTCGGTTTGATGTTTTTTTGAATGGGCTATCATGGCTGTTATGGATTAATAAATCCTATGTATTATGGCCAAACGCTCAAATCTGCAACCATGCAAAATATCTACATCGTTTGCGGCAACGCCCGCAAAACGACAAGCGCAACTGTAGGGGCGCACTTTGCTTGCGCTTGTGCCGCTATGGGATTGACAGGTCTACTGGCAAAGGGTTATAATGAAAGCGCAGAGAAATTTAGGCGATGAATATGGCAAGAACGCTTTTCACAGCACGCCAATCAGCAAATTCCAAAATTTAGATTACATAGAGGTGGATGCTTTGGTTACCGTTGTTGATGTCGCAAAATACATCATTCACGAAATGGGCGAAATAACAACAATGAGGTTGCATAAGTTATGCTATTACTCTCAAGGCTGGACTCTTGCATGGACTGATGCTCCGTTGTTTTGCGAAGACTTTATGGCATTCGCTTGCGGCCCGGTTTGCGGAGAGCTCTTGGAGCTTCATAGAGGAGTATTCATCTTAAAAGATGGAGATTTTGGAGATTATGACGCGCATTCCCTAAGTGAAGACGAGCGTGAGAGCATAGACGTTATCATAGAAAGTTATGGCAAAAAATACTCTCCATTTCAACTTACGCAACTTGTTCATCAAGAC
>JAISWZ010000464.1 GCA_031270945.1 Clostridiales bacterium | reverse complement strand
ATTTTCGCTGTCTTTATTTATTTCGGTTAAATCCGGATAAACATTTGCATAAATATTTCGAGTTTTGTCGCAACTCGAGATTGACATTTGACAGTTATTTGTCGAAATTTAGTAAAGTTTTTGAAAATCGACGCAGTTGAATGTTCTTGGGCAAATCGCCAAGAGCCTCGACGCGTGAGCGTGTCAAACGCTCACGCGCCGATTGATTTATTCTGTGCTTTCTTGTCGTTAGCGGGAGCGGCCCGACTGGGTTTTGAGCGCATGTTCCAAAATTCCGCAAAAGCCATTAATCAATTTTGGGATATGCGCCGAGGCGGGCAACGATAAGAAAATTCCACGTTTGAGCGTTATCAGTATATCAAAAAATAGGCCATTTGTATAGAGAGCTTTTGGGCTCGCTTTTCATGTGCGCTTTTTTATATCTCAATCCCAAACGACTTTCGGATAGAGCGCTGCGTTGTAAATGTAGCACGACCTGCCTCTCTCTTTTGTGAGCTTTTGCGCTATGGACTCGGAGAACAGGAAGGTTTCCCATGATCCTTTTACGGAAAACGGCGTTGTGTCGAAGTGCCTCCATATGCCGTCGAGGTACACCAGGTTCCAGTAGTGCTCTGTCACTCCTGGCGGCATGGATCTGTTTATTCTCAGGTTTTCTATGCCAACGCGCGAGAGCAGGATTTCGGATGCGGCGTAGTAGGCGAAGCAATCGCCCTTCCTGTTCCTGAAGGCGTTGTAGGCGCCAGTGATAGAGTCTGTCTTGTCAGACGAGCCTGTATACTTGATATTTTTCTTGACCCAATCAAAAATCGCTCTGGCTTTTTGCTTCTTGGTCATGTTGCTGTTAGTTATTTGCTTGAGGATTTTGTCTGCGGCTTCCATCACAGTTGATGGGTTGGTCTTTGAGACGCTTAAGAACGCTGAAGCGCTCGCTTCCTTGCCGTTAGACCCGACAGCCTTGTATGTAATTTTATATCTGCCAGCCTTTTTGATGTTGACAGCGCTTGAGTCGCAAGTAACATCAACGCTGTCGCCTCCATACGAAACATTGGCGAAAGAGAGGTAGTTAGGAGTGTTTCCAACGTAAGTGCTTGGGTTTATGATCGCCGAGAAAACCGGAGCTCCCTCGTAATGGTCAGTGTCATCCGCCACTGGAGGAGTATCTTGGGTTGGCTGATCTGGCTCTTGCGTTGGAATAGGCTCTGGCGTTTCTTCCGGAGGCGGATCCGTAGGGATAGGCGCCTCTATGTGGACGCTGTCCAAGCTGTCCAGGTAAAGATCCAGCGTTTCCTGCATGCCGAGCGAGTCCATGATGTTCCCGCTGGCAAGCTTTGTTCCAAAGACTGCCGCTGGCACAATCTTTTCCTTCTTTGTCTTTGCGTCTGTCAAGGACAAAAGGATCGTGGCGGAGTAAGCTGACTGATCCTCATTGATGTCGACGAACAGCGCCTTCACCATTTTAATGTCCTCAAATCCAAGCTTCCCGTAAACCTCTTCCGACCTCTCCCTGGCGGAGTATACAGCGGCTGAAAGAAGCTGCTGGTTTTGGTAGAGATCTCCCGGAATCGTGAACTTGACATTGTAGCCAAGCCCCTCATCCAGCTTGTAGCCCTTTGGATCCAACAGAATCCGGCTCTTTGTCCTGAAAGCGTTTTCGGCCCCATCCCCCTGCAATACGCTGACCTTTATCGGAATCGCCGGCTTTTCGGCAATTGTTTCAGCAGTGGCTGTCGCCGCGCTGACAAAGGCCTGGTAAGGGTATGCTGTTGTAGGCAGGGCGGCAAGCGCCACAGCGCAAACCGCAACAGAAGTGATTTTCTTGATTGCATTCATAGCGCACCTCTAGAGAAGACAAGCTTGGCCACCTGCAACGCATATGGAAGCGCCAAGGCGTGCCGGGAGCTTTTCACGAGCAAGGTTGCCCGCCAAAAAGCCTGCCCTTAGGCGCATATCCCAAAATTTAAGGCAGCCCTATTCAAGGGCAATTGCCAAAACAATGTTTGTCTCGGGCTTTTATGCTGACGGACGGTATGTGAGCGTTCGTCAGTATCCGAGCAAACACGCCTAATTTTAGGACTGCTTAAGCTGTCCGCTTTTGTGACAGCCGGCACGGGTGGTCCGATTCGCCTAGGGCACATCCCCAAAAAGCATCCCAAGTTTCGCATGGCCTTTCCCAGAAATATTACGGAAATTTTGCTGGAACGCTCGAGCGTCAAAGCTCTCAATTTACGCATTCGCAGACCGTTTCTGGAATTCTGGGATACGCGCATTTCGGGAAAGCTTTTAAAGCCTTTCCCGCTTAGGATCTTTTTTAGGGATATGCTCTGCGGCACCTTGTTCTTCATTTTATCCCATATAATAGATACTATCACTATCTGTTTTCTCTGTCAATGCAATAACTAGTTTTATGCGTTTTCTCTTATGTTTATTTCACAAGTTATTTTTAAGTTGGCATCAACTTTCGACAGTACTTGTCCCAAAAACGTGTCGAAAACCCTTGTTTTGCGCATATCTAGTCGAATGATTGACTGCGATTGTGAATTTCAAGCGCCTTTTTCAAGGCGCGGGTCTTGTTTGTCGTGGCGCACGATCAAAGGCAAGTCGCAAGCCCTTAGAGCGTTGCATTCGCCTCGGGCTTAAAGCGGCGTGTTTGTCCCAGCCGCTACTCTATTTTCGTCCTTGCCTGGATTATGTCCAACATCTCGCCTACATTTTTCATGCTCAGTGTCTCGCCCATCTTAAAGTTAATCCCAAACGCCTTTTCCATAGCTACTATAAGATTGATATGCTCCAAACTGTCCCAGTCCTCAACGTCCTTAGCCGTTGTTTCTTCAGTGACGACAATGCTGTCGTCATCGAAGTTTTCCTGAAAAATGCTGTTCACTTTTTCCAGTATCGCAGCTCTTGTCATGATCTCCCTCTTTCGCCGGATTTATTCTGCTGACGAGCGTTCATAGGCAGCGCCGCGCCTGCGCCTCCAGAGTGCGCCTAGGCGCAATTGCTTAAATACCCATTGCATTGGGGCATCCTTGGGGCATGCCTTGGCACCCCCCTAATAAAGCCTAAAGCAAGCCTCGGTTTTCCGATAGCCTTCTTGGCAACTCTGGATTGGCGAGCGCTCAAGGTAGAGAGCATCCCAAAATCTCTAAAGTGGCGCGCAATGCTTCTACGCGTGGCTTTCGCAAGCCGTGATATTAATTTTGGGATATGCATGCCAGCGCTTCAAGCCCAACAGTTGCGCACGCACTGATACCATTCTATCAAAAAAGAAGCTATCTGTACAGAGAGCATTTTGAATATAAGCCAAGTTTTCTACCCTAAATTTGTTAAAATAACCTCTTGGAACGCCAAGCTTTTTCTTTTTAATCCGACAAAAGCCTTGTTTTTCTTGACCTGCGCAACTATTGGCATTTGCTTTTGGATTTTCGTTTATGCAATTCGCCTTAAAAACCATCGATAAGGGCACATTTTTTCTCTAATAGTTCACGCAAATTGCCAGCAAATCACACGTGTTGGGATTTTTGCCTAATCAAGCAACGGGAAGCCTTTGGCCAAATGGCCTTAGATCCTGATTTTTTCCCAGAAAAGACAAACGGGATGCTACAGGGCATTTGTGCAGTTTGGCAAACAAACATATGTTTTTTATTGGTGCGACTTTGTAAACGTCTTTTTTTATGGCTTTTTTAATAGGTTTTTCTTAATACAAGCTATCTCAGCGCCATTTCGAATTTTTTGCAAAACAAAAGAGCGGCTTTAATCCGCTCTTTTGTTTTGCTTTATGACTATGCTTGACAACAAGGTTTTAGTTTGTCGCTAGTTCCCGCCTGGTTTCAAAGGCGGGCTTGTTAATTCCGCGCTCGCCGAGATTGGGGATACGCGCTTCGGGCTACGAGAGATCGCTTATGAGGTCAAGCACTTCGGCTTTCAAGGACTCAAGCTCCTTGTTGTCCCACTGCTCAAGTATTCCAAGCTTCAGGTCTTCCATGGCGCTTCTGAGCTCCGTTATAATCTCTCCGTCATCTTCGTCGCTGGCTTCGCTCAGGCGGGCTTCGGCTCGGTTGATGATGGATTTGTACTTGTCAGCGCCGGGCGCTTTCTTCCAGTCATTGATCTTGCTTTCAATAACATCGGGCACATCGGGTGACTCTTTGTCGTCTTGTCCAACAACACTGACCGTCATCTGGTTGTCGATGCCATTGCTGGCCTTCGCATAAACCTTCAAGACGCCGTTCAAGTCGTACTCAAATGTGACATCGACATCAACCGAGCCCCTGGGTCCGGGTGGAAGCCCGTTGAGTTCAAACGCGCCAAGCAGGTAGTTCTCAGCCGGGAACTCGCCTTCGCCTTGGTAAGCTGAGATTCTTACAATGACCTGGTTGTCGTGGGCAGTCTGGTAGGTCTTGGTCTGCTTTGCCGGGATCGTCGTGTTCCTGGGGATAAGGGTATCGCAGTAAGTCATGCTGCCATAGGACTCCAGAACTTCCGTGCTCAAGGTGTATGGGCATACATCCGAAAGCACAATGTCTTCATTGAGCACTCCAGAAATGATTCCGGCTTCGATGGCTGCCCCTTTGACGACCGCCAAGTCAGGATCCACGAAAGTTTCCGGCTCGAACTCAAGCTCTTCTTTAAGGAACGCTTTCACAAGAGGGATTCTTGTGGATCCGCCGACAAGCAGGACAAGGTCGATATCCTTCTTCTCAAGGCCGGCATCGCCAAGAGCTGTCTTGATCTGCTCAGAAGTGGAACTCACGAGAGACCCAATCAGCTTTTCGAAATCTTTGCGCGTAATGGTCTCATCAACCGAGATAGTCTTGCCGTGCCTATCCTTGAGGAAAGGCATCAACACTTTGTAGGTCTCAGCCTCGCTAAGCGCCTTTTTGCATATTTCCGCCTCAAGCTTTAGGTTGTTGGCCACGCGCGGTTCAGTGATCGGGATAGGTTTGCGCTTGTCCGCGTAGGTTTTCACCAAGTGCTTCATTATCAGCTCATCGAAATCTTTGCCGCCTAGGGCATTGTTGCCGCAGCTGCTTTTGACGTCGACGACTCCTTCGAAGAGCTCAAGGACTGTTACGTCCAAGGTTCCGCCGCCTAGGTCATACACAAGCACGTTCTTTGTAGACATCATGTTCGCCAAGCCGTATTCCAAAGCGGCTGCCGTAGGCTCGTTTAAGATCCTCTCGACTTTGAGCCCAGCAAGCTCTCCAGCCTCAATGGTTTCCTTCCTCTGCTTGTCGTTGAAGTACGCTGGCACGGTTATGACGGCTCGATCCACTTTCTCGCCCAGGTATTCTTCCGCGCGCTTGACCAGGTGGGAAAGTATGAATGACGATATCTTTGCTGGAGTGTACTCTTTGCCTCTGGCTGTGAGCTTCTTCCCTTGGCCGAACATGCGCTTCACTTCCTGGAAGGTGCTTTCCGGCTCGGGGAGCAGCTTCTCTTGCGCCGCAGTTCCCACTTCAGGAGTGCCATCTTTGTTTATATAGACAACCGATGGCATAATGAAGGACTCTCCTTCAATCGGGATAGGCTCCGGCTGGCCTTGCGAGTTGATGTACGCTATTTCTGATGTTGATGTTCCTAAGTCAATGCCGACTATCATGGTTAACTCCCCCAAGTTTTTATTTTTTCCCGGCAAGCTGGCGCTCGCGAAAAAGGCCTTGAGTCCAGCCCATTGCTGGACACGAGCTTCATCTTCAAGGATCTCGCTCGCATAGGCGTCTCTGAAACCTGCGATGGTTCAGAGCATATCCTGAAATTTCCGATACAAGCATTCGCCAGGAATTTGGCGATTTGCCCATGAACATTGGGTAAACGCTATTCGGCACCGGGGATATGCACTACAACTCTATCAAAAAAGAAGCTATTTGTACAGAGAGCATTTTGGATATAAGCCAAGTTTTTATAGCTTTTTTAATGCAAGCGCTCCAAGTTATAACGCAAGCCGTCCCAGTTTTAACGCTAGCCGTTTCGAATTTTAGCAAAACAAAAAGCGGCTTCAATCCGCTCTTTTGTTTTGCTTTATAACTAGCGGCAAGGTCTTTGTCGTTATGATCCCGCCTGGTTTCAAGGGCGGGCTTTAATTCCTCGCACGTTGCAATTTAGGCTATGAGAGATCGCTTATGAGATCAAGCACCTCGGCTTTCAAGGACTCAAGCTCTTTGTTGTCCCACTGCTCAAGTATTCCAAGCTTCAGGTCTTCCATGGCGCTTCTGAGCTCCGTGACAATCTCTCCGTCATCTTCGTCACTGGCTTCGCTCAGGCGGGCTTCGGCGCGGTTGATGATGGATTTGTACTTGTCAGCGCCGGGCGCTTTCTTCCAGTCATTGATCTTGCTTTCAATAACATCTGGAATATCGGGTGTCTCTTTGTCGTCTTGTCCGGATATGCTGACCTTCATCTGGTTGTCGATGCCGTTGCTGGCCTTCGCATAAACCTTCAAGACGCCGTTCAAGTCGTACTCAAATGTGACATCGACATCAACCGAGCCCTTGGGTCCGGGTGGAAGCCCCTTGAGTTCAAACGCGCCAAGCAGGTAGTTCTCCGCCGGGAACTCGCCTTCGCCTTGGAAAGCTGAGATTCTTACAATGACTTGGTTGTCATGAGCAGTCTGGTAGGTCTTGGTCTGCTTTGTCGGGATCGTAGTGTTCCTGGGGATAAGGGTATCGCAGTAAGTCATGCTGCCATAGGAATCCAGCACTTCTGTGCTCAGGGTATATGGGCATACATCCGAAAGAACAATTTCTTCCTTGAACACTCCATCAATGATTCCGGCTTGGATGGCTGCCCCTTTTACGACCGCCAAGTCAGGATCCACGAAGGTTTCCGGCTCGAAATCCAGCTCTTCTTTAAGGAACGCTTTCACAAGAGGGATTCTTGTGGATCCGCCAACAAGCAGGACAAGGTCGATATCCTTCTTTTCAAGGCCAGCATCGCCAAGAGCGGTCTTGATCTGCTCAGAAGTGGAACTCACGAGAGGCCCAATCAGCTTTTCGAACTCTTTGCGCGTAATGGTCTCATTAACCGAGATGGTACCGCCTCGCCTATCCTTGAGGAAAGGCATCTCCACTTTGTACGTCTCGGCCTCGCTAAGCGCCTTTTTGCATATTTCCGCCTGACGTTTGAGGTTGTTGGCCACGCGCGGTTCAGTGACCGGGATAGGTTTGCGCTTGTCCGAGTGTATTTTCACCAAGTGCTTCATTATCAGCTCATCGAAATCTTTGCCGCCTAGGGCATTGTTTCCGCAGCTGCTTTTGACGTCGCAAACTCCTTCGAAGAGCTCAAGGACTGTTACGTCCAAGGTTCCGCCGCCTAGGTCATACACAAGCACATTCTTTGTCGACTTCATGTTCGCCAAGCCATACTCCAAAGCGGCTGCTGTAGGCTCGTTTATGATCCTCTCGACTTTGAGCCCAGCAAGCTCTCCCGCCTCAAGTGTTTCCTTCCTCTGCTTGTCGGTGAAGTACGCTGGCACAGTTATGACGGCTCGATCCACTTTCTCGCCCAGGTGTTCTTCCGCGCGCTTGACCAGGTGGGAAAGTATGAATGACGATATCTTTGCTGGAGTGTACTCTTGGCCTCTGGCAGTGAGCTTCTTTCCTTGGCCGAACAGGCGCTTCACTTCCTGGAAGGTGCTTTCCGGCTCGGTGAGCAGCTTCTCTTTCGCGTCGGTTCCCACTTCAGGAATGCCATGTTCGTTTATATGGACAACAGATGGCATAATGAAGGACTCACCTTCAATCGGGATAGGCTCCGGCTGGCCTTGCGAGTTGATGTACGCTATTTCTGATGTTGATGTTCCTAAGTCGATGCCGACTATCATGGTTAACTCCCCAAATTTTTTATTTTGGCTGGCAGCCGTTTCGAATTTCAGCAAAACAAAAAGCGGCTTTAATCCGCTTTTTTGTTTTGCTTTATATACTGACAAACGCTCAAATGTGGAATTTTCTTATCGTTGCCCGCCTCAGAACCCAGTCGGGCCGCTCCCGCTAACGATAAGAAAATTCTAAATCATACCGTTCGTCAGTATAACTAGCGGCAGGTTTTGTCGTTAGGAGCCCGCCTGGTTTCAAAGGCGGGCTTGTTAAGCCGAAATTCAGGCTATGAGAGATCGCTTATGAGGTCAAGCACTTCGGCTTTCAAGGACTCAAGCTCCTTGTTGTCCCACTGCTCAAGTATTCCAAGCTTCAGGTCTTCCATGGCGCTTCTGAGCTCTGTGATAATCTCTCCGTCATCTTCGTCGCTGGCTTCGCTCAAGCGGGCTTCGGCGCGGCTGATGATGGATTTGTACTTGTCAGCGCCGGGCGCTTTCTTCCAGTCGTTGATCTTGCTTTCAATTACATCTGGAACATCGGGTGACTCTTTGTCGTCTTGTCCGACTACGCTGATTGTCATCTGGTTGTCGATGCCGTTGTCAGCCTTCGCGTGAACCTTCAAGATGCCGTTCAAGTCGTACTCAAATGTGACATCGATCTTAACCGAGCCCCTGGGTCCGGGGGGAAGCCCCTTGAGGTCAAACGCGCCAAGCAGGTAGTTCTCCGCCGGGAACTCGCCTTCGCCTTGGTAAGCCGAGATGTTTACAACGACCTGGTTGTCGTGAGCAGTCTGGTAGGTCTTGGTCTGTTTTGCCGGGATCGTGGTGTTCCTTGGGATAAGCGTGTCGCAGTAAGTCATGCTGCCATAGGACTCCAGCACTTCTGTGCTCAGGGTGTATGGGCATACATCCGAAAGCACAATGTCTTCCTTGAACACTCCAGTAATGATTCCGGCTTGGACGGCTGCCCCTTTAACGACCGCCAAGTCAGGATCCACGAAGGTTTCCGGCTCGAACTCAAGCTCTTCTTTAAGGAACGATTTCACAAGAGGGATTCTCGTGGATCCGCCGACAAGCAGGACAAGGTCGATATCCTTCTTCTCAAGGCCAGCATCGCCAAGAGCGGTCTTGATCTGCTCAGAAGTGGAGTTCACGAGAGGCCCAATCAGCTTTTCGAACTCTTTGCGCGTAACGGTCTCCGCAACCGAGATGGTCTTGCCGTGCCTATCCTTAAGGAAAGGTATCTCCAGCTTGTACGACTCGACCTCGCTAAGCGCCTTCTTGCCTACCTCCGAAAGGTCTTTGAGCCTGTTGGCCGCGCGCGGATCAGTGAACGGGTTTGTTTTATGCCTGTCTGTGCTGATTTTCGCCATGTGCTTCATTATCAGCTCATCGAAATCTTTGCCGCCTAGGGCATTGTTTCCGCAGCTGCTTTTGACGTCGACGACTCCTTCGAAGAGCTCAAGGACTGTTACGTCCAAGGTTCCGCCGCCTAGGTCATACACAAGCACATTCTTTGTAGACTTCAT
>JAISWZ010000450.1 GCA_031270945.1 Clostridiales bacterium | reverse complement strand
GCGGTCAGTTTCCCTCATTTGGCTTGAAGTTTCCTCGAAGAGTTTCTCTATACGTTCCTCTGTTTCTTTAAACAATGCAAAAATATCATCAATCGTAACAGGGGAGCCTGTTCCCATAGCGTCCACCTCCTAAGCACGCGTACATGCTATTATAAATGCAAGTGGTTTGATTTAGAATTTCTTGCCGTTAGATAGAGCGATCATCAGCACATCACTGATCCATCAGCATCTCTATTGTACCCTGGCTACGCTAAAATTGCAACGCCCACAACCATAGAGGCTAAAATGTAAATTGGCAATGTCTCCCATTAACGGAGCTTTCATGTGCACCAGCCAAGTTAAACGTTTAACTCCCCCATGCGGCCCCACCCTCAGCATTACCGTCACATTTGCCTATTGACTATTGGCGCTTTTTTGAAAGCCCAAGCATTTCTATTTTTTTATCCCTGAAAATCCGCTTAGGCGCTGGCATTCCCTTCTCGCTTGTGATAAACTAGAAGTGTCAGTCCAGCGCCTCTTTTCATGTTTTCAGCCTAGATTACCAGGCGCGTTCTTACATACCGAGTGCATTAGGCGCACTAAAAGTCATCGCGGCGCTTTTGCGCGCAACTTTTGCTGCGCCATAAGTTTGGAAACGCGAACTGTAAAGGGGCTTTACACTATAGAGCAATGCCCAAGCTCTTGCCCCTTTAAGGCACTCTATCGCGACAGGCGAAACTATCAAAATCTTACCACGGCTAGCGCGTAAACGCGCATTCAGCCCGTCTCCAAACTTTGGGCCTACGCGCTATAGCGCGTTTCAAAGGAGGATGTATGGCAACTATAAGAGATGTGGCGAAACTTGCAGGAGTAGCGGTTTGCACGGTCTCGCGGACAATCAACAACAACCAGAACGTGCTGCCGGAAACTAAGGAGAAAGTGCTTCGCGCCATAAAGGAGCTGGATTACGTCCCTGATGAGTTGACGCGAGGCGTGTTCAGGAAAAAGGTCGGAATCATAGCCATGCTTGTCCCTAGCATACGGCACCAGTTCTTCGGATCCCTGGCGTACCACGTAGAAAAAGAGCTCTATGTGAAAGGTTATAAGCTGATGCTATGCAGCGCTGATGACCAGATGGAGCGAGAGCAGGAATACATGCGGGTTTTCCGCTCCAACCTGGTAGATGGGGTGATCTTATGCGTGACCCATCTGGAGGACAGCGTATACGAAAACTTCGGAAAGCCCTTGGTCATGCTGGATTACCAGGTCAACGAAAAAATCCCGGTGGTAGTATGCGATAACGTGATGGGCGGAGAGCTGGCCGCTGAAGTATTTATAAAAAATCACCGCAAGCACGTACTGCAAATTATCAGCGAGAGCGATAAGCCCGTTTTCTCGCTAAAGCGCCATGTCGCCCTTCGCGCCGCGCTTGAGGCGGCGGGCGTGGCTGTTCGTGACACCATAATAAACTGGAACCAGTACGACTTTGTGGGCTACCAGGACTTATCCATGTCGCTTCTTGAGACTCACCCCGAGATCGACGGGATAATGGCGCCTGACATGCCCGCCGCTGCCTTCTTGAAGGCGGCTGTTCGACTTGGCAAGCGCGTTCCTGAAGACATCTGCGTTGTCGCCTTTGACGGAACCTATCTTACGCGCGTGAACACGCTTCAAATCACTGCTATTACCCAGCCGCTAGACCTAATGGCCGAAAAGATTGTGGAAGTCATATCCGCCCAGGTTGACGGCAAGGAGCTTGAAGAATCCCTGTACATCTTCCCGCCTACTCTGACGCGAGGGGAAACTGGATAAGAGCGTTTTTCAAAAAAAACAGCAAACGCTTATATTCTGGCGTTTGTTTATCCGAATTGGAAAGCGCTCTTTCATTTTTGTCACTTATGCACAAAAATTGACCCAAAAGTTTAGTGTAATTTACTATTGTCGAAACCGTCTTTAAGGGATACAATAAGTCTACTAAGGAAACGCGTTTCATATATCATGAAACGCAAAAAAATTGCTTGGTATGAAACGCGCTTCATGCGGCCCTATCATTAAGCACTAAAAACGGCTAAAAAAACGGCCTTCGGGCGCTTGATTAGTGTATGCCGCCCCTCATCAACCGATGCGGTTCATCGGGAACGGGTGCGGTCATAAGTTAAGCTTTCTCCCGTTTTTCTATGCTACATAAGCAATTATGACGGTCGGCGCTAAAATGAAACGCGCTTCACATTGAGGTGCAAGATTTTACAAATGAAACGCGCTTCACATCATGGCAAAAGGTTTTACAAATGAAAACGCTTCACGTCAAGGCAAGATTACACGAACTGGAACGCGAAGTTTTCTTCTTAATGAAACGCGCTTCACAAGGCGCAACAAATTCATTCATCAAGATGAAACGCGTTCCAACCGAAATTGGAGGAGGACTGTTATGAAATTTTCAAGAATCATTGCTTTGCTTTGTGTTGTGGCTATGATGGCCTCATTGGTTGCCTGTTCAGGCACAACAGAAGCGCCAGCAACCGTGGCTGAAAGCCAAGCGCCAGCAAACACTGTCCCTGAGTCAAACGGGACTGCGGATACGCCTAACGCGGCAGCTCCAGGCGCAGCAATCCGCTTGGTAAACGGCAAAATCGAAATTGACACGCAGCTCAAAGCCTTCGCTGAGGATTACAAGGCAAGGACTGGCCAAGAAGTGATCATCGAGTCCTTGGGCGGCGGCGTTGACATTTCTGCTCAGATCACCAACTACCACGCAAGCGGCAACATGCCAGACATGTTTGTTATCAACTCCAATGAGGAAGAGAAGTTCAGGGAGCTGTTCGCTGATCTTTCCAATGAGCCATGGGTCGCCGAGACTGACGCCTACCTGGCTGACGCAAACGGAAAAGTTATTGGCGCCCCATATGCGGTAGAGGGCGTAGGCCTTATCTACAACGCCGATGTGCTTGCCAAGGCCGGAATCGACCCTGACACGCTCATAAACATAAACGCGCAGCACGCGGCTTTTGAGAAAATCGACGGCTTGAAAGCGGAGCTCGGCTTGCAGGCGGTAGCTGCGGTCGCCGCTGAAAGCGGCCAGATGTACTGGTCCACCGGAAGCCATATCATGAGCGCATACTTCTCCATGGGAGTAGAGCGTGACGACAAGACTCTTATCAATGACTTCAACGCAGGAATCGTGAACCCAGAACGTTTCGCCCAGTTCGCTGAATACGTAAAGCTTTTGTTTGACTACGCTGATCCAAGCGTTCTTATATCTGGAACCTATGATGACCAGTTGGCTCTTTTCGCGCAAGGCAAGACAGCATTTCTTACCCAAGGAAACTGGATCGACCCATCCCTGCCTGGCTACAACGCAACATTTGACTGCGGATTGCTTCCATACGCTTTCCTTGAAACCGACACGCCTGGAATAACCGCTGACGCTCCTACTTGGTGGGCTGTTTACAACGGCGGCAACGTGGAAGCCTCAAAGGCGTTTTTGACAGATATCACGATCTCTGACGCTGGCCAAAAAATGTTCGTTGAGGACGCAGGAGCGATCTCAGCTTACAAGACCTGCAAGTATCAGCCTTCAACCCCGGTTTCAGCCAACATGTTCAAGAAGATGCAGTCAGGCCCCACCTACGCTTGGGATTGGAGCAACATGGCTGTAGGCATAGCCCAAAACACATTGGCGCCATTGTTCGAGCTGTACGCAAAGGGAACAATAGACAAGACCCAATTCGTTGACATGACTGTAACAGCGGTCGCGGACTTTATAGCGGCGCAGTAAGCTTCATATAGCTTACTCGCAAGCAAACAAGGCTTGAGCGAAATATCCTATTTCGCTCAAGCCTAAATAATGGCATATCCCGAAGTCAAAGCCGGAAAATCCTGGCCACTCAGATTTTTGGGATATGCAATAAAGGAGTGCATCCCATGGGCGCCAAAGGCCTACTAATCATACTTGCCATCTTAGCGGTGGCAACGCTTGTGTATTTTCTTGCCCCTAAGGGGAAAAAGCGCGACGGGGTTGTTCAGGCGCTGTTCTTGGCGCCCATGGTGGTCACCTTTGCCATCACTGTCGGCATCCCGCTTGTTGTTGGCGTATTCTATAGCCTTACAGACTGGAATGGATTGAGCTTCAAAAATTTCGTGGGGCTGGGCAACTACATCAAGATATTTTCGCAAAACGACTACGTTTATTCATTGCTGATAACAATGGGATTTACGGTCGTAAACGTGATCGCCGTAAATGTCTTAGCCTTCCTGCTGGCCCTCTTGGGGGCAAGCGATGTTCGGTTTTCCAAGTTTTTTCGGGCGGCGTACTTTGTTCCAAACCTGATCGGCGGTATCGTCCTGGGATATGTCTGGCAATTCATCTTCAACAAAATATTTACGCTCGCGTTTCCTGTATCCATGCTTACGGATCCCAACCTGGCAATAGGGGCGATTATCATTGTGTCGGTTTGGCAGTACTCCGGATACATAATGATGATTTACATCACAGGGCTTCAATCCGTGCCTAAAGATGTGCTCGAAGCTTCAGGCATAGACGGCGCAAGCGGTCTGCGCACCTTGTTTTCCATCAAAATGCCTATGATAGCGAACACCTTCACGGTTTGCCTTTTCCTTACCCTGGTAAACAGCTTCAAGCAATTTGACCTGAACTTCGCTCTTACTGCTGGCGCCCCTGCAAGAATTCTGGCGGGCAAGGCAATCCAGTCAACAGAGTTTCTGGCTCTAAACATCTACAACACGGCAATCGCAAAGAGCAACTATGCGCTTGGCCAATCGAAGGCAGTTGTATTCTTTGTCATTCTAGCCGCCGTATCCCTGACGCAGGTTTATTTCAGCAAAAAGACCGAGGTGGAAATGTGATGAATAAAGCCAAAAACACCATCCTAAGCGCCACCGGCCTGGTTTGGGCCGCGATAGTGCTGGCACCCTTCTTTCTTGTTGTGATAAACGCCGCGAAGACCAGCGCAGAGATAGTGATAAGCCCGATATCCCTGCCCAGCAGCTTCAGCCAGTTCCTCACAAACCTGAACAACGTGATCAATAACCAAAACTTCAGCTTTTGGACTTCCTTTGGCGCTTCTTTGCTTATAACACTCGTCACCCTTGTGCTGTTGATCTTGTTCTCGTCAATGGCCGCTTGGGTTTTGGTCCGCAACAAGACCTGGTGGAGCACCCTCATTTTCATGATGTTTGTAGCCTCAATGGTAATCCCGTTCCAGGTTGTCATGCTTCCGCTTCTCTCGGTCTTCCGAAGCCTCCAGTCCGCTACCGGCATAAAGTTTCTGCAGTCATTTGGAGGACTTATCTTCGCCTACCTTGGGTTTGGCGGCGCGATGTCCATCTTCATCCTTCATGGGTTCGTAAAAGGCATACCTCTTGAGCTGGAAGAGGCGGCTTCTATCGATGGCTGCACAAAAGCCGGCATATTCTTTAGAACCATCTTCCCTCTTCTTCAGCCAGTGCAAGTGACAGTGATAATCCTTAACGGCATCTGGATCTGGAATGACTTTCTTCTGCCGTCCCTAATGCTAGGCCTAAACGGAAGAACCAAAACTCTTCCTGTCGCTGTCACGGCTTTCGTCGGCAGCTTTGTCAAACAGTGGGATCTCATCCTGGCGGCAGCTTTTCTCGCCATGGTTCCCATCATCATACTTTTTATCTTCGCCCAGAAATACATTATTGGAGGCATGGTACAGGGGGCTATAAAGTAAATGGGAAAACAAGTTGATTGGCGACGGCAAGCAGTGGTGTACCAGATTTACCCCTCTTCCTTCAACAAAGGAACGCTTTCCGGCATCGAGGAGAAGCTTTCATATATCGCGGATCTGGGCGCGGATGTCGTCTGGCTTTCGCCGATATACGCTTCCCCAGACGCGGACAACGGCTATGACATATCTGACTACAGGGCAATCAAGCCCGCCTTTGGCTCTATAGATGACTTTGACCATATAATCAAAACGGCCCATTCCCTGAATTTAAAAATCGTCATGGATCTGGTTGTCAACCATACCTCTGATGAGCACGACTGGTTTCTTGAAAGCAAAAAGAGCCGTGACAACCCTTATAGCGACTACTATATCTGGCGTGACAAGCCCAATAACTGGGGATCCTTCTTCGGAGGATCCGCCTGGACTTACGAACCTCTCCGTGATCAGTATTACTTCCATGCCTTTCACCATAAGCAGCCGGATCTGAACTGGGAAAATGACAAAGTCCGGGAAGAAGTCTTCGAGATGATGCGCTTCTGGTGCGAAAAAGGCGTGGATGGCTTCCGTATGGACGTCATCAGCTTAATCTCAAAGTCTGGCAACTGGGCGGACGGCAAAACCGACGCATCCGGATATTCCCACGTGGCCAACCATATAGCCCATGGGCCAAGAGTCCATGAGTTCCTGAGAGAAATGAACCAGAAAGTGCTCTCACGCTACGATCTCATCACAGTAGGCGAAACCGCCATGGTCACTGTCGAAGAAGCGGTAAAGTACGCAGGCTTCGAGTCTGGCGAGCTTAACATGGTCTTTCAGTTTGAGCATATGGAGCTTGAAAGCGGCGTCCATGGCAAATGGGCCACTTCTCCTCCCAAGCTCACCGCCCTCAAGAAAGTCTTGTCCAAGTGGCAGACCGCTCTCTACGGCAAAGCCTGGAATAGCCTCTACTGGGATAACCATGATCAGCCCAGAGTAGTCTCCAGATTTGGCAATGACAAGGACTACCGATTCGAATCCGCAAAAATGCTCGCGCTCTGCCTCCATTTCATGCAGGGCACCCCGTACGTCTATCAAGGCGATGAGCTCGCCGTCACTAACGCCAACTTCACTGATATCTCCCAGTACCGAGATGTCGAGTCCATCAACGCCTACAATGACCTCGTAGGACGTGGCATCTATACAAAAGAGGAAATGCTGGAAAGGCTCCGCTATTCCAGCCGTGACAACGCAAGACAGCCCATGCCCTGGGATGAAGCCGAACTCCAGCAAAATGACCCGGACTCCGTTTTCTCTTTCTATAAGAAGCTGATCGCCCTCCGCAAAACCCTCCCGATCATCATCTACGGCAGCTACGAGCTCCTCCTTCCAGACAGCGAAGAGCTCTTTGTCTACAAGCGCAAATTTGACGGAGAAGAGCTTCTCGTTCTCTGCAACTTCACCCAGGACTACCAGACCTACCACAA
>JAISWZ010000434.1 GCA_031270945.1 Clostridiales bacterium | reverse complement strand
TTTCTTGACTTTCTTCTTGATTTTCTTGTTGTTTTCTTATTTTTCTTTGCGTGGACGTTTTCCGTCCGTCTGCACATATGGATGCAACTCGCCACGTACCTGGTCCGTACAGCGACTGGCATCCTTTAGCGGTCGTGTGCGGCTTTCATCCGACATGAAAGCCGTGTGCGCATCCCGAAAATCCTCAAGATTTGGCAGAGCCTTGAAATGAATTTCGGGGTATGCAATCCATTAGCCTAGTTGATCAATTTCGGATTGATTTCAATTTTTCATGCGTGTTTTCATGCATTTCATGCAATATTTAAGACTGCTTTTTGCATAATTTGTGTTTAAATCACAAATTTCGCAGTCTCATATGTGATATTAAACCGCATTGCTTCTCTGAATACGCTTATTTGCAGACCAATGCGCGAAATATGTTGTAATCTAAATTTGCCATGCTCGGTGCCTTTAAAAAAATGAGGGGCACCGATTAAGATTTCTACATAGATCATACTATCAATGTTGACTGATTGTCAATGTTAAAAGCCAAAAAACAACGGTTTATTGTATATATTCTTAAGCCCTATCTATTATTTCTGGCGCGGGCTCAAGAATGGCTCAATTCCGGGATTTCTAAAAGCCAAAAAACTTTGGCAAAAGTCATTTAAATGCCATTTTGCTGCCAAACAAGGCTTCTTCTTCCAACTCAGCGCCTGCCCTGCGCCTTTCGGCGATTATAGATCCCGCATATTCTTTGGCTTGACTCCCTGTCTTGTGTCGCAAATCTTTTTGAGACTGAATCCTCAACTTGTTTGCTCCTGCTGTTAAATATTAGCCAAACTATATATGCATATCAAGCAAACACAATGCATACAAGCATCATATTGAATATAATTTATCAATCTTCAACTTTGACTTTAAAGTTAGCCGCAATTGCCTTTCCTTGCTAATTATATCCATAATTGAAGCCCGCTATTCACTTGAGATCTCGCCAACTTCTATTCCATATTATCTTTATCGACATTAAACGCGAGAAGCAGAATGCCCTTCAAAGGCCTTAATGTCGAGCTTTTCCATGCCGTTACGTCAATTTGAGCATTTCCCCATTATCCCGGCGTTCCTCTGATTTGAAACAAAGCTCAAGAGCCCGGTTCAGCGCCAGAAATTCGCTTGTGTTTTAAGGATTTATAAAACAGTCAGAATTCTAGGCTTTTTTTAGGCAGAATGTAAAGCCTGCTGGATAGTTTGCCCCAGAAATATATTTATGGGGCTGCACTTCTTAATTTTATTCTTCACCGCTCGCCTGTTGACACGCGCCGATATACCGTGTATCCTAGAGTTGCAGACTCATGGCATTTGGCGCTTATTCTCTCGCGTTCCGCGAGCGCCTGACTTTCTTGGCATGAGGCTCGGTCTGCATGAGGCGCTGAGGAACTGCCACAGACTAACGATATATCGTTTTATTGCCTATATTTGCTAATTGTTCACGCTAAGCTTTCTTTTTCTTAGCACGCACGCAATTTTTTCATAAAAACCAGCCATTGTTTCACTTTGACATTCAACAGTGCCCTGCCAATCCTGGCACCCAGCTCGTTCGGACTAGGGAGCGCTGTACTAGACAAACAATACACCAATTAAAAATCCATGTAAATAGGAACTGAGTAAAATAATCCTTAAACTGCATGTTCTCACTATACCATATTCAACATGCCCATTTACGCAATGATTTACGACTTCCTGTTTTGTATTTCAACACTATTTTATTATTTTTTCGCCACTTTTCTTTTCGAATAAAGACCCCGAAAACGCTTTGGGAAACGCAGAAATCCTGAAATCCTGCTTGAGGCCAAACCAAATTTGGCAAAACAAGCAAAGCAATATAGAGAACTCAGTTCTTAGAACGTTCTAAGAAAAAAACCTGGCGTCAAGCTATCACTGCTAACCCCTTCACCCTACCAATAAAAGCAAAGGAGGCCCCCGCTTGCCAATAAGTGAAGAAATCAAGTTAATAGACGAGAAGATCTCAGAGCTATGGAAACAGTACAGTGATCTTCAAGCCCCGCTCATAAAGCAGGATGAGAAGAAAAAAGAGCTGCAAGACAAGATAGATGAGCATGAAAAGGAGCTCAAAACGTTAGAAGAGCAAATCAACGAGCAAGACTGTCTGCTGAACGCTGTGAATGTAAAAGAAAAAATCCTGCAGTTCTTCCGATCTTTAAATTCAAGCATGTCAGTGGAGGATGCTGCGAAAGAATCAAAGCTGCCCGTGGACACTTGCGCAAAGATAGTATACATGAGCATGGAAGACGCCTATGACACCTATCTTTCCGACCTCTTTGCCGAAGCCGCCAGCGCCTTCTCCAGAGGAGCGAGCCTGGAGAAAGTTCGCAAAAAGACTGGCTTGTCAGCCCGGGCGCTGAAGCAGATCAAGAAAAACCCAAGCGCTCCTCTCACTGGGCAAGCATTCTTAAGCTTCAAAAACATCGCTTGGTTCCCTAACTCGAAAGGCGATTTTGATTAGGCGCAAAGGGGCAACGCCCCGCTTACGCAAAGTGCGCTTTGCCCGAAAGCCAAAAAACCCGCATATATGCGGGTTTTTTGGCTTTTAGATGGCTACCCCAACCACGCCTCTAGACGTGGTTGGCCGTTTGCAGCAATGCGCTCTTGCTTTCTCAAGGTTAAAGATTTTAAACAGACTCTTGGGCTCTCAGCAATTTCTTTCTAAGAAACCCTGTAAGCTTCTTTTCAATCAAGTTATATGTCAAAAACGACAGCGCAAATGTTAAAGCAACCCCTATAATGGTAGTCACAATCTTCTCAATGTAAAAGCCTTGCCCTGAATACATTTCTAAACTAGGAGCAATGCCGAGATAAATCATCGCGCCCTTAAGAACAGCGAAAACATCCAGTTGCATTAAGTACAAGGAAAAGCTGACATCCCCGAAATACACCAAGGGCTTTGGCATCTTTAGGTCTTGTGTTGCCTTGGCAAACGCAACAACGAATGCAAACGCTGGAACACCAAATCTGATCGTTCTGGGAATGAACTTAATTGCCACGGTTTTCTCGATTGCAAATAAAGTGGCAAATGATATGATTGCAATAAAGCCAAACAAGAGTCTTGTATGTCTGTCTGTCCGCATTTGGTACAGTCTCTTAATCAGGTAATATGCACCCATGCCTCCAGCAAGCTCGAAAAGCATTAATACGTTTATGCCTAAAATCGCGGCTAAAATGACGGCTAACGTTATCTCGCCCAAGACGAGCAAAGAGCGCATTCTAAATTTAGCGAGGCACGCAACCGCAAACATGGCGTAAAATGCGACCTCATAATACAGGGTCCAGCCTAGGGTCTGCATTGGAGCGCCGTTTATAGGCAAAAATAAGAGCGAGCTGACAAAGCATCTCAAATCTCTTCTATCTGAGTTTGCCACCCCTGCATAATAGCAGACCCACAACAGGACAAATCTCTGGATTGTTGCGTACCAGTAAAGCGGGACTACTCGAATGAGGCGTTTCTTCAGGAAATCCTTCGTTTCTCCCTGTGTCGTATAAACAATGATGAAACCGCTGATGCAAAAGAAAATGTCTACGCCGAAGTTTCCGGGAATAATTCCATAAGAGCCATGCAGCAACAGAACCATGAGAGCTGCGATCCCCCTCAGAGCCTGGATATTGTCAAGCCTTTGACGGACTAAGGGTTGCTGTCTGTCTTTTTTATCGAATTTTATCATAAACGTCAATGCCTTTCATTGATTGGCTCTGCGTCTCTTTCTCTCGCTCGTTAAGAACTGCGAAGACACGCCAAATCTTCCTGAGCATTCCTCCATCTAGACTTTCTGCTTTACGCCAATCTTATATCTCCAAATTATTGACGCCTTAATCGTCAATGCGGGGCTTAATCCAACGAGCAAAGATTTAAGCATTTGCTTTTTGCTTATCTCCATGCCGAAAGTCGCAAATGCCGTCTTCCTGCAATACTTGACAAGGCGCTTATAGAAGTCAGCATATTGCCTTTGCGCGTCAGCTCTAATCAAATGCGTCAAGGCGTACAAGGATGTTGTAAAGTACTGGTACTCAACGGCTTTATTAAGCCTTTCGCCTCGGGACTTCAATATATCTTTTATATAGTCCATAGTCTCCACAGAGCCTATCGCTTGCTTTTCAACGTTTGGATTCTTTGTGGCTGACAATGGATTGTCAACATTGTAAGTATATGTATACCTCAAGCCTACGCCAACGCTTCTTGCGAAAGGCATCACCTGCGCGTTGAAGGACATTCCTTCACCTGTTGCGGATTCAAGCCTAAACTTCTTGCCCTCAAATAGAGACTTCTTGTATAGCCTGTTGCAAACCCCTACATGGACCCTGTTGTAGAAAATGTCACAGAGCATATCTTCTGGCGTGATTGCGTAAACTCTGTCTTCTTTAACCTGCTGTCTATACCGCGAAGTAAAGAAATACTTCGAAGTAGATATGTCCGCGCCAGTCTGTCTCATAACGCCAAACAAATACTCAACATAATCAGGCTCAACCCAATCGTCAGAATCAACAAAGGTGACATATTCGCCTGTTGCGTTTTCAATCCCCTTGTTTCGCACTGCAGAAAGCCCTTCATTCTTGGCGTGGTGAAAGACTTTGATTCTGTTGTCTTTCTTTGCATATTCCTCGGCTATTTGGCCTGAGTTGTCTGGCGAGCAATCATCAACAATAATAATCTCCAAATTAGTGTAAGTTTGGTGAATTACAGATTCAATGCATTTGGCTATGTATTTTTCAACATTATAAGCAGGCAACAGCACAGATATTAGCGGCTTCTCTTCAAATCCAGACTCCGCATTCAGTGCTGAGTGTACTTCTGGTGTCTGCTCTTTACTGTATTCCATACCCCTCCGCCTTTCTGCAGACTTCTTCATCATCGAAAGATATCTGTCAACTTCTTTGCGTTCAATATTTAGTATCTTGTTTACTTTTTCAAAATCTACAGGCCTGCTCAAAACATCAAAGTCGTTAAAATCCAGCGCATGCCGCTGCTCAGATTCAACCAGTTTTAAGAACTCAGATAGCCTGCCTGAATAATTGTTTGGATACACGCATATAGGTTCAGTGTTCATAATCATCGAAAAAGCCGTTGCGTGAAATGAATCTGTCAGCACATACTTAGCGTTGTCAACCAGAGTTACAAAATCAAAAATCCCTGGCATTACAAGGCTTTTGCCGCTTCGCAACACCTGATCCAACCTTGTGCAAAATCGATATAGCGGAATATTGGCCCGTTTTGCTAGCTCCAGAGCATATTTGTCAAGCTCACTACTTCGGTTAAGGTTATATAACAGGATGTATTCACCCTTGATCTTGCTAGGAGGAGCTACATTCCGCCAGAAAGATGGCGGCATTGCCAATGTCGGATCAATTAGGCGAGTTGCATTCCCATAACCATATCGATTTCTAAGAATATCTACCCCGCTTTCCTCTCGCATAGAAATGGCGTCAAACCTATTGATATATTTCTTAGTAGCGGAGACCTCATCGTCAGTTACGAAGCTCCTTCCAAAGCTCGATGAAAAAGCAAATTTGGGCTTTTCATCTGGCGCAAAGCTCAAATAGAACGCCGGGATGACTCCGCTATTCCATCCTGTATTCCATACTTGGTCGCTTCCAGCAATATACACATCAGCGCAGTCTTCGAAGCCAGCAAAGTCGCCTTCGTTAAAGTAGGACTTTTCTGTTAGCTTCAAATAGTTCTTTCTGAAGTTGCCAAACAAGCTGCGCCAGTATAAAAGTGTCGGCAATATCAACGGAATCTTCAAGGGATTGCCTTTGGTGAACGTATTCATCAAGCCTATTCCATATGTATCAGCTCGAACATAATCTATGAAAACAACATCCTCAAAGTATTCCTTTAGCTTCTCTTGCGTGGCGTATGCCTGAAGCTGAGTCCCGTAATTGCATACTTGATGCAACGTGATAACCGCTGCCTTCATCATTTGCCTCCTTACCGCCTTCGCGCAATTTTGTAATACAACTTCCAAACCAAGCAATAGAGGGTGAATCCGAATGACATCGTTATAATACCCAACTTATCTCGTTTTGCAGCTTTTGGATCATGCAGTATAGCTTTGCGGTATTTCTTTATCACGCTCATCATTTCCGAAATTCGAGCTTTGTCGCGATGATTGCTGTTCGCCATTTGAGACAGCGTTGACAGGCGCACAAACACGCGCTTCACGTTGGCGGCACCCGATAACGCAGGATAATGCACACTTATCCAATCCGCCATCTTGTCTCCCACTTCAATGAACTGGTACTTATATTCTTTCCAAGCCATGCTGTTAGCTGTAGAGTTATATCTTTGAATATAGTAGTATTTCGGCGTCATGTTAACGACAAGCTTTTCCGCCTTTGCAGCCACTAGATGGCTAACTGCAGTGTCTTCATAAAGAAAGCCTTCCGGGAAGCGGATATCTTCGAAAATGTCGAGCTTATACAGCTTATTCCACATCGTCACATCCCAAACTCCGTTGTAGCATAGGCTCTCAAGAGCCTGGTCTTTGCTCAAGACAAGTGTTTGTTGACATTTGCCTTTATCTACAAAGCGTGACTCAGAGAACACAATATAATGGCCGCACTGGGCAATATCGCAGTTGTTTTCAATCAAGAGCTTATATAGGAATTCCAGATAATCCGGAGCTACATAGTCGTCGCTATCCACAAAGGCTACATAATCGCCTTTATTTTTTGATAGGGCTCCGCTGGCCAAAGCGTTAAGCCCATTATTCCTGGCAGCCGAAAGTCCGCCGTTTCCGCGATGGATGACAGTTACTCGCCCATCTATAGCAGTGTATTCATCACATATTTGAGGGCATTTATCATGCGAGCCGTCATCGACAAGTATGACTCTGATATTTTTGTATGTCTGCGTCAATATGCTGTCTACGCACTTGTGAAGATACTTCTCCACCCCATAGACTGGAACGATTATATTGATTAATGGTTCATCCATATGTTATGATTCCTCAATTTTTAACCTTATCTATATTCATGTTGGTTAATGCAACTTTTTTGCATTTTTCTGACGTGAAGGATCCGATACGGGTTTTTCCTTTTTCATTTTTATCCCCGATACAAGCAGTATTAGAATGCTGACAAAGAACTTCGTGTTTCCTAATTGCCATATCGTAAAAGACGCCACGATTGTCTGAAGCAACAGCAAGTACCAAAGCAGATATTTCTGGCTTCTTTCTTTGAAAGACTTTTTATAGACATACGAGGTTACCCCGCCATAGATGAACGAAACAACAATTACGCCTACATATCTGAAATCCAAATAAAAGAAGTAAAACATCGAGCAGAAAGCATTGTATGCTCTACCAGGAAAAAGCTCAATCCACTGCCGTTGCGGCAAGCCAACATAATAAACGAGGTTATTTAAGTATTTGATATTCATGCCTAAAACGTCAGTTACCGCGTTTGCAATGTACATAAAGGGATATAAGGTAGCTCCTCCAAATGTTTGGATTTTCATGCTATCCGCTACTCTCATATACTCAGACAGCATTACGACTGGTGCCGAGAAATAGGAGTATATTGAGAACCACAATCCCGATCTCGTACGTAAATTAGTCAAGATTATAATAGCTATTAAAAGGGCAATTGACGCTATTACTATATTGCGCTTTGCCTTCTTCGATATATTCACCTTGAAATAGAACGCAACCGCAATCATTTGCGCAATGCTGTAAAGAAGCGTGATTCTGCCGCCGCTCGATATTATTCCTGAAACAACGCACAGATAAACGATAAGACTGAACCTTTTTCTCGTCTTGTTAAATGTAAAAAGAATTGCCAACGGCAACAGAACAACTTGAGCGGGCCCAACGAAATACATGATGAAATAGCTTATGATTCTATTGTCAATGATCTGTGCATCATTATAATTCAGAAGACTACCCCTTACTACCATGTATGTATAACCATCCAAGAATGCATTTAACGAATAATATAGAGACGCAAAACTTCCTATGCAAACCAATGCAAGAACCGCATTGAGGAATGTCATATTCAGTTCTGGCAAATTGTTAGATGTTTGGATATCATCTCGATTATCGCAATAATTGAGTTTATTGCTGTTATTGCTCTTAATTAGTCTTGCTAGAAAACCTCCAAGGGCAAAGCTGACTACACCGCATAAAATCAAAATCACTGCATAAATCGAGTAATCCTTAAGATTGAACAATGACAAGAACGCCAAAGTGCATATAAATGTCCACACAGCACAAAATATAAATACCGGACTTATAATGCTTTTGTTGGTTATGTAATCAATCAATGCTATTGATAGCACAATTATATAGAATACTATCGGCATGTGAATCCACCTATGTATCGAATTGCGGTCTAAAGCTACAATGCTCAGATTTTTACAATAAAGACGGCCTATGGCTCAAAAAAAACCGCATAACTCAACCTATCTCGACTGTCCAAACCGTAAGTTCTCCAGTTCCGCCCTTGCTTTTCTTCCAAGGAAAGCGCCGATCTTCACAGCCCAATTCTGGCTTTCCATATACATCACGCTAGCCTCTGTGTAGGGGAGCCTGTTTGCCTCAATCCACACATCCAACAGCCTTTCCGACACAAACCCGAATACCCTGGCCTCCCTTCCAGTGTATAGCGAAGTGTCGATCATTCCTTCAATGCATCCTAAAATGCCAAAAAGCCATTCGCAGTACTCGTTAAACCTATCGTATCTCATGATGAACATATTAAAGAGATGCGCCCATGTGCGCTCCATAACCCTGTCCCAAGCATCTGAGTAGGCTGGCGACATCCCTTTTACGCATATGGCGGCCGCTTCAATTGCTTCTCTCTTATGGGCATGCACATAGTGGTCGTAATTGTTTTCAATATAATGTTTGCGTTTGCCCGGTAATACGATTTCAGATTTCTGCAGCAGAGCGTAGGCTTGCTCCGAGGTGAGCACACAGTCCCATTTCCCTTTCAATCCGCGCGCGGCTACGCCATCTAGAGTGAAGTGTCTCCTGTAGTGAGCCAGACCTACCGCCTCTGCCCTAAGGTTTTTCCATGCCCAATACAATCCTGTGAGCTCGCAGTAGTTCGCGTTCTTCTCCGAGATGCTCTCACCCGTGTCATCCCCCACGTATCCGATATCTGCCATTCCGGCCCGTCCGACATGGAGCGGCAGGTACATGGGATCCTCCGGCATGCGATAACTCTTATGGGCTACGACTATGATCCGCAAATCCATCTAACAGCTGTCCCCCTCTTATTCATGGAGAGCAAGGATCACTCCAGGCACCGCCCTCCACAGTCCATAAGCCAGTCGGAAAGGGCATCTTCCAAAGTGTACCTCATTCTATATTCGCATTCTTCTAGCCTTTTGCCGCTTACATTCGTAGAAGCCATCAGCTTTCCAACCCTGTCAGGATGCAGTCCGAGCTTTTCGCCGCCAAAGGGGGCGGCACAGACAGCTGCGGCTTTTAAAGCCAAAGCGGGAATGGTAAGAGTTCTTCGTTCAAGACCGGTAACCCGCTTTATCGCTTCACAAATCTCATCCACTGTAGGCGCTGGTTGATAGGTGCAGTTAAAAAGGCCAACTCCGGGGAAGTCGTTGTCAATCATTAGATATTTCATGAAGCCCGTCAGATCCTTGACGTACACGCATGCCTTTACTGTGTCTCTGCGTCCGGCATAGAAGAAGTAGCGCCCCTTTATCCCCTGGTACATCCTTGTGAAGTTTCCTCTCTCGCCTTTCCCGAACACCACTCCTGGCCTAAGAATTGTTAGGCGTCGGCTCTTGTCGGCAGTCTGCCATGCAGCATGAATCTTCTCAGCAACCAGCTTGCTGATTCCATAGGGCGTATTGGGAGTCGGAAGAGAGTCCTCAAGCTTCAAATCCTCCCCAGCTCCATATGGGGCGATTGAACTCGTGAAGAGAATACTCTCGATACCGCAGCTTTGGGCAAACGCTGTCACGTTATCAGCGCCGAGAATGTTCGTCTCAAAGTACTCGTGGTCAGTGTGCCCCGGAGTGCGGTGGATGGCCGCAAAATTGAATATGATGTCTTGGGGCGTTGGAACAAATCCTTTTAGGCTGATTGGGTTTCGGACATCGCAGTAGACATATTTGACACCTTCGATGCGATCCGTAGCCGACTCAGGCATAGATATGTCTGGCGCATATATTTCATCGTTTGATCCAATGCAGTCTTCCCTTATTAGCTTTAAGAGGTGATATCCTATAAATCCCGAACCACCGAAAACTATATAGTTCATATGGCATAGCCCCGCTTAGTCTTGTATCAACGTTATCAACGTTTATATGTTTGTATTATTTAAAGCATAGATGCTACTTTTTACGATAAAAAAATTTAATAGGATAAATTGAATTATTTATTATGTGTACTTACTATTTAGTTGTAACCGGATTGAGAATCAACTTTCCTATATTGACATAATTCAATATTCTTGCCGGATTTCCTGCAACCGTTGCATTATCCGGCACATCTTTAGTAACTATCGCTCCTGCGCCAACAGTAACATTGTTTCCTATGTTTATGCACCCAATAACGCATGCATTTGCTCCAACATAAACATTATCGCCTATAACAGTCACTCCATCCCCTTTTCCATTGGAACCTATCGTTACTCCGTGCAGACAAGAAAAGTTATTTCCGATAACAGCCATTCCGCGGATTACCAATCCCGCTGTTGGATGCGCAAGATAAACTCCATATCCAAATTTAGTTGAGCAAGAAATGTCTATACCGAATTTCAAGTTGTATCTCTTGACTTGAAATTTGCCTATCATTGATACAACCGGTGACTTGCATTTATTCATTCTGTGCCAAAAGAAAAAGGAAAAACCCACGCAAGCAGGTGAAACAAGTGGTTTCAAAATCGCATTTAATAGAATTTTAAAAAGACCTGGGTAGCATCCCCAATATCTATAATAATCCGACTTAATCAATCGGAATACTTCACTAAAATCCAGCAAATCCTTGTGTGCACTGATTTTGTCTAATGCTTGAAGTTCCTTATCCTGCATACCATTTACCTCGAATAGACTTAGTGCATAACAGGGCGCTACTTCCTTGTACAAGTTATTGCTTCCACCTTGCTGAAGCCCCATGCCCGTTAGTCCACAGAGCTTTAAGCCATTAGAGCAATCTTGCCTATGCCGACAGCGCCAGGCATTAGAGTTTTTCAAGCAGACTTACGTCTTCTAATCTTTCGTTATTTGATTTAAAAAACAAAAACCCAAGTAGCATGTTAAAGGTTGGATTTGTTAAATTCAAAGAACTCAAACTCAAGATTAAAATTATAATTAGGTATCTCTTTCTGGATTTGCAAACCTTAATTATAAAATAGAAAATCGGGAAACTTAAGATGCCTATTTCATAAAGGAGACCGCTTAACATTGATATATAACTTCCGTAAATTCCATTTGGCATCATATAATTCTTTATAAACTCTTCAATTTGACGTGTGAAATTAACAATTCTTGATCGGAAACTGCTATCCATTTCAATTATTAAATTTGGATATCTTACCATGTTAGTAAATAGAAATGCAAACCTTGAATTGGGGCTAAATCTTATATAGAGCATAATAGCAAAGTACATTAAACCTATTGCCAGAGAAACATATAGCGCTATAAACCTCAAGTCTTTTTTTTGCCAATTTGTAAATACACAAAAAAAGCAAACAGAAAAAACAAATCCATTCATAGTCTGAGCTATAGCTAATGAAACCAACAAATCAACTATCATAACAAATTTGTACTTTTCGTAATCTATCAATAACAGCATTAAACTAATCAAAATGA
The DNA here is from genome assembly GCA_031270945.1 of Clostridiales bacterium. GTDB lineage: Bacteria > Bacillota > Clostridia > Lachnospirales > WQUN01 > JAISWZ01. The sequence goes on along the minus strand of JAISWZ010000434.1, from coordinate 1,558 downwards.
GTTGTATGGAAAAATATGTAGGTTCGTTGGCTAACGAAATACTACCTCGTCCGCCTTCATTCGTTGCTCTATTTAATAAATTTACCAAGAAATCAGGTGTAACTAATTGAATTACTCCAATTACAATATATATAATATAAGATGCAAATAGAACTCTTGCTATATTTTTCAAACTGATTTCTCTAAAAACGAAAAAGAATGCTATCGGTAATACTAAAATCGTAACGTACGAAAAATGCGATCTAAACGCTAAGAATCTATCTGATATTATATAATAAACGCCAGACATTAAAAGAAAAATATTTAATATCAGACAGTATATTTCGTAATTAAACAAATCTTTGCTTATCTTTATATTTTTCTTCTTAAATGCATATAATATCAAAAACAACAAGCAGAGAATAAATGCATACAATTGTATATCAGTATCAGTATTCAGAAATGAAAGCTTTATGTATGGAAAGCATGCAAAGAAAATACATAAATATGCAACTAAATAATCCATTCCGGGCCTCTGTGAAAAACATTAATAATTATATAGAAAATTCCACATCACCACATTCTATACTCCTGCCGCAAAGCGCACTAAGTACTATAAAGGTAAGATTTTGACTAAACCAATAACGTGATTCTCCCTAAAAACTTCATAAATGCCATGAAATCAAGGCTTTGATTAAAGCCTGTTTTTCAGTCAAACCTTGAGTTCAAGCCATTTTTGCTTGCGGGGTCGATGGTTGTTACGGCAGAATCATATCGTTAAAACTCTGCTTTTAAGCATCGCCACCTTTTCCCCGCGCCTTTTATGGAATTTCGGGATATGCATCTAGTGGTTATAAACTTCTAACTATTAAGTCTCAAAATCCTCTCAACATTTCAACCCGCGTTTCATATCATGATGTCAAAGTTCTTGAACATGTTATTATCCTTTCAATCTAATTATATGTCAGGTTACATCACTTGAAATGCCATGTAAACAGGGATGAGAAAAATAATACTCTAACTGCATGTTCTCATTACTTTTCATCCCAATTGATGAATATCGCAAAAAAATTCGACTTTAAGTTGTTATTTTCGACATGATTGTATTAATTTTATGTCTCGCCGTCTTAATTTTCGCTTTCAGTCATAATCCTTTAAATCTCTTAGAGTCACAGTTCATATCGATTTCTCACCAGGCTAGTTGTCTATAGAATGACGTTTCCTGAGTTTTCCTGAATTGCTTGCCTGTTGACACATGCTGATATTCAGTGTACTATAGTTAAAGCATATCCAAAATAATTTCCTAAGAACGCGCAGCAACAGATCTAAACACGCTTTCTTAGCACGCACGCAATTTTTCTCTACTAAATGCCAATATTTGCACATTTAACTTTAACCAAGCCCCAAGCCATTCTTCCTGCCAATCTGGCGATTTGCCCTTGGGCAAACGCTACCCCGCGCCTTTTATGGAATTTTGCGATATGCACTTATTGGCTTTTGAATCGATGTGTGGCATAATGGAATGTAGCGCTGAGCGCCGGCAGCGCGTACGACGGGCCGCATTCCGATTCAAGATCTT
>JAISWZ010000397.1 GCA_031270945.1 Clostridiales bacterium | reverse complement strand
GGACGAACTTAACATAGACCTGAAAGTTGCGTTTTCAGCGGACATCACGACTGACGCTTACAGAAACAAGGTGAACGCGCTTTTAGCGACAGGGGATCTGCCGGACGTCATGCGCTGGGGTGACGTTAGCTGGTTCCGCCAGGCTCAAGAGGCTGGGTACCTAGCGGACATCACGGACGTGTTTGACCAGTACGCAGGCGAGAGCGTAAAGAATTACAAAGAGCTGTATCCGGACTGCTTCACCGGAGCGTCAGTAGACGGACGGCTTTACGGGTTCCCTTACATTGACGACAAGTTCCATCAAGCCGCCTATCTCTGGATCCGCGATGACTGGCTGGCGAACACGAATTCAAAGCCTCCAACAACTGTTGACGAGATGATTGAGCTAGCAAGAAAATTCACGTTTGAAGACCCTGACAAGGATGGATTGAACGACACTTACGGGTTCGCTCTTCACAAGCAGCTGGTTCTGAGCAACTACGGAACATTGCTTGGCCTTACCAGCGCGTATGGAGTTCCTGGCTACAACGCCACTGGCGTGTTCTATCGCGGCGATGACGGAAAGATCACCTTCCCTTACATCCAGCCAGGCATGAAAGAGACTCTTGCCGTAGCCCGCCAGATGTACGAGGAAGGGCTTATCGATCCAGAGTTCATAACCAAGGACACCAGCAACATGGAAGCCGACATCAGCGAAGGCAAGTACGGGATGATGTACCACATGAACTGGGGCACATGGCATCCATTCAACTACAGCTTTGAGAAAGACGGAGTTATCACCAGGCCGTACCCGGTCCCAACAGTGCCAGGCCGCCCCTATAAGATGGGCATCGAGAGCAACATAGGCGGAGAGATTTTCGTCATAAGCAAAAGCTGCAAAAACCCAGAAGCTCTTATGAAGATTTTGAACCTTTACAATAAGGTCGCTATAGAATTCACAGATCAGGACGATTTCTTGAAATATTGGTCAGACGAGCAATACAGGCTCTGCCCGATCTACATCGGCATCCCCACAGAGCTTCACGCCCCGGCAATATGGCAGGCCATTGAAGATGGCGGAAAGGACATCGCCGGAGTCGCAAGGCAGAACTACCAGTACGTGCTTGACTTCGAAAGTGGCGCGAACCATGACGCGAACGCCTACGGCACCTGGGGCCAGATGTTCAAGGAAGGCGCAGGCGGCTCAATGAACATAGCGCTAAACGTATACCGGCCCGCAGGCGCCTTGGTGACAAACATCATGTCCACAGAGAGACCGGAAATCTGGCTGCAAAACTCTTCAGTCCTTCAGACTCTTCTAGAGACATCATTCACTGACATTATTCTAGGGAACAAGCCGCTTGACAGCTTCGACACCTTCGTTGCGGATTGGCTCAAAGCCGGCGGCCAGCAGACGTTGGATGAGATGGAAGTTCTTTACCCGAATAGCTAATATCTTAGTAAAGGGCTGAAAAGTTAAGGAAAGGCAAGTAACGCATGGCAAGACAAGTAACGAATAGTAATAGCATGTAACGAATAGCAAGAGCAAGTAACGAATAGCAACAGCCGTAACACAAAGCAAGAAAAACAACGCATAGCAAGAACAAGTAACGCATAGATTGATCCATACTGACGAATGGTATGATTTAGAATTTTATTATCGTTAGCGGGAGCGGCCCGACTGGCTTCTGAGGCGGGCAACGATAAGAAAATTCCACAATGACCCTTAGGAAGGCGCGCGGAGGGTTATGATTAAAATATAAAAAGGCTTTCCCAAACCGAAAAATTATTTTTTAACTCTTAAACCTTAAATTCTAACCCTAAACCCAAAGCTTGCTCCTTTCACTGGCCGGGCTTGCCCGGCCAGTGAAAGCGTTTTTATGGGTTTTAAATAAAGAAAATCTCGATAGAATGAAGCTTAAGGCCAAAAATGGCGCTTCTCGGCTTTCCAAGATCTTTTTTGGCGTTTGCCGTAAGCTTTTGCAACCGATTTCAAATTTTTAAAACAAAAAATCAAAAAATAGCACCAGAAAGAAGGCGGGGCAAAATGGGCAAAACGCGGCGCAGAAACTGGGATAGACTGTTGCGGGAGCTGCCGCTGTACATTATGATTGTGCCGTCGTTTGTGCTGGTTTTGGTGTACAGCTACGGAGCGATGGCTGGAGTAACCATAGCGTTTCAGAAGTTCAGCCCAGCCAAAGGCTTGTTTGGCTCAGATTTCATAGGGTTCTCAAATTTCGTAAACCTCTTTTCGATGCCAAGCATCTGGACGGTCATACGAAACACCATAACAATCTCGCTTTGGAAAATGGGCGGAGGGATCATCGTCCCTGTGGTGTTCGCGCTGCTTTTGAATGAGCTTCGCGGAAAGTTTGTCAAGCGCGGATTCCAGACCCTTGTCTACCTTCCAAACTTCCTGTCATGGATCGTGCTGGCTGGCGTCTTCATGGATATCCTGTCCCCTAGCTCAGGCATTGTGAATACGGTGCTTGGCAACATGGGAGTTGCGCCTATCTTCTTTCTTGGCGACAAGTTCTGGTTTCCAATTACGATGGTTGTCACGGAAATCTGGAAAGGGTTCGGGTTTGGCTCTGTCATATACCTGTCCGGCCTTACAAGCATAGATCCGGCTTTGTATGAGGCGGCTGAGATAGACGGCGCGAACCGCTGGCAGCAGACGCTTAACGTCACCCTTCCTGGCATAGCCAGCCTTGTGGCTCTAATGACCGTGCTCAGCATGGGCAACGTCCTCAACGGCGGGTTTGACCAGATCTACAACATGTATAGCGCCGCTGTCTATGAGACAGGAGACATACTTGACACCTTCGTCTACCGCCTGGGCATAGAAAGCGCCCAATTCGCTTTGGCTACCGCCGCCGGGCTGTTCAAGTCCGCGATCTCCCTCCTGTTCGTCCTGGTTTCCTATCACCTGGCCGACCGCTTGGCGGGCTACAGGATTTACTGAGGTGCCTAGAATGAAAATTAAAACATCGACTAGCCGCAAGGTTTTTATGGCGTTTAACTACCTGATCCTGACCACGCTGTCGCTTCTGTGCATTCTGCCTTTCATTAACGTCCTGGCAATTTCGTTTTCCGACAAGATCGCAGTCACGGAACGCCGCGTTGGATTCTGGCCTGTGGGCTTCAATACCGCAGCTTACTCCTTTATCCTAAGCCAGCCCGCCTTCCTCCGCTCGCTTTTGATCTCCCTTGAGCGGACAGCCATTGGCGTCGTTGTCAACCTTATTTTGATAATTCTCACCGCCTACCCGCTTTCAAAGACAAAAAGCGAGTTTCGCGCCAGGGGTTTCTTTTCCTGGTTTTACGTAGTCACAATCCTGTTCTCCCCAGGCCTCATTCCTGGCTACTTGGTCGTTTACTACACGGGCCTCATGAACTCCATCTGGGCGCTTATACTGCCTGGCGCGCTTCCGGTTTTCAGCATGCTTGTTGTCATGAACTACATCAGGGGATTGCCAAAAGAGCTGGAGGAAGCCGCCTATATAGACGGCGCCAACCATGTCCAGACGCTTATTAAGGTTATCCTCCCGCTCTGCGCCCCAACCCTGGCCACGGTTACCCTCTTCTCATTTGTTGGCCACTGGAACAGCTGGTACGACGGAATGATGTACATGAGCACAGTTGACAAGTACCCGCTTCAGACCTACTTGCGCACAGTCATAATAAACCCTGAGTCATTTTTCAGAAACGTCACCAACGTCAGCAGCAACCTGGCCGTCTACTTAGGATTAGTAAACGCTCGCACAACCAGCGCCGCCCAGCTTTTCCTTGCCATGATCCCGATTATGCTGGCATACCCCTTCCTGCAGAAGCATTTCACGACTGGATTGGTACTTGGAAGCGTAAAAGGCTGATTTGTTTAAAGCATATCCCAAAATTATATCCGAGGCGCCGGAAAAATTCGGATGTTTGCTCGCAAAATCCCGAGCAAACTAGTTTAAGCATTCGCCAGGATTTTGGCGATTTGCCCATGAACATCGGGCAAACGCTATCCGGCGCCATTTCGGAATTTTGGGATATGCACTTAATATAATAGGATATAATATAAAAGCCCCTGGCGTGAAAACAAAGCTTTCGCGCCAGGCATAGCTTTTAAATCAACTACAGGAGTTGAATTCATGAACAATCCCATCGGCTTCGACGGCTTCATCCAGATAGCCATTGTCGTCAGCGACATTGAAAAAGCGGCGTCCACCTGGGCCGAACTCTTTGGCGTACCTAAGCCTGAGATAAGATACGATCCGCCAAGAGACAATCCCGATCTCACCTATCGCGGCAACCCCACCCATTACGGGCTGAAATTAGCCAATATCCCTGTAGGCCAGTTCATAATAGAGCTTCATGAGCCTGACGAGAATCCCAGCACATTCCGGGAGTTCTTGGATAAGCACGGAAATGGGGTCCACCACTTGGGGTTCCAGGTAGGGGACAGAAGAGACGCCATCGTATCCGAGCTAGAAGAAAAGGGGGTTCAGATGCGCACTGTGGGCTATTACCCAGGAAGCAGCTGGACTATCGCCGACCTCGAAGACGCCCTGGGCGTCAACCTTAACATAAAGCCAATCGCATAGCGCAATGTTATGCATCAAGGAGCGCTAAAATGAAAGTCATACCTATTGCCCAACGCAAGAGTTACAGCGAGGATCGTGGCGTAACCAGCGTCTTGGAGATCTATGAGATCAAAAGCGGCACCCGCCGCGTAGTCAAAGAATATCCCGGCTTGATAGAAGCGCCCAACTGGACCAAAGACGGAGTTAGCCTTGTCTTCAACTGCCAGGGCCGCCTGTCCTCCTTTCATCTGGCCTCAGGAATTGAGAAAGAGATTTATACAGGCATAGCCAACGCCTGCAACAATGACCACGTGCTTTCCTCAGACGGACAGTCCATCGCTGTAAGCCATGGAACCTGGGAAGACGGCTTGTCCCGCATCTACACCCTCCCCCTGGCTGGCGGAGATCCCCGCCTTATAACTCCAATAGGCCCAAGCTACCTTCACGGCTGGTCGCCTGACGGCAAAACCCTAGCTTATTGCGCGGAGCGCAACGGACAGTTTGACATATATACAATCCCCGCCATAGGCGGAACTGAAACCCAGCTCACCAACATTCCCGGCCTGGACGACGGGCCTGAGTATTCTCCCTGCGGAAACTTCATTTGGTTCAATTCCACCAGAAGCGGCCTGATGCAGGTCTGGCGCATGTCGCAAGACGGCTCTGATCCGGAGCGCGTTTCTATTAGCGATTCCAACGACTGGTTCCCCCACATTTCGCCTGACAGCCAGCATGTAGCTTACATATCCTACAGCAAGGGCGACGTGGCGCCAGGAATGCATCCGCCTAACAAATTTGTTGAGATCCGCTTGATGCCCGCCAATGGCGGCAAAAGCGAGACACTTGTCAAACTTTTCGGCGGGCAAGGCACGATCAACGTAAACTCCTGGTCGCCAGACAGCTTGCGTTTTGCTTTCGTTTCGTATAAACTTAGGGGATAGTGCATGTTTCTAATACTACCTATCGCACTTTAGTGATAAGGCTCTCACTTTTCACTAAAGCGCTTGAGGACATGATAGGTTTTGCTGTTATAACTATCCTTTCAGTGTTCTCAAGAAAAACCAAATTTCAAAACATGCACAAGCGTTTCTTAGGATGTGAGGCTATGAGGAAGTTGCGCGTTGCCATTGTTGGAGCTGGCCTTATAGGGATGCGCCATGCGGATGCCGTTATCAGGCATCCGCAAGCAACCCTTGTGGCGCTGGCGGACAGCAATGCGCAATCCCTCTCGCGCGGACTCTCCGCGCTAGGGGATGTCCGTGGATACACGGACTACAAGCGCATGCTTGAGGAACTGGAGCTAGACGTGCTTCACAACTGCACCCCTAACTTCCTGCATCACGCCGTAAGCGAGGCCGCGCTATCTCGCGGGCTTCATGTCTATGGCGAGAAGCCGCTGGCTGAAACCGTCTCCGAAGGAGAGGCGCTGGTTTCCCTGGCAAAAGCTAAAAAAGTCAAAAACGCAGTAAACTTCAACTACAGAGGAAATATTTGCGTTCAGGAAATGCGCAACCGCCTCAAAACCAGCTCTGGACGCGTTTTCGTAATACATGGCTCTTACTTGCAGGATTGGCTCTCCCGTGAAACCGATTACAACTGGCGACTTGAAACCAAAGGCCCCAGATCCCTTGCTGACATAGGCTCCCATTGGCTGGATCTAGCCCAATTTATTTATGGCAAGCGCATTGTCAAAGTTAATGCCAGCCTATTCACCTCATGGCAAAAACGCCTGAATGGGGACAAGCCCATTGACATCTCAAGCGATGACGGAGCGTCGCTCTCTCTTCGATTTGAAGACGGTCTTCTGGCAAACGCAATCATCTCTCAAGTCAGCGGCGGGTACAAGAACCATATAGCGCTTTCCGTTGACTGCGAAAACTATTCCATGCGCTGGCAGCAGCAGGCTGCCGACAGGCTGGTAATAGGCCGCAGAGACGGAGGCGAAGAGACTCTCTACGCCGACAGCGCCTGGCCCAGCGCACAGGGCAAGCGTTCATCCTTGCCAGCCGGTCATAGCCAAGCTTGGGCTGACGCGCTTTCTAACGCAATCTCCGATTTCTATGAAATGATCTTGAGCGACACTTCCAGCCCAAATGTTGCCACTTTCGAGGACGGCCTAAATATCATGAAGCTGGCGGAAGCTTGCTTGGCTAGCGGACGGGATGGCACTTGGCATAGCGTGGAGTGAAGCTGTGAGAGCTTAGCAGACGATAGTTAGCGTTATTTCCAGCATAGGCAGGGCGAAATAGCATGCAAGGCTTAAAGTTAAGACAAAGGCGTTAAAGTTTATAGAAAAGGCCTAAAATCAAGGTGAAAAAGCAATAAGACCAAAACCCCAAGACCAAAACCGAAAAACAAAACCCAAAAAACAAAAACCAAACCAAGACAAAAGGAGAGGGCTGCGCCCTCTCCTTTTGTCTTTTTAAATAAAAATTTATTGCGAGCTCGTCAAGCTTGCTTGCCTACACGCATTTTCATGCGTCAGTTGCGCAGTTCAAGCAAAGCCTGGTGGCGCAAGCCGTTTGCGCCTATTTGACGTCCCTTGAAAGCTTGGTGGTAGTCTTCAGCTCCCAGCCGCCCTCAACTCTGTCGGATATGATGTCCCGCAAGACGTCTGCCACCGGCATGTTTGCATTTTCATAAGGGTCCGAAATATCGTTGTTGTAGTACTGGATCAGAGCCTTCTCGCAGATCACAGCCACCGCGTCCCCTGAGAGGAAGTAGCCGATCTCGCAGCCAACAACGCGGCTGTTTCCGTGGAATGCTGTCTGGACCAGTTCCCGAAGGTCTCTCAAGTTTCTGACCGCTCTCGGCCTGTACTCGTAGCCGCAGTCATCCTCGATGTAGAGCCTTCCCGTTATTCCGCCGAAGTCGTATTCGAGCTTCATGACGCTGGCAAGCGCCGCCGCCTTCCTGCGACTGCATACCCTTAAGGTGATTTCATAGGTGCCATCTTTGATATCGCTCGCTCTAACCTCCTTGTCCTTCACAAAGAACGCCTGAATTTCCCTCGCTATCGAATACCACTCGAAGTTCAGGCCGGGTTCCGTTTTTGCCATTCTCTTCCGTCCTTCCCGATGCTTTTATCAAAGGCATGCCCGCGTGTTTGCATTGGCATGTCTCACTTCGTTTACAATAACAGTATATTGTCCAAGTCCTGAAATGGTTACAAAGGATAGGGG